>DLCF01000144.1:1586-6628 GCA_002480485.1 Planctomycetaceae bacterium UBA7805
CGACGATTTATTACCCGCCTGCTCCTGCCCACTCGCATTCCCGCTGGCATCACTTTCGGCGTCCGACGAGTTATTACCCGCCTGCTCCTGCCCACTCGCATTCCCGCTGGCATCACTTTCGGCGTCTGACGAGTTATCCTCCGACTGCTCAGCGGTACCATCCTTTGCTTGATCAGATCCGCCTTCCCCGGACTGCCCTGGCGACGGTTCTTCTTGTTCCGTGTCGCGTGTCATATTTTGATCTTGATCGACAGCGGACTTGGGCTTCGGGGGGCGGTTTCCGGAGAGCGGGGGCAAAATGCTTACCTGCACACTGGCAGTCTCACTGCGATTGGCAGCGGGTTGTTTGTTATCAATGGCTACGGCAAATATCGAAATAGTTTCACCGGCCTTCAGATCCCAGTCTCGGGGGACAAACTTGGTTGATTCGCGATGCACGACACGCAACGGCTCACCTGCTCGTTTGCTGCGTCCGAGCAGATCAATTTTTAGAGGTTCCCGATCCCCCGCATGTCCTTCCAGCCATAGGTCGGTTAGCCGGAAGTCCGGATCCCGTCCGCGGACTTCAAAAGTAAGGCTGTCATCCTCGCGTAACTCAAGCGTTGCTTGCTGGGGCATCAGAATTTCGACAATCGGCGCTTCATCACGGAGAACTGAAATTTGATGTCGAATTTGACTCGGATTGGTTTCTCCCGACGCAGTTTTTAGGGACAAGCGGTAGGACACATACTCGGCAGTGGAGTCGCCAGCAAGCGTTTTTCGGCCCAACATCAATTGGCACTCAGCGCGATTGCCGTTGGCGTTCATCCGCTCGGAAATTTCTTCCTCGATTTCCACGCCCGGCTGAAGGTGGAGGGTGGCAACCTCTATCTCATCTGTTGCTTCAGCGTGGATTCTTGCACGCGTACCTTCGATTGCCCGTAGGTCGCCTACACCCTGTACCTTGCGGCTTTCAAGTCCCGTATAAGCCGGATACTCGTACTCCACCTCTGTGACCTGGAAGCTAGGTGCGGGCATGACCTGTAATTCATATGATTTGCTGACCGCATCCCCCGCCTCAATGTGGTAGGTCAGATTATTCACCATCCCGGTATTTGCCTCGGTGATCTGGCAATCATAGCGGTCACTGGTTGAAGCAGCTTGCATCGGCAACCGACGATCCACGGCACCGCCACCGGCAGAAGAAAAAACCAGTGTTACCGATTCAGCATCCCGCAGTCCCTTGACTGTTGCTGAAATTTCTACATTCGACCGCATTGCGACATTTTTACTGCCGGGCTCAACATCACGGATCGTCACGCGTGTCGCCACGTCGATATCGGCCCACGGAAAAAGCATGCGACCCACTGCCGGCGCCAGACTCTTAGGAGAAAAGATGGTGTACAGGGCACCGAACAAAATGATGGCAATTACTGCGCCGCCGAGAAAAGTTAAACGCTTTCGCTCGATCGATAAATCAAGCGAAACCCGTGACAGACCAGTTGCCGCTTGATGCTCTAAACCGCGAAACACTACATCCGGAACGCCTTTTTTCTGGCGCCGCAAAAAAAGAAAATTCAGCAAGCTATTTTTCAATCTTGGCTCTGACTGCTCAATCGTATGCGCAGCGTATGCAAGGCTTATCTTGTACCGAACGTACGGCAGTAAGCGTCGTCGTGTGTAAAGGATGAGCACAACGAACAGACTAATTAAAAGAAGCGAACGTGTCAGAGCAGATAGTCCGTTTAAGAGTATCCAGTGTTCTAGGATTCCCAGCACCAACAAGTAGCCCAGGACGGTGAGACAAATCGTAAGAATCGCGGTGCTAATTTCGACAAGCCGCACTTCTCCACTGGTCTTCTCGAGTTGGCTCTCAATGAACCCCGGGGGAATCCCACTTTGCGATTTTTTTGAGACCGTTTGGGGATCTCTGGGTACTGTCGAACCAGAAGCCATAAGGAATGCTTCCTTCCGGATTTCAGGGCCAATAACCGTTCCACCGTTTATTATAAAAGGGAAACGCCCTGTTGCCCAGAATTTGCCGGCGATTGTAAAAGTATAGAAAACGGGTTGAAAACGCAGTTGAAACCGGAGCGTTAGTCTTCCCTCTTATCCATCGGCTGCGTGGTGGGAAAATCTTCTTCAATATCTGGCCTGGCGGAGGGACACGCGGCGCGGGCGGCCAACGCGAAGAGCAGCAGAACAAGGGTCACCAACCAAGCGATTCCTCCCAACAGGGCCAAGCGAAGCAGCACGTTTCCCCACAGCAGGTCATCCATCGAACGCAGCAAGTGCCCGGTCCCCAAAACCACCGAGAGGGCAACCGGCAATAAGACCGCTAGCAGCAGTAAACGAAAAATCAGTTTCTGGGTAATCACGTGAAGTACCTGGGAATATGCATCAAAGAGGCTATTCTGGGCAATCTGCGCTAAATCTGTCAATCAGCCGATAGCGATTCCAGACGAAGTGGAGAATTTGAATTTCGATCTAGCCCAGAGAGAATGACGCTGCCGCTCGGATGCGGGGCAATGTCTCGCAAAAATTACGTTTATTTTTGGCGGGAAATTCGGCAAAATACTGAAACCTCACGATCCCAGGGGCGCAACATTCAAAAAACCATCCTTATGAATGCACAACGAATGCCACTTCTTATCCGCCTCGTTTGGGGGTGTGTCGCTACGTTGGTCGCCTTTGCTTTGACCGATACAGAGGCCGCGGGGGCTAACGTAAGACTGAAAAACGGGGTCACTATGAATGGGGAAATCGCCCGCATCAGTACCCTGGTAGTGGATCCGAACGCTTCAAGCGTCGGGGATGGTGGCAGCATTCTCTTGATCGATGACGATCTCCGCAGAACTTACGTTCCGGTCAATCAAATCCGCGAAGTGACGCCTGACATTGGGCAAGATACTATTTCATTTGAAATTCCTCACCAACCGGTGGCACAAAAAGGAAATGCTCTCATCGCCCTTGGCCCTGTGCTCAACCGCGGTGAGCAAAGTGCCCGTTGGGACAATTTTGGCCGTCGTACGATCGAAATCCAAACCGAAAAAGGGGTCGCCGGAATCATTCAAGGGATTACGCGGATCACCCCAGATTTTTTCCGTGTGCAAACATTACGCAATGGACGGAGAATTCTGATCGACCAACGCTACGCCACCAGCACATTATCTGCCGAGTTTATTTCCGATCTCCTTAACCGGGCAATCGATGGCACCGATCTTGATCGTCGACTGGACATCTACCAGTTTTTTCTCGAAGCTGAACGCTACGCGGCGGCAGAGAAAGAACTGGAAAAAATAGCAGCCGACTTTCCGGATCGGGATTGGAAAAGACAAACTGTGGGTATTCGCAACTTGAAAGCAACTCGTGGATTACGAGAAATAAGACAGCGTTACGAGGCGGGACAACACCAACTGGCGAAGCAGATTTTAGAGCGTTTTCCGGATCAGGATGTGGCCGGAGCAACTTTGATCGAGGTACGAGAAATCCTGCAACAATATAAGGATGTAGCCGGGCGAAGTGCGATCGTAAAAAAAGCGCTCGTTCGCGAGCTGCAAAAAGTCGAGAACAAGCAGCAGGCAGATGCGTTAAAACCGCTGGTTAACGAAATCATCTCCGACGTAAATACCTACACGCTTGATCGAGTT
Organism: Planctomycetaceae bacterium UBA7805; assembly: GCA_002480485.1. GTDB lineage: Bacteria > Planctomycetota > Planctomycetia > Pirellulales > UBA7805 > UBA7805. The sequence goes on from DLCF01000144.1 coordinate 5,216, forward strand.
GCAAGTTTTATTCAACTCGAGCAGGATAAAAGTCTTGCACCGGGGAGAAAAGTTGCTCTGGCCCTCAGTGGCTGGGTCGTCGGGGCCGCTGAGGCAACCGACAATCTGTCGATCGCCCGATCGCTCTTTCGGGTGCGCGACTTGGTCCGAGCCTTTTTACGGAGCGAGGTATTGAGCGAACGCCGAGGCATTTTGGCCCAAATACGTTCCGAGGAGGCCGGACAAATGCAATGGGTGGCGGAAATACTCTCTCATATGCGTCCGCCCATGAAGCTACCCAAACCAATCGCAAATACACCCGGATTTTATCAACTCGAGGCAAAAATCGGCCGCGGTCAACAGAATGTCCCCTACCTTGTCCAGTTGCCCCCGGAATACGACCCTTATCGCCGCTACCCGACCATCGTCAGCTTGCACAGCAGAGACACAAGTCCGGGCCACCAAATCGACTGGTGGGCGGGGGTTACCGATGACGCGGGCCGAAGGACCGGACAAGCCGCGCGACACGGGTATATCGTGATTGCCCCCGGATGGGCACAACCGCGACAGTCGAAGTATCAGTTCACCGCACGGGAACACGCCGCGGTGCTTAAAAGTCTTCGCGATGCCTCTCGGCGCTTATCGATCGACAATGATCGTGTCTTTCTGAGCGGCCATGGAAGTGGTGGTGATGCCGCCTGGGATATCGGACTCGCCCATCCGGACACCTGGGCGGGTGTGATTCCGATCGTGGCAACTGCAGACCACGCGCAATACAGCTACAACGCACTGTACTGGAAGAACGCTAAGTACGTACCATTTTATTTTGTCGGTGGCGAACTCGATGGCAATAAGATGGCAAAAAATGCGTATCAGTTCAATCGTTATCTTCGGCACACGGGATACGACGCAACGGTCGTCAACTATCAGGGACGCGGCCAGGAACACTTCATGGATGAGATATTAAGAATCTTTGACTGGATGAAGTACCACGCCCGTGATTTTTTCCGCAAAGAATTTGTCTGCCATACGATCCGTTCTTTCGATAACTATTTCTGGTGGGTTGAAATCAATCAAATGCCCTCCCACCTTGTGGCGGATCCGAGCCAATGGCCTCCCCGGCGGGTAAAGACGATGAAAGTGAGTGGTTCGATCAGAAGCACCGATACGGGAACCACGGTCCGAGTTTCCTCGGGCCGCGCGCCAACAACCGTCTGGTTGAGCCCGGAACTGATCGATTTTAATAAACGTCTGCGCGTCTCGGTCAACGGTTATCCTGACGTACGCGATACGAAACCAAGTCTCGAGGCCATGCTTGAAGATGCTCGCACGCGTGGAGATCGCATGCACCCGTTTTGGGCCAGGGTCGATGTGGGCCCAAAGGTAGGCAGACGTTGAAACCGATGTGGCGGGGCGGGAACCTGAATTCAACGC
>DLCF01000144.1:6918-18256 GCA_002480485.1 Planctomycetaceae bacterium UBA7805
CCGATGTGGCGGGGCGGTAACCTGAATTCAACGCACCGCCCCACCATGTTCAAAACGCAGTCTCTCGGACCATAAAAGGCTGACTACTTGCCAGGCGATCCACCTACATCCTTGAGAACCACCTGAAGTGTTTCCTTGCTAAGGAAACATCCAGTGATGGACCAGCCATCCTCGTGGCTCACCGCAAACATGCCTGCTGGACCGAGGTAGCGTCGAACCATTTGGTACTCCGGAAGTTGCCGAGCATCGAGTTGCTGCTCACGCAGTTCCTCATCGTCAGTATCTTCGTCAAGAATCCCATTCAGAATCCGGCCCACCAGAGTCTTGGATTCGGGCATTTTCCCTTGCTTCAACAGCTCATAGGTTCCACGGAATTCCTCATCAGTCCGCGAGAAACTCTGCACACTGGAAGTCGAAGCTCCGAGTTTCGAAAGGGTTGCGTTGACGGTCTGGTAGTCAATGCTACCGGCAAGCGTTTCCCGATGTTCCACATCCGTGAGCACTCGCTCGATAAAGTCAAAGTGGGAACTCAAAATCAGACGCCCATGGGCGACCGTGACCGCAGAGGTCGGCAGAGACTGCACGGTCTCTTCCTCTTCCTCCACCTCAAAGTCATCAAAACCGAGTTCGATTTCGAGCTCTGGTTCCTCAATCTCCTCTTCCACAATTTCCCAAACCACCGTATCGCCGACCAAACGCTTTTGAGCATTCGGATCATTCCGCATCGTTTGGTCGACGGCTCTTCGTACAGGCTCGGCATCAGTTAGTTCTACCGCAAGCAGAATCCGCTCGCTGTCAGCCTGAATCGGCAATTTGTAATCAGAAATCACTGAGATATTTTCGCCCAGATTTGCAACCACATCTTTGCGGACATCTACCTGAGGTCCAGCTGGATCGTTTTTTAGACTGTCGATCACATCATCAAATATCTCATCATCCGCCAACGCATTAACGAGGGTCTTGGAATACTCAAATGCATGAATCAGATCCATATTCAGATTGATATATGCTGCTAGATTCCGCGGAATCCATGCCGGCGGCTGATGGGATTCGGAATCGCTATTTGGAAAATTCAGCATCCGCATTGCCAGATCATACTTGTCACTGCTGGGGTCGCCTGCAGCTCGCACCAGGGCGGGCGCGTAGACCATCGTCCGGTGGAGTATATCCTGCTCGCCGCTAGCAAAACTAATTAGCCCGCCCACACCCTTCACTGCGTCGAATCCTTGAGTCTGCAGCACGCGGAACACATCGACGCCTTTTTTGGGTTGGTAATTGGGGTTGGCAGCACGCGTGGCCTCGACGAATCCGAATGGTTCGACAAACCAGCGGAGATGGCTCCGTTGGTCACCTTGTTGCGTATCAACCTGTTGCATCGTTGCCTGAAAAGATGCAACCGAGGCCAGACTGTCCGTTGAGTTTCCACCAAATCGCCGCAAGATACCCTCGGCGACTGCTAGGTTATCGGCCGCTACCAGCTGTTGGTGATTAGGCACAAAGAAAAATACTGCTTGTTTACCCTTGTCGTCCTTGGTGGTGCCGGTGTAGACCGTGAGGGATGTGTTTTCTTTCTGAATTTGCTGAACGCTGGCCGCTCGCGATGCCATGCGATCAGCAACTTTCTCAAGCAGCTCATCTGCCTCAGCCCGCTTACCAGTTATATCCACAATCATCACCATAGCGGCTTCATTTTCGCTAGGTTGAATCCGAGCTGCTGCAACTTCACCACCAGGAACGTTTTCAAAATCTGTCCATGTGAGCCCGAGTGATTCATGGGCGTCACTCCATTTTTCTTTCAATTGCCTTTTGAGATCTTTCGAGAACGGTTCCATTACCGGATCAAGCAGGAGTTGGCCGATCTGGGTTTTATCGAAATCATCCTGCATGCGGTAAAAATCGGGAATCGAAATAAAACCTCGCGTCGTGTCAGGAAGTACTTGGGCCGCTGGCATGACTGCCATAGCGGCGGTGGTCAGCATTTGACTGAAAGACGCGCAAAACACGGACAAACTTAAGATGCGGGCTAGGGAATGACGCACGAATGATCTCCTTCGTTCGGCGGCGACCTGAAAATGAAACGTTGTGAGGCGCAACTATAAGACGGTGGGAAACGGCATGGGTCAACGATCTCTGCAGCTCGCCATTCTGGCTGCTTGCTAGCTGCCTGACCAGACCGATTTCTTGCGCAACATATCCGAAACCGCTCTGCGACAGCACTATTATATCGACCGGCAAGGGCCGGCAGATGGACTCTCATCTGGTCAAGATACGTTTCTATCCCTAAGAACCGCCAGATATTCTGGCAACTTAAAATAACCATGTTAGGGAAAATAGACCGAATAAATAAAAACTGCCGGCACTTGTGGCATTTGATCAGGTGAGCAACCCCCCGGTTCTATGGGGTTCAATTCGATTCATCAAGCAGCTCGTTGTCGTACTGCTCCTCCAATTCCCTCACCTTATCTGCCATCTCTTGATCCTCTTCCACCTTACTTGAGACTTGCATTTCCCAATCGGTGGCCATCGTACGGAGGGAGTCTAAATCAGTCGAGAGCGCGAGAATTTTTGCCAGCCGTCGCGTGACCGCAGCAATGCTCAGCGGATTGGTGCCGTGTAAGTAGCCCGGTATTTCAGCCACCAGGGATGTCATTTTCAAATGCTCCCGACTTGCCTGGGTCATCAGATAGCTCGTGAAAGAACCGGGACCTTGATAGCCACTCCGTTTGACCCCGTATTTTTCCATCTCCTCCAAAGACTCCGCATCGCTACACGTGACGTAGAGCCGCGGCTCCCGCGTGTGCGGCACGGCCCCCCCGAAGGAACCGACAAATAAAATTCGACTGACTCCTACACTTCTTACAAATGAGAAGAGTGATTCCCCGAAACTCCGCCAGTGCAAATGAGGTTCTTTGCCGACAAAAAAGCAAAGTTTTGCTCCTTCATGACAATAAAACGTGTTGGTCGGCATCTGGAGACTTTGAATCAGGCCATTTTCAATTTCGATATGAGGGCGAAAAATTTCAGCGACTTCCATCGGCCCCGGCACGTTATAAATGTAGAACGGTTCCGGATCCAACGTCGCTACCGATTCGGCTTCCAACAGGTCAACCAGTCGCATGACCGTTCCGGTGGAAACGTCACCGCCGTCCATCCACCCGCTAAAGGCAAGCACCAGCGTCGAATCAGCCAACTTTAGCTGTCGATCAAACTGTAGAATTTCGGATTGATCTTCTGACATTCGTGGGGCGGTGAGTGGTTTATGAAACGATTAAAGCTAACGGAGATGGGCCAAACCCGTGAGCAGAGTCTGCGGGGCTTTGCATCGCTCGTTCAATGCAGGAGAATTGTAGCAGATTTTACGCCGTTGTCCCTGCCGGGGCCATGCGCCGATGCAGTGCCGAGGATACTTCGATCGCCCATGGAAATCTCGTACGCCTATTTTTCTAGTGCTTCCGTTCAATGACATTAACGCATCTGACGGGCAGCCAGGCTCCGAATTGTTTGGGACTCTGTTGGCCCAAAATTGCTTGTTAACGACAAGCGAGCAGGAGGGCTGATCTAATCATGGTAATTTTTGCAAGCCTGTTGCTAGTGATGCTTGGTGGCGGTTTGGGTGCGGTTGCTCGTTTCGGTTGCCAAAAAGCTGCCGAGCGATGGATACCGCTACCCGGATGGATAGCGATTTTTTGCGTTAACATTCTCGGAAGTTTTCTAATTGGAACCGTCTTCGGCGTGCTGCAGGGCCTCCAGCTTCTCAACCAGGCAAACCACGCTACGCTGATCCAGCATTTTCAGGCTACCCAAGACATTCAGATGGGCCTTGCCCTTTTTGTAACGGGATTCTGCGGTGGTTACACGACCTTTAGCACATTTAGCCTGGACAACCTTTTCCTGATGTACCAGCATCCTGGTCAGATGCTCTTCAATATCACTGGCAGTCTGTTGCTCGCCACCCTGGCAGCATGGGGCGGGCTTGTGGCTGGGGGGACCCTCGCATGATGCACTCACTTGCGATTCTAATCTGTATCGCGCTAGGCGGTGGTTTCGGTGCTTTAGCTAGAGACAGCATGATGGCTTTAATGCACGGTTTTTTTGGGCTACCCGTATTTCTCGCATTGGGAATTGTGAACGTGAGTGGTTCGCTTCTGATTGGCTTCGTTTTTGGCAGACTGGAAGGTTCATTAAACCGTCGCGGGGGCAGCCGACTCACCAAACTGCCACAGTCCGCGAACCTCAAAGGTCAGCCGTGGTGGCCCGAGGGAGATCCCACGTTGCCGGCGGTTGATATTCTGCGTTACGACACCGCGCTGCAATTGGCCTCTGCTCTTTTGATAACCGGATTTCTCGGCGGGTATACCACCTTCAGCGCGTTAAGCTTACTAACAGTACAAATGGTACAAGGTGGCGAATGGATCACTGCGCTGCTCAGTGCAGTCGGATCAGTTGTACTCGGACTAATGGGGGTTTGGATCGGAGTTCACGTCGGATGTCGATCGATTTCAAAAGATTAACTCCTTCGTTGTGCGGGAAATATAGTCAAAGGGTCGGTAGTTCGATCATGCCGCGTGAAACCGACGACTTCGCTTATAAAGGCCTTTGCATTCTTGTGAAAATGTTTAAGAATTGCATCAGTGATTTCGTTTCTTTATTTGGTTATCCAAAAATGGTCCGCATAAATTCTTTACCCGCCTTTATTGCTTTGTTCTTGATTTTCGTTGTGGCGATCGTGGCCGAGGAGGTGGAACCCCACTCTTTGCATGTGTCGAAGGCCCAAGGCCAAAGAGACCTAGCGGCTTACGCAAAAACCTATAGCAACCTCTCCCAGTGGCAGGCGCGAGCAAAGCATTTGAAACAGAGTATTTTGCGGGGTGCCAATCTGGATCCCCTCCCTGCCCCGAGTCCGCTCCGACCCATTTTCGGGCCACAACGGGAATACCATGGATATACGGTACAGAATGTGGCCTTTGAAAGCGTTCCAGGTTTTTTTGTGACCGGCAACCTTTACATGCCGCGCGAAAAAACCGGCAAGCATGCGGGCATTCTCTGCCCGCATGGACATTTCGCGGATGGAAGATTTCGGGCCGCTCATCAAATTCGCTGCGCTACACTTGCCCGAATGGGAGCAGTAGTCTTTGCTTATGATATGGTGGGCCGAGGCGAGAGTACACAGATGGGACACCAGCAGAGCGCTGCACTCACGATGCAGATTCTCAATAGTATGCGGGCCATCGATTTTCTCTGCAGCCTTCCGTCGGTCGATGCAGAGCGGATCGGAGTTACCGGGGCATCCGGCGGTGGCACGCAGACTTTTCTTCTGGCAGCACTCGACGAGCGGGTTGCTGCGTCAGCGCCAGTGGTGATGGTCGCAGCAAATTACTATGGCGGTTGCAAATGCGAGAGTGGCTTACCGATTCATAAAAGTCCGGAGCACAACACTAACAATGCTGAGATTGCTGCGCTATGCGCGCCGCGGCCACTCTTGCTGGTCTCGTGCGGTGCCGACTGGACACAGCATACGCCTAATATTGAAATGCCCTACATCCGAAGTATCTTCAAGTTTTATAACGAGGAGCAAGCTGTTGAAAATGCGCACTTCCCGAAGCAGCATCATGACTACAACCACACGAAACGTGCGGCAGTCTACGCCTTCTTTGCGGAGCACCTGAAGCTTGACCATGCTGCGGTTACCACCGCGGATGGGGCCATCGATGAGTCGGATATTCTGATCGAGACGCCAGAGGTTCTAAAAGTTTTCACCGACACAAATCCCCGGCCAGCGCATGCGGCCGCGGATACACGTGCGGTGCTTCGTTCGCTTAAAAAAATGCAGGATCGAAACAGAAAAGAAGGGTCGGTAAAGAAATCCGCAAGCTAACCTGTTGCTTGCGGGGTGGATCGCGCTATGAGCTAGGGAGCTGCGGGCGTTCTTGATTGTGGCGTGAGTTGCTTGGTGAGGCTCTGATCACCTCGACGTATACCTAGACTAACAGGAGCCGAATTCACTCGGTCCATCAGTGCCAGGCCAAAGTGGACTCCCTCCGAGATACGCATATCGTCGAGTGATTCGATTACATCACCCGGTCGAATACCCGCCTCGGCGGCGGCCGACCCCGACTTCACGGCCAAGACCGTAGCTTTATCCCCTTGGCAATCCACTTGGAGCCCCAAACGCTGTGGATAACGATTCTCATCCATAAATACCTTGGCGAACGCATCGCGAACATGATCCACCCTAATATGCCGGGAAATATTGTGGGCGGTCCAGATCTTTACATGAACATGGGCAATCTGCTCTCCCCGATCATTGAAGACAGGTCCCCCTGAATTTCCCGGGCCGATGTCCGCCTTCGATATCTGGATTTGTGTCCCACCTCCGCAGGCCACACGATCAATGATGCCATGTTTCACCGAATGCCGCCTTCCGGATGGATTTCCGATTACCGTTGCTTTCGCGCCAGGCTTCACCGAATCACTGTGTCCTAAACGGACCATCGGTAGCTTTTCTTTCGGTTCAACTTTCAAAATGGCGGTATCATAACTGCCGCCCGCACGGGCAAGTACTTTGTAAGGATAAGCCGTCCCGTCGGATAAAATAATTTTCTGGGAATCACCCGGATGGGTCACATGCTCACACGTCAAAATATATCCATCCTCATGCAAGATGGTGCCGGCTGCGTGCGAGATCCATTTGCCCTCCGCATCATGGCCTAGAATTTCGATGTCGACCGTCCGCGGACTACAATGACGAATGACATCTTTCCGAGACCAAGGTGGTTGCTTTTTCGCCTTGCCCGCATTGGAATCCTCGATAGCCGCGGCGCGGGCGGTTACCAGTATGAGCAGACTGACGATTCCAGTCGTAACAAAACGTGATGCAGATGGTGAGACCGCCATACCAGATCCGGCTCAAAACAAAAATGGAGGAGGGAGGAAAGGAAGGCCTAGAAGGCCTGCGGTGTGCATTTTCTATTATAAGTCAATTTTCCAACATTCCAACCTGCTTTGCCATGCTTGTTTTGACTTGCGTCGGATTTATAGCCACACGGATCAAAGGGAATTTTGACGATTTCCCCGTGGATACCGCGATGGCCATCGTGGCATTTCGGTGCGATCTTGGCCTGATGTCGCGGCGTAGTTGAGCTTACATAGCGTGTTATCTGAAATATGCCCGACAAGACAATCTGGCATGCCGAACCTCGCCCCATTAGAATGCCGCGTGTCGTGTGATCGCGCACTCGTCACTAGGGTGCTCGGAACGACTCAGAGAACCGATCAAATGAACAGATCTGGATGGGCAATCCGCGTGGGTGGCAAAACAAGATTTTAAAACGGGGGACGATATGCAACGCAAACCTGATAGCGTCGAGTGGATTTTAGTTGGAATCATTGTAGTTGCCGTGCTCTTCGTATGGTACGCGAGTAATTCGAACAATGAATCGGTTGCAATCATTCGACTGGATGAAATCGCTAAAGAGACGGGACGAGATGTTCAAGCTGGGGAGGTTCTAATGAAGGAACGCGCAGCTTTGGAGTCTGATCTTGTGCGACAACAAAAACTCCTCCAGGAAGACATCAAATCCAAGCGCGAAGAATTTGGCGACAGCCCAACACCTGAACAAGCAAAAAATTTACAACTCATGCAAAAACAAATGCAGTCTCGCTTAATGCAGACAAGACAGCGAAGTCAGGCAAAGTTAAAGAATCGGCAAATGGAACAGATGCAGGAATTTATGGTGGAATTGCAACCCATTATCATCAAGTTGTGCACCGAGGGAGGTTATAGCGTAGTGTTGGATCAAAGCATGGGACGTGTCGTATTTTATGCCGATCCCCTCGTTGATATCACGGATGCTGTTATTGAAGAGTTGAATAAACAATAAACGGCGAGTGCATCCGCATCGTGGACTAAACTAGGGCGATTAGTCCTGCAAGTCCGGCATCGTGGGGTGCGACCTACGAATTGTGGCTTAGTGCCTGAACCCAAAAATGTCATCGCAATTCTAATTTTTACACCTCTCGCAAGGCCAGTAAGCGACTTTTAAGCGTGTGTGAACAACGCCTGCCGATTCTGATTCAGGGATTAACAGTCGATTGAATTTTTTTGGTTTTGTTATAGTAATTAAGGCAAAACAATTTTGGGATCGGATCTGCCAGACATGCGGTTTTTATCCAATGCTTACGTCGCAGCGCCTCGGCTTCATTTAGGAGGGTAAGTATACCGGTATAATAGAATCCTGTGCATTTGGGCAGTTCTGGGATATCCGACGTGCATGAACCAGCGTCTGCCTGCCACGGCTTCTTTCGATTTCAGATCTCTATCAAGAAAGTCATGGACGCGATGAACGACGTTGATGCAAAAGCCGATCCACTGAATCCCCCGAACGATGACCCCGCAAAATCACGCGGCTTCGGGCGCCGTATGAAGGGAGATCGGGGCACACCGGTCACCTTCACGTTTGACGGACAACTCATTGAAGCATTCGAGGGTGAAACAATTGCCGCAGCAGTGCTGGCCAGCGGCGTGCGAATGCTGCGAGAGACAGACCGCCGAGGAGAGCCGCGGGGACTGTTTTGCAACATGGGGATCTGTTTCGATTGTCTTGTCGAAATCAATGGTGCGACCAATCAGCGGGCATGTCAATTTTCAGTGGCCGATGGACTTAAAATAAAAAGTCAAACCTCTCAGTCCATGGAGCCATGCCCATGATGCAGCGAGATCTTGTGATTGTCGGTGCAGGCCCAGCGGGCATGGCTGCGGCAATAGCTGCTTGCCGCGCAGGTTCAAAGGTTACGTTAATTGATGAAAACCATGCTATCGGTGGGCAGATTTACCGACAGTCACCAGCCGCCCTTAGTGGTCTTTCAGTGCCAACTGACACGAACGCCGCACATGGCAAACGCTTAATCGATGAACTTGAGTCACTAAAAGAACAAATCGAGTGGCTTCCTCAGACAAGTGTCTGGGGATATTTTCCGGATCGAAAACTCGCGGTACGCATGCGGGAAGGATGGCAGATCATCACGGCACAGCAGGTCATCCTTGCCACTGGAGCCTACGAGTATGTAGCGCCCTTTCCAGGATGGACTTTGCCCGGAGTAATGACGCCCGGTGGAGCCCAATCGATGCTCAAGGGAATGAAGGTGTTGCCCGGTAATCGAATCTTGATTGCCGGTAGTGGTCCTTTCCTGTTGGTCGTTGCTGCCCTTCTGCATGCTGCAGGTGGAAACGTGGTGGGGGTCGTGGAAACCGCCCGTCGCCGGGACGCCCTAACTCACTTGCCAGCGCTATTGTCCAACCCAAAATTGCTCCTTCAAGGTCGGTACTATTTTAAGCAATTGCGCAAGGCACGGATCCCTTTGCACTGGGGCCATGTCGTTACTCGGGCAGACGGTGCAGGATCGCTTGAACGGGTGACGATTTCCGCGTGTGATTCCGCGGGAAAACCATGCGGCAATTTTTCGACCGTCGATGTGGACACGCTGTGTGTCGGCTATGGATTTATTCCCCGAACCGAGTTAACGCAAATGACTCGGTGCGAGATGGAATATCAAGAATTGTTGGGGGGGTGGATCCCTCGGCTCGATCAGCGGCTTAGCACAAGCGCTTCTGGAATTCGCGTCGCCGGTGACGGTGGGGGTGTGGCCGGGGCAATGGTCGCTGAGTTAGAGGGTGCGGTGGCCGGTTTGACAGCATCCCATGCGTTGGGTGATCTGACTGACAAGGCTTACAAGCAACAAATAACTCCTCTGACCAGACGGCTCCGCAAATCGCAAACGTTTCGTATGGCCCTCGATCGCATCTACCAGATTCGTCCCGGACTGCTTGATTTAGCGTGCCCGGACACAACGATCTGTCGATGTGAGGAGATTTCACGCAAAGAAATGGAGGATGGCATTCAGTTTGGTGGCACGAATATCAGCACTCTGAAAGTGATTACCCGAATTGGAATGGGGCCCTGTCAAGGAAAAATGTGCTGGCCAACCGTCTCGCGCATGATTGCGAAAAAAGAAGGGAAATCAGTCGCGGAAATTGGGAACTTGCGTGTGCGCCCGCCAATCAGCCCAATAAACATGTCAGACCTGCTTAATGAATCTTTCATCGCGGAGTCATCTGAATCCTCCTAGTACTATGAACAGATCTGCAGAAGTCATTGTCGTGGGTGGCGGAGTGATAGGCTCGGCGGTGGCCTTTGAACTGGCGCGTCGATCGGTCGATGTATTGTTAGTCGACAAAACGCTCCCAGGCCGTGCAACGTCTGCATCTGCTGGCGGTCTCTGGCCTGTTGGAGAGGCGGTCGGCATGGGCTGCGGAATCATTCATCATCAATCTCACTCCCCATCCGAGGGTTTGAATGACGCTCTTCTGCTGCCCACTTCATTTCGCGACTTTCTCACACAGAGCAATAGTTACTTTCCTGAGCTTGCCCAGGAACTTAACGAGTTCGGGGGCATGGACATTGAATATGAACCCGGTGCGGGGTTGATGTTTCTCTTTTTCACAGAGGAAGAAAAACAATTCGGGCACCTCATTGTGGATCGTATGCCCCCGGAGGTTCGACCACAGATCCTAAGTCCGACCGAAGCAAGGGAAGTTGAGCCTTGTCTGACAAACGACTTGCTCGGAGCGGCTCGCCTTGCTGAAGAACACCAGGTGAATCCGATGTGGCTGGCCGAGGGTTATAAACGGGCAGCAATTAACCTTGGGGCGAGATTTCGGCATGAAACCCGCGTCGCCAAACTGTGTCGCTCCGGTGAAAGGATTGTAGGCATTGAATTCGAAGACGAACAACTTTTCAGCGACATGGTAGTGAACGCTGCGGGGGCCTGGGCCGGAACTTTGGCAAGCACGGCTGATTTACGTCTTCCCATCTTTCCGGTTAGAGGACAAATCGTACTGACGCAATCGGTGCCGCATATTTTAAATGCCTGCTTGAGTAATTCAGGATGCTACATCTTGCAAAAAAAACATGGTGAGGTGCTCATCGGTAGTACCACCGAGAATGCGGGATTCGATGTGTCAGTCACTCCAGAATCGATCACGCACCTCGTGAGTGCGGCCGTGCGAACATTACCCTGCCTGCGAGAAGTGGGAATCAAACGCGTTTGGTCCGGTTTGCGTCCGGGAACACAAGATGAACTGCCCATCCTCGGTCCGATGGAGGGAGTTGCCGGTTACATGAATGCCACTGGCGGGTTTCGTACCGGTGTGGTGGCCTCCCCATTGACCGGTCGCGTAATCGCGCAACAAATCACAGGGGAATCGCTCGATTTTCCACTTGAATGCTTTCTCGCCGAACGCTTTGCACCGGTGCAAAAAACCGTCAGGATCTGACCGAAC
>DLCF01000084.1:0-15269 GCA_002480485.1 Planctomycetaceae bacterium UBA7805
GGCGTAACCGGATGCAGCAGCGGCCCGCCCCGGAAACAAGAGGCTTTCAATGGCAGCCATCCCGGCAATTGAGGTGACCACCCAAACCGACAAGTAGCGAAAGGCTAGTTTTGGATCTGAAGTGTGGTTGAATGCCAGCCAGAAACCGGTGAAGGCTCCTGCGAGGCGTGCGATCTCCAAAAAGAGGCTTATATTCATTGAGAGTGTTGTTGGTCTTGATCTGGAACCGAGGGGGCATCTGCCCGTAGCAATCGCTCACGTTCTGCGGCCAAGGCGGCGCAAAGCGCGTAATAATCGCGTGTACGATAATCCTTCAGCCATTGAACTACGGTGCTTCTAGATGGTGACCTGGAGGAATTTTCTCTTTGCATGCGATGCATCACTTCCGTAATCACGCGGGTTCGAGGTTTGCAGACGCCAAGCTTTTTCCATTCAGTCAGAATTGCGTCGTAGTGTTTTTCTGCACGGGCGATTGCTTTGTGTTTCATATGGTTAGCCCTCAGGACGCGGGCAGTGTTTAACGTGTTTCTAGACAATATCCAAGCGACAAGAAAATGAAAGCCTGAATTTTTTCACAGGTACTCATACCGAATCATACATGGTTCCTCAGATGATCTGAGCAAATTGTGGCATCGCGGGCGATTTTTTGGTCGGGACATTGACCGTGGTGTTCAAGCAAAGAACACCACTTATTTTTTTTTTGGTCTATTCCAGTAAATCGTCATGCTTTTGATATCGCCATTTGCCTTTCTGTGATACACCGTGTTACCGACTCGCGTTGCATAGGATCCCGGCTTGCCATCTTCTCGCAAGTTGTAAGTCCTGTTGCCGATTCGTTTGGACCCGCCCACGATGTTGCCCATCGCATCCATTTTATATATCGAATTGCCATGCCTGATGGTCCAAGTCGCTAGGCTATGACGATCTTTTCGATAGAGAGAATCTCCTTGGTTGGATCTGCTGATCGAGCCGTTGCCGATCTGCGTGACGTGGCGAATAAGGCGCCTGTTTTTAAAGTAATATTTGGTCGCGTATGTTCCCGCGCTTCGATTGACATATTCGACGGGTGAAGCGGTGCCTTGAGCGTGTGAGTCGCTAGAGAAAGACAAGAAAACAAGCAATCCAATAATCGCGCTAATAATCGCGGTTGGGCGCTTCATGCGATGAAACCCCGAGGTTTGCTACTAAAAAAGCAATATCGCAACCTATCAGGCGTGCCGCCGAAACACAACCTCCATCGATTGTCGACAAAGAAAGCCAAGTGCCTTTCATTTACCCCGGAACTGAGCAGTCAGGGATTGTATGAACTTTCCTGCCTCGCTGGTTGGATTTATCTTCGGCGACGGCGGAGCAACGCGCAACTCAGTGCAGGGATAGCGAGCCACATGGAGCGACCTTCCGGTACCGTCGCCACGCGGCATACCTCCGGCACGTCGGGCCAAGTCATCCGCAAAACGCCCATGGCATCCCAGTCGACATCACCTTCAGGTCTAAATGGCTCGTAATAATATGCGTTGACAAAGTCTGCCTGCCAAAGATTTGCTCCGCGAAAATTCGCCATGGTGATGTTTGCGCAAGTCAGACAAGCTTGACTTAAATTCGCACCATTCAGCCCTGCCATATCCATCGTTACATGGGCAAGCATCGCCCCATAGAAATCGGCATCTCTACCATCGAGCGAGCCGAGCGATGCCCCGGTGAAATCGGCCTCTCGGAAAGAACTCTCCGGGGCATGTACGAGCCGAAGTTCGGCCCCCCGGAAGTTTGCGTTATCTGCAGTGGCACCCATGATGTCGGCCGAGTCGAGATTGGCTCCCAAGAGAATAGCATTCGAGAGATCGGCGGCGGCCATCCAGGTGTCCGTGAGGATCGCACCGGTCAAATCAGCACCGGCGAGGTCGGCATCAACAAGAAGTGCGTCGTGCAGATCGGCGCCGACAAGATTGCCACCGGGTTCAAGATTATTTCCGGCATACCCATGATCCCCTCCGGCCAGCGGGCTGATCTGGATCGGGGCAACGATCGTCCCGTCCGTTTTTTGATATGACGCCGCTTGAGCGGAAGCAGCTGCTAATAGCAGCGCAAGAATGGAAGTCACTCTCATGAGCCAGCCCCTGGATGTATCCTCGTAGTCTATCAGAGAACAGAGCAGATGCAACCAAGACGTTCCGAGGGCCAGATCACAGCCAATGCTTGCCAAGCATGACACGCGTGATGAGATTGTCGAGCGGAGGGCACGGGACTTGAACCCGCAACCGGTTTCCCGGCACCTCATTTCCAGTGAGGCCGCTAGCCAATTCGCTTACCCTCCCGAACGATAGGATTGTAGCATACCGAGCAGTTTCTCGTGAGATACGAAAGAGGAGCAACCCCACATTGGTTACACAATGATCGAACCAGATGAATCGGCTGAGGCCGTTGTTGGCCCATTCGCACCATTTTTGGGCACACAGATTCGTCTGGTCCTGGGCAGGCGATTTGTGTGACAATCAGGTCGATTTTGCCAACGCTGACTTTTTACCGCAGGACGCCATACATGGACGTTTCAATCATCGTGCCACTTTACAACGAGCAGGATAACGTTGAATTGTGTTACCAGTCGGTCGACCGTGTGATGGAACAAACTGACTGGCAATATGAGATTGTTATGGTCGACGATGGATCGACCGATGCAACATCTCAGCACCTAGTCGCCATTGCCGAGCGTGATCGGCGGGTAAAGGTCATCGAATTTCGCAGAAATTTCGGACAAACGGCGGCCATGCGGGCCGGTCTCGACTATGCCACTGGCGATTGTATCGTCACGCTCGATGGCGATCTGCAAAATGAACCGGCCGATATTCCAATGCTGGTGGAAAAAGTTCACGAGGGCTATGACCTTGTTCACGGCTGGCGAAAGCATCGTCAGGACGCCTTCCTCAGTCGTCGTCTGCCATCAAAGATTGCCAACTGGCTTATCAGTCGCGTTACCGGTTTTCCGGTCCGTGACCTGGGATGCACGCTCAAGGCGATGCGCCGCGAGATCGCATTGGACCTTTCGCTGTATGGCGAGATGCATCGTTTTATTCCGATCCTTGCTCACTGGCAGGGAGCTCGTTCTGTCGAGGTGGTCACACGACACCATCCACGACAATTCGGTGAAAGTAAATACGGGATATGGCGTACTGTGCGTGTGCTACTTGATCTGGTAACTGTGAAATATATGATCCGCCATGCTGTCTCACCCATGCGACTCTTCGGTGGCATCGGCCTCTCGCTCATTGCAGTTTCTGGTCTATCCGGATTGGCGACCGTTTGCATGAAACTGCTCGGAGGTATCGATATGACAGGGAATCCGCTGCTGCTGCTTACAGTGGTTGCCGGATTAGCAGCAATTCAGTTTTTCGGCCTGGGGTTGCTCGGGGAGGTCTCTGCACGCATTTATCACGAATGCCAGGATGAGAAACCTTATCGCATACGCTCCCTGAGAAATGTCGCTTGTGTGGCAGAAGCCATCACTGACGGTCCGTTTGAAATCGAGCGATTCAGGATTAGCGATCAGTCCAGTCCGAGCAAATCATCGCGGATGGCCTAGTCTTCAGGTCAGGTTGATGGCTCGCTTAGTCCATCGCCCGCGCGCCGCTGATCAGTTCAATGAACTCGTCGTTGGTCTTGAATTTGCCCAGTTTCTGAGTGAGTTGCTCCATGGCATCCACCGGATCCATCGTCGAGAGGGTGCGACGGAGCATCGTAATGGCATGCAGCATGTCAGCTGGTAGTAATTTCTCCTCCCGCCGTGTGCCACTTTGTGAGATATCGATAGCCGGCCAGACGCGGCGGTCAGCCAATTTTCGATCGAGTACCAACTCCATATTTCCAGTGCCTTTGAATTCCTGGAAGATAAGTTCATCCATGCGGCTTCCCGTGTCGATCAGCGCTGTCGCGACAATAGTCAGCGACCCGCCCTCTTCGAAAACCCGTGCGGTCGCAAACAGTTTCTTGGGGATATCGAGCGCTTTAATATCCACCCCACCGCTCATAGTCCGACCGGTGTTGCCGACCCATTTATTAAAGGCCCTCGCCATCCGCGTAATCGAATCCATAAGCAAAAATACGTCTTTACCCTCCTCGGCCAGTCGCTTGCATCGTTCGACCACGAGTTGTGATAGCCTCACATGACTCTCGACGTCTCGGTCGAGACTACTGGCCACAACCTCACCATCCACAGCACGCTTCATATCGGTCACTTCTTCAGGTCGCTCATCAACCAACAGCACTACCAGTGTCACATCAGGGTGATTAGCGGTAATGGCCTGGCTAATGTGCTGCAGCATGACTGTTTTGCCGCTCCGCGGCGGGGCGACGATTAACGCACGCTGGCCCTTACCGAGCGGAGTGAGCAGATCCATGACGCGCGTCGTCAGAGGTTCATGGCCTGTCTCAAGACGCAGCCAGTGTTCGGGATTAATCGGAGTGAGTTGATCGAAATTCTTGACCTCCCCGTACTCCTCGGGTGTCATGCCGTTAACAGTCTCAATTTCCTTGATGCGCGGCCCCTGTTTGCCGCGGCCCTGCTGAACCATGCCTCGAATGAGAACGCCCTCACGGAGGTTGAATTTGTCAATCATCGTACCGGGAACAAATGGATCGGTCCGCTCCCGCTGATAGTTGTTTCCTGGGTCGCGGAGAAAACCATATCCATTGGGATGTAGCTCCAGCACCCCACCACCCGGTGCATCGGGTTTTGGTTCGCCGTTATCCTGGTTATCGCCCGAATCGAAGCCCGGTCGTTTTCCACCGCCGACACGATTGCCCCGACGCCGTCCGCCCCTTGGTCGATCGCCACGCGCCCGACCACCTTTATTGTTATTCCGTTTCGCCATAAATTTTCTCTCGCCAGGTGTCTCTCGAAGGTTGCCTAACAGCGTTTTGCACCGATCAGGTGGTCAACGTGTAATCCCAATCGATTTCATTGGATCCGTGGGCCCGACCAGCCTGACCGAAAACCGCTGCCGAGTGTGCGCTCTAAAGCGAAACCCACACGCATCTGCCGATAACACACCCTGTATCTGCGCGTAATCGGTAAATTAGCGGTCATTGATCAGGCAACTGTCGAATTGCCACCGAACGCTCCCTTTGCATGGCAAGCGCTATTGAATCCCTGTTTTGCAATTCCAAATTGTCCGAATTCGCCGCCTCGATAGCTGGCTTTTGCGACTTCGGCATTCCATGTTTACTACGAACGGCACGTACTGAGGTAGTTCCCCAAACCCGTGACGAGTTCCCTGAAGCCACTTAAGGACGACTGAGAAGTCAAATCAGAAGGCCAGACAGCAATACGCTTGATCGAACCACCCGCAGTGCCGCCGAAACAGCCGACAAAACCAAGCGGGATCGGTCCGGCAGAGTGTTTCGGACCCAAGCGTCACCGCCTCACCGTGTGTAAGCAGTGTTTACTTGCCCTTAATGATAAGACTCCCTGCGATCCTGTCAAGTCGCATGATAAAGGTGTCAAATCAGCAGCCTAATCGCAAGGCAGCCATAACGGCCTGCCCGCAGTAATGGCAGTGGCATCAAGCTTGATGATTGCGTTCTTTCCAGCATTTTTTGCAAAAACCCGCATTATTGATACGACCCGCAATTTAGCACCATTTTGCCCTGGTGGCTGGCCGATATAAAGAAAACGTTTGTTTTTAAGCTTCGCATTTTTGAGGAAGTTTCTTATGGGGCGCGCCGCAGCGATCTTTGTGTTCATTTGCAGTTTGTCCGCCTTGACGGCGCCGGCCGACTCTATCCGCTGGCTCGACAATATTGATGCGGGACGCGCTGAAGCACAGCGAACTGGAAAACTGCTGCTGGTCCACTTCTGGTCTACTCACTGTGGACCGTGTGTACAACTGGAGCGGAATGTCTACAACCGTGCGGAAGTCGTGGAAGCCATCTCCCGCCACTTTGTTCCAGTGAAAATCAATACCGAAATACACCCTGAATTGGCCCGACGCCACTCGATCCGCTTTGTGCCGACCGACATGGTGATCGATCCATCAGGACGATTGTTGGCAACGCAAAAGTGCCCTCCGCACGCGCCACGCTATCTGGCAGGATTGCTGCGGTTGGTACCCACTGCTAGCCCGTCGACATCGGATATGTCGATTCCACAAACTCCTATCGCGGCAACCGTGCCGGTCAACTATCGCAATCTCGAAAAAACTCCGACCTTGGTAGGACCCCGGTATGGTAATGCCACCAACTCAGCTTCTGCCTCGTTGTCGGTTGCACCCCCTGCGATGACGCCGACCGTGTCGCCACGTTCCAATCCGCCGGCGGTGAAACGACCTGTCGCGCCGTGGGAAACTGCGGCAACATCATCGCGTAACTCTGGCACGGACACCACCGGAACGCCGATTGCGTCACCAAATACTACGGTGAGCCAGAGTGCGTTTCTGCCTAACCATCCTGCAGTGCCAACGGTCCGCTCCGCTTCGGCGAGCCTGCCTACCGTTGCTCCCGAGGCCCCGCTGCCACCGAACATCGAGTCGCCCGCTCTCGATGGAATGTGCCCGGTCGAACTTGTCGAGCAGAAAAAATGGGTGGCCGGCAATACCCAATGGGGTGCCTATCATCGTGGAAGACTCTATCTATTTTCGGGAGAGAGGCAGCAGCAGCGATTCTTGGCCAATCCCGATTACTATAGTCCGGTCCTCTCCGGGTATGATCCGGTAGTTGCTACCGACCAACATTCCTTCGTGCTTGGGCACCGCAAGCACGGCGTCTTCTACAAAAATCGAATTTACTTGTTTGCAAACGAAGAGAATCTAAGCCGTTTTTATCAGGCACCGTCTCGATTTCAGGCGGCATCGATGAGACCTTAAGAGACACCCTCTCTGTCCTGCTGTCTTACCAAGACTCCCAGGGGGTCGCATTGCGCAGGTAGCGACCATCCTCCCAGGCATCAAAATAAACTTCCAGCAAGGGATGGCTGATCGGCATCCCCTCTGCATCTAGCAGTAAGTTGTCCTGAGCGGCATAGGTTACCGACCCCGTGGCGTGCACGAGCACGTGATACCATGGTTGGTGTCGCGGTGGTTGGGTCTGGTTCTTTTCGTACCACTGCGTCGGTGCCCGACACTCCATGTCGAAGGTGACAATCACTCCCCGATAGTGGTAGCGGCGATGCCGAACAAGCATTCCGGGGCTAAACTTCGGTCTAGAATCGGCAAATTCTATCACGAGCACAGCTCTCCATTGCCCTGCTCTCCTGCATCGGTCCAGTGCTGCGTGCGCGAAACGGCCCGTTGCCAACTGCCATATCGTTGCCCGCGTTCAGTTTCCGCCATCTGAGGTTCGAAAACACGATCACATTCCCACAAGGTGGTAATTTCTTCCCGGTTATTCCAGAAACCGACACCCAATCCAGCCAAAAACGCCGCACCCCGTGCTGTTGTCTCGGTGATTTTTGGCCTTCGCACCCGACTGCCCAGAATGTCAGCCTGAAACTGCATCAGCAAATTATTGACACACGCACCGCCATCCACTTTCATTTCAATTTCCATCGCTGCGGCATCCCTTTGCATTGCCTCAAGCAAATCACGCGATTGGAAGGCCATGGATTCAACTGCCGCCCGAGCAATGTGTGCAGCGGTAGTGCCACGGGTTATACCGAGCAGCATGCCACGCGCTGTGGGATCCCAGTAGGGTGCACCAAGCCCGACAAATGCCGGGACAAGCACTAATCCGTCTGCGTCAGATACCGACGACGCCAGAGATTCAATCTGACTCGCCGATTCAATCAGGCCCAATCCGTCGCGGAGCCACTGGACCACCGCGCCGCCAATGAAGACCGATCCCTCCAGACAGTACGTCACTTGGTCGCCAATCTGCCAACCGATTGTTGTTAAAAGTTTATTTTTTGAAATGGCAGGCGTCCGACCAGTGTTCA
Organism: Planctomycetaceae bacterium UBA7805; assembly: GCA_002480485.1. Lineage (GTDB taxonomy): Bacteria > Planctomycetota > Planctomycetia > Pirellulales > UBA7805 > UBA7805. The sequence goes on from DLCF01000084.1 coordinate 7,919, forward strand.
TCAACATGAAGCAACCGGTTCCATACGTGTTTTTGACGTCACCGGGTTGAAAGCAGGTCTGACCGAACATGGCCGCTTGTTGATCTCCTGCGACACCCGCAATCGGAATCGAGCGACCGAATAATTCGGGATCTGTCTTGCCGATTATGCCGCTGGAGGGTGTGATCTCTGGCAGCATGGTGGAGGGGATATTTAGAATACCGAGTAATTCATCGTCCCACCCGCAAGTATGAATATTTAGGAGCAGCGTGCGGCTCGCATTGCTGAGATCAGTGACGTGTCTTTCGCCAGCCGTGAGTCTCCAGATAAGAAAAGAATCGACAGTGCCGAACAGAACTTCACCCGCCTCTGCACGCCGCTGAAGTTGCGGGTCACGGTCGAGGAGATAACGGATTTTAGTGCCGGAAAAATAGGGGTCCAGTAGCAGCCCCGTTTTCCGTTGAAATCGTGGCTCGTGCCCAGCCTCTTTCAATTTGCGGCATGTCGGTTCGCTTGCTCGGCTTTGCCAGACGATGGCTGGCGAGACCGGTTTGCCGGTCGTTCGATCCCACAATAGCGTCGTCTCACGCTGATTGGTTACACCGATCGCCGCCACGTCCTCGACGCGATACCCGGGGCGTTTGAGTACCTCGCGGGCGACGTTTAATTGAGAAGACCAAATGTCTTCAGGATTGTGTTCGACGAGTCCAGGCGCCGGTAGGATCTGGCGAAACTCCTGCTGCGCTACTTCCAGCGGGCGGCCCTGTGCGTCGAAGATGATGGCCCGGCTCGAAGTGGTTCCCTGATCGAGAGCAAGAATCACACGCGACATGGCATCCTTCCGGCCTCAAGTTAATCGGTTGAACGAATCTTCCGGATTTTAACGCGCCGCGGGAGAATGGATCAACCAAGAATGGACCGCTTTGCGATCGATTCAATCGCTTAACGAGCGCTGTAGGTAGTGTACCTTCGCACGGACCCCCGCAAGATCCGGATGCACCGAGAGGGCCTGTTGGAAATATTCTAACGCAGAGATAGGATCATCAAGTTTCTCGTGACAGCGGCCCATCCGTGTGAGGCATTCGAAATGAAACGGATTCAGTTCCAGCGTTCGCCGCCCGTCACGAAGGGCGTCCGTGTAGAGTTTCAGACGATAATGTGAAAGGCTTCTTTGATTCCAGGCTTCGGCAAACTCTGGAGCCATTTCCAGAAGATCAGTGGCGTTGAGAGCCGCTTGCGCGTAGTGCGTATGACGGTTCAAGTCGATTATCTTCTCCATGGTAAGCTGATTGTATCGGTCATCGGTTTGTCGCCACAGTTTAGAAATGCCGTTCCTGGCAATTTCGCGTACTAGTCGATCAGTATCCTTCAGCGCCGCGCCAACAATCGGATTCGACGCAAAATCCGCGATCGATACCAGTGCAAAATTTGCGGCCCGCCGCCCGAAGCGATTGGATATCACTGCCAGCCGCTCAATTGAAACCCGCTCGTATCGAGATTTGACACGCGTCAGGAAGGTATTTGTCGTCTCGCCACGCAGATAGTCCGTATAATAATTCTGTAGCAGCGGGACGCGGGGCGGAGAGGCGGACATGCAAGGGCTCTTTGCTGATTACAACTGCGTTCTGGTATTCCCTTCACTCTGTCCTGTCCCCAGTTTAATTAGACCTAGTCGTCGATGTGAAAAATAATTTGCGCTGGCTAGTTCCGCCTTTCATCGGGCCGGATGGGATGCGAAAATAGACCAGTGACTTTTCTCCTAATCGTCGGAATTTTCCTGCATTAGCCGCAACAACTAGAGACCAAAGATCTGCTTCTATGACTCGAGCATCCCCCCCTCTCTGGTGCTGGTTATGTGCTTTTTTGGTCGTGGAGACCATGCTGCAGCCAATCGTGATTCGGGCTGAACCTCCCCAATTCCGTACCGGCTCGGCGTTGTCATCAGCACTAAGTCGCCCCACGGGTTTTGAAATTTCAGGCGATCCACGGCGGAATGCACTGGAGGTAATCTCCCACCAATTCGGCGTTGCACTTTTTCTCGATCGTCGGATCGATCCTGATGCTCCACTTCACTATCGCACACAAGATACCCCGCTCGGTACGGCGTTGAAGGAGATCGCCTCGCAGTTTGATGCGACAATTACTTGGCTCGGACCGGTCGGATATATCGGGCCATCGGAAAAGGTTAGAAAATTGCAGACGGTCCGAGCGATTGCAATGAATCAAGTTAAAAACAGCCCCCTCCAATTCGAGCGTAGACTATCGCAGCCTCGAATACTCTCTTGGGATCGACTTGCCACGCCCGAAGAAATTATGCGGGCTGTCACTGACAATTATCATTTGCGGTGGAATCATGCGGAGCGACTTCCACACGATCTCTGGCCGGCCGGACAATTTCCACCGATCGATTGTGCAACACAATGTACCATTCTTCTTGCCGGATTCGACGCGATGCCTCGATTTGATCCGACCGCTCAGTCTGTTGAGATCGAGCCAATCAAACAAAAACTGGTGCTACGCAGAAGCTACGCTGCTGCCCCCGATAACCAAACCCAACTGATCAAACAGTGGGGGCAGCGGTTTCCGCACGCGGAGGTGCAACGTGAAGGGTCGAAATTGATTTTTAGCGGCCTGGCTGAAGACCATTGGCAGATCGATCCCGCCACTCGCCCCGATGATCTGCCGGAGCAAAAACAGGACGATTCGATATCGTCGGGCCCGCAGGTCTACACCCTGCGGGTAGAGGCACCAATCGAAGCGATTCTTGCCGCGATCGCTCGACAAACCGGGCTGACCATTCAGTGGCAGCGGCAGGCCATCGATGCTGCCGGAATCAATCCGCAGAAGGTCGTGAAGCTGGACGTCCACGAAGTGTCGCTCGAAACGCTGATTGCAGAACTACTCAAAACGAACGGTTTGGATTACGCCCTGGAAGGAAAGCAACTTACGGTGAAGCCATCCGGTAAGTAAATGACCCTCTTTACGACGTGCCAGCTAGGGCATCTCGTAATGTATTTTGGATATCTCGTTCGATGCGACCGCGAAACAGCATCGCAGCAAAAGGTAGACGGCAACGGACCAATGCATGGTCGTCGGTGACCACTAACTCGCCATTAATCGTAACTCCCTTGGCGGCGAGGCTGAAATCAAGCCTGTGATCTTGCCATCGTTCTTCGATCATATCGACTTCGTCGCCATGCTTTTCTTTCATTTTTTCACCGAATAAACGCAGCTTTTCAGCCGCTTCGGTGGCCGAAAGTTGGTGGTCAGCAGAAACTTCAATGGTTGGCATCGCAGTCGTTGCCCCTATTTTTTTCGAAAAACCTTCTGGGTCTCTTCAATGGCCACCCCGAGTTTTTCAACTTCTTCAGACGTGTTGTAAAAGTAAAAACTTGCCCGGGCGGTGGCAGGAACCTGCAGACGCAGATGAAGCGGCATTGCACAATGATGGCCCGCCCGAACGGCAATGCTAAAGCGGTCCAGTATCTGGGCGACATCGTGCGCGTGTACCCCATCAATCTGAAAGCTTATTATTCCTGCTCGATCCGTCGCACCAGGGCCGAAAATACGCACTCCCTCTATCGCTGAAAGACGCTCCATAGCCAACTTGGCCAGCTGCTGTTCATACGCCGCAATCGACTGCATTCCAACCTGCTGAAGATACTCGATCGCCGTTGCCAAACCGATCGCTTCAACGAAGGGGGGGGTGCCGGCTTCGAACTTATCAGGAAGGTCAGCCGGTTCGAATCCCTCTTTACGCACGCGACGGATCATTCCACCGCCACCGAGACAGGGTGGCATTGCATCGAGAAGTTGCCGCTTGCCATAAAGTACTCCGATGCCAGTGGGCCCAAGCATCTTGTGCCCACCGAAGGCCACAAAGTCGGCATTCCAGGACTGCAAGTCAGTCGGAGCATGGGGCACCGATTGCGCCGCATCGACTAGCACCAGCGCGTCGTTAGCGTGCGCTGCGTCGATGATTTGTTTGATTGGATTGATGGTGCCAAGAACGTTGGATACGGCCGTAATGGCCACTAGCTTCGTCCGCGAAGAGAGCATTGACCCGCATGCCTCCTGGTCCAACATCCCGTCATCCGAGATCGGAATCCAACGGACCGTTGCCCCGGTACGCTCTGCCAGTTGCTGCCAAGGCACAATATTAGCGTGGTGTTCCATTTCGGAGATCAGTATTTCGTCGCCTTGTGAAACGTTTTGGTCGCCCCAGCTGCGGGCGACGAGATTGATCGCTTCGGTCGTTCCGCAGGTGAAGATGACCTCCTCCCTAGAAACGCCACCCAGCAGACGGCAGACGGTGTCACGGGCAGCTTCGTATCGGTCAGTGCTCTCTTCGCTTAGGGTATGAATTCCTCGATGGACGTTGGCATAGTGCTCGGCATAAAGCTTTTCCATCGCCTCAAGTACCTGCCTCGGTTTCTGCGTGGTCGCTGCGTTATCGAAATAGATCAGAGGTTGGTCATGAACCTTTTTCTCGAGGATGGGAAAGTCACCCCGCCACTGATGAGGATCCAGTTCCCTCGGCCCGTCCTGTGCCGCCACTTTGACCCGACCGCTGGTTGTACTCATCGACGTTACTCCTGATTTGCTTGCGGATCGTCACCGGTCGCCTCGCGTGGAGACCCTTCCCGCGACGCGTAGATTGCCGATTGCAGAACTCGCCAAGAAAGCAGGCAACACTTCTGGCGGTTTGGCGTTAACTTGGGACCGAACAACTCAAGCATATCTTCCGCCGAGAACTGTTTCACAGTGTCAACATGCTGACCCTCCATCTTTTCAATTAGCATTGATGCAGACGCCTGACTGATACAACATCCCTCCCCGTCGAAGTAAGCATCGGTTATGTTTCCGCTCTCATCGATTACCAGCTCAATTTCGATTACGTCACCGCAGAGTGGATTGTCATCTTTGTGCTGATGAGTCGCCCCCTCGAGGTGGCCCCGGTTGTACGGGTCCTCGTAGTGATCGAGCACGTGTTCCTGGTAAATTTCTTCTTCGCTGAGCGCCATAACACTTCCGAGTTCCGAGATTTTCACACAACCAAAATCCATGTCGTAGCAGGACGCGGCCCTCAATTACGCGAGAATTGATTGTGCAATACAGGCGTTACTGAGGTAGGCGACCCTCCTCGACATCCGGCAACGGTCCGGTGCAAGCCTTCATGAATTCTACCAGATCCGCCTTGTCTTGGGGCGTGAGGTCGAGTTTTAGGATGTCCTTGCTCAGATTGGCGTTCGGGTGCCCCCCCTTCACGTAGTGATCAACGACTTCTTCCAACGTCTGCATGCTACCATCGTGCATATACGGCGCGGTCATAGCGACGTTTCGGATCGTCGGTGTTTTGAATGCGCCGAAATGCTCTTGGTCCTTGGTGATTCCCATGCGTCCGTCGAGAGGTTTTTCGTCAAGCATGCCGATCCCGATATTATGGTACTTCTCATCGGTCAAATTCGCACCAACATGACAGGCGGTGCAGTTAGTCTTTTCACTGAAAAAAAGCTCTCGACCCCGAAGTGCTGATTCTGACATAGGGTGCCTGGACGCCAATTGCTTCAGCTCGAGGTAGCGGGCATGCCCTTCCGGGTCTTCTTCTCGTAGTTCATCGAAGTCCTCCGGTTCATAGTCTTCAAAGGGCCGCAGGGCTTCGGCGTAATCGAACGGTGACGGACCGGTCACGATCGCCCGTTCAAAAGATGCAATTGCCTTGGCAATCGTGTCAATGGTCACACCCTCATCTGGGAAAATCGTCAGGAACTGTTGCCTATAGCCATTTATCCCCTCGACTGTTTTTACGGCCTGCTCATGGGTGTTTCCCATTTCTCCCGGCGCCGCAATCGGACCTTTTGCCTGCTCTTCAAGCGAGTCCGCTCGACCGTCCCAAAATTGTTTGTCGCTTAAAATCCGATTGTAAGAAGTTGGGGAGTTGACGCCGGTAAGTTGATCTCGAATGCCTATCCCAAAAGGAGTGGGTGCCGCGTAGCCATGGTCTGGACGATGGCAAGACGCACAACTGATAGTGTTGTCGGCCGAGAGGCGCGTGTCGAAAAATAACTGTCGGCCTAATTCAATTTTCGCTCGGGTCAGAGGGTTTTCGTTCACGCCACGAATCATCCCAGCACCCGCCGATAATCCAAGTGGAAGTTCAAATTCTAGTACTTCGTGATTTTCGGGATCGTCAAGCCATTCTTCAATCTCGCTCAGCTCCAATGCATCGCCACCGCCAGCGATGCCGGAGGTCAGACTGGCATCCCCCAACTGGACGTTAGCTGTCTCTGCAGTCGCAACCCGACTAAACAGCGTCAGCGTGTAACCGGCAACCCAAATCGTTACGAATATGAATGAGCGGCAGACTATCTGAAAGGATGCGACGAACGGTCGTGAATGTTTTCTCTGCGTGTCTGCGGACATTGAGCGAACTCCTGTGTCTCGGCGATACGTAAATTGGGGGAAACCTATCCATGACTAAAAATTATAGCTTTGTTTGTGGAGAAACCAACCAATTGCCCATCCTCCTTGAATCTGAATAATCTCTATCGCATCCGCCACCATAAATGCAATGGCAGGTTCGCCGTCTCGCAGTGCGGCTCGACGCTTTGTCTAAAGCGAACCGCATCCGCTGGATAGCCTGCCGTCGGCTTTAAACCCGGGATTTTACTAATCCAATGGCGATTCCAAGCGCGCATTGCCAACTCGCGGAGTAGCTTCGATGCCAGCGACGCCAACGCTGCGGGAAGAAATGACTCACCCCCCTTACGGAAACAAATATTTGTCTCGTGTGAATCGCGGTTGAGCCGATAGCGACTCTCAGGTCGCGATTCCTCCAGAACTTGCACCAGCGTTTCAGGGAATTCTCGTTGGAGGGCCGGCAGGTAGTGATTTCTGCCGCCATGTTTATCGCACACGATTAAAGTGTCCTCGGCTGGTAGGGTTTTAAGCGTGGCACCGATCAATGACATGGTCGCTCGAGTTAAGACCTCTGCCTTACTATCCAGTTGATCGATCGCTTGATTAAGCTCTTCCGGAAAGATCGCCTTGGTACGGACACGAACCAGCTTGCATTGTGTTCGCTCCCACAGATCAAGCAGCGATTCTCGCAACCGTTCGATTTCGTCGACTGTTGCATCAATCGGTAGGTCCTCGTCGTATCCGGCATACCACGGAAGCGTTTCGAGGGGTTCAGGTAGGCTGCCGGTGAGTGTTCTCCAGAGATCTCTCCAGGTCGTCGGCCACCGATCGGCAGAGGTAGGGCCGCTAAGGCAGGTCAGGACGCCGCGCTCGAGCAGTCGAAGTGAACCGCCTGAGTGATATAATTTTTTTGAATCATCGATGATTAGCTTGCTTTGATCCTGCCCTCCAC
>DLCF01000084.1:15579-49634 GCA_002480485.1 Planctomycetaceae bacterium UBA7805
CTTTGATCCTGCCCTCCACCCTGACCAATCCGACTGGATAAAGCATCATAGAGATTCATCTGAGTTGGTGAACACTGCACATGCCATAGTGAGATAGAGATCATCAGCGGTCCGAGGCGAGGACCGTAGCCTGCTTCATCGGCTCCAATCAGAAAAGGCATATCGGCGTTGAGATCCTAATTAAAACGAGGGGAAATGGCCGCCACCGGCAACTTAATCCATCGGATCCGGCAACTGAAGATGACCGAAACCAGCCGGCTCGATTTCCATCGATGCTGGAGTGGTCCAGCTCTGAAACCCGCGACCCGGCAGTATCCGTTGTACGCCACAAGCCCATAGCCGCTCGGCGGTTCCTGTCTGAGCAGAAAGAGCCGTGAATGGGATGGCCAACTCGCAGGTCCAGTGGGTCTCGGTTTCCGCGCGTGCGACATACCACTCTGGATTCCAGGTCGGGTCCAACCAGAGTTGATCGTGCGTGCACCCGCGGGAATCGACGGTAAATCGGTAGCAAGTGGCATAGTCGCGGTCAATGTCCAGTAAGATTTGAACGCGATCCTGGTTTGTAAGGTCCGCATCGCGCTTGCGGGCGGTTGGTGGCGGATCATAAGCAACTTGGTCGGCTTTTCGACAGCGAATTGCGAAATAGAGATGCTGCAGATCAAAACAGGTCAGCACTTTTGTTGGCGAACCGGTTATGCCCGTTCGATCCGCAAGTTGAATGCCCGCTTCCGCAGCGGTTGCCCAGCATGCGTCGTCCAGTTTTCCATCAAGAAATGGTTTGCTACGGGCACGCACCGCCGTCCAGGGCGATGCGCCTGAGTTGGTCATCAGGTTGGCTTCTGCGGTTGCACATGCCGCGTAGTTGCCCAACCAGGTCGCCTGAGCCAAAAAGAGGGCGATTCGCTCCGCTTGACGCGTTTCGCCTTCCTGGCGGAATGCCGCGGCCAGAGGGATTTGAATCCGCGGATCACGAAATAGCACGGGTGCCGCTCGCTGCAGTCGGTCGCCCCACCGTGAGGCCGGCAGATCGGTTTCTGTCGCGTCGGAAGTCGTGTTAGTGAGTTGCACGTGGCCAGCACTTGAAATTCCCTGGTGATGTTGAAATTCCCCGCTCGTGTGATAGGTCAGAAGCCATTTCCATGCGGCAGCCGCCAGCGGATGTTCCGGCGCATGATCGATCAGCATGGCCAGTGTCTCGGCCGCAAGCGAGACTTTGCCTCGAGCAAAATTTTCAGCGGCGATGTCGACCAGTAGTCGAGTCGATTGATCGACCGGCAATTCGGCGGCAGCACGATGGATCTGTGCCTGCCATGCCGCCGAGGATGGCTGTCCTGCTCCCGCCGACGCGAGGACCGCTTTTAGAATATCAGCGCGACCTGTCTGCTGACGCAATAAGCCCACAGGCACACTCTCGTGATTATGAAGCAGGCGTCGACTCTCTCCGCCTGGCGTATGTTGCAGTCCGCTAAAGAAGTCGCCGCTGCCGCGTCCCTGCGGAAGATTATTTAGGATCACCGAGAAATGATGTACCGGTTCGACTTGTTCGGGATAGACCTCCAGCAATGCCCGCGCGCCATGCGTGTACTCTGAAAGTGTACTTCCCAGCGTGAGCATCCAACGAGTGGTAGCGATGGATATCCCTCCGGATTGCCGTGGAGGCAAATGGGCCACCACTTTCCGCACCTGCCATCCCGCGAGTCTTGCAGGAGACACTCCATTTGTACCCTCTGTCGCTTCTGTGGCCGCCCGTTTCACAGCGCGCAGAACCGCCTGATTGATCTGAAACCCAACTGGATCATCACGACGTGTTGTTGCCGGATGAGTAATGACCACATCCGGGCGAAGTGCACGGACTTGCCGTTCAACGTGCGATTCGAATGCACGGATCAAATTCCCTTTCGAAAGCGGAGGTGGGCAAAGATCGGCAACGACGACCGGTATGCCGCTGATGAGCTCAGCCGAGTCGGTGGTGTTCCAGGCCGGCGTGATCGGTACACGGAAAGCTTGGTCCACAACGTCGACGCCACTCTGCACGAGTGCCTCACGCTCGCGGAGCGATGCATCATCAAGGGGCACGGTCGGAATGAGCGGCTTGTGCCCCAACAACAGGACTCCGCTGCTATAACCCTCCCCGGCTGAGAGCTGTGAGAAAATTTCCAGTGGTGTCGCTCGAGCGGTCGCGAACACGCCGAGTACCGCTGCCCGTTTCCGTCGTTGCTGCTGGATCTGCCATGATACGCCGCCATTTTCTGTCGACAGGATTGTTCCCATGGCGCCGGCTGCCCAACCCCGCTCGGGTGACTCGAAGTGGACCGCTTGCAGCGGCATCGACTGACCGGTCGGTTGCATCTCCCAGTGCATCCCGCCGTCGTCACTGTAAAGCATGAGGTGTCCCGGCGATCCGAAAACCCACAGGTGGCGACCGTGGGCTTCCATCCCTTGCGGGACAAAACCCGTGGGCAACGCGAGCTTTGCACGATGCTCCCACAGACGCCCCCCTTGGCGAGTAAAAAACAGGTCGCCGGAAGCACGCAGTGCATACACGGTTTGTGCGTCAACGCAGCAAATATCGATCCAGGTCGATGCACCGAACGCTATGTCATCGAAGACCTGGGTGTCTATTTCTCCATCATGCATGATGCCAAACCGGCTCTCTGCCAGAAGGTATCCACAGGCAAAACTATCGCAATCGACACTTTCCCACCGGGTCGGTCGATCAGTTGGTGGCACCGACCAACTCCGACCCCCATCGGTTGTGATCAGCATTCCATACGGATACAGCGGAGAAGGTGCGACCAAAGCGATTCCCTCGTCTGCGTTAAAGAATTGAATTCTTTTAATCCGAGGCAGCGGATCTTTACTGCAGCGGGTCCAATGTTTGCCCCCGTCTGAGGTGCGGAGAATCGTCCCTCGCGAGATGTGAGTATAGGGGTCGGTCGATCCACCAGCCGCCCAACCGAGACGGGCATCCAGGAAGGTCACGCTGTGCAGCGTGCAATCGACTGGGGTATCTTGCAGGGTCCATTGCGCACCGCCATCGCTTGTGTGCCAGATGGCCCCTCTATCTCCTACGGCCCATCCGATTTGCGAGTTGACCGACGTAAGATCAAAAATGGTCGCGTCTCGGCGTTGCTCTGCGCTCGCAGTACCGCGATGCTCAGCCGCAGCGAGATCGGCTAAAGCAACGGCCCATATGGCGAAAACAACTGGCCACGTGCAAAAGAAGGGATTGAGCGGTAATGGAATTTGAATGATGCGTCGCTTCACCGCGGGTCCCCTTTAGCGGAAGGTATCGCGGTCGATTGTAGGCTTTCAATGGCCGCGCGACCTAGAGCAAAATCAGCTCGCGCGTCCAGAATGCTGCTCAAACTGTGACCGCCCTAGATTGTGTTGCACTAAGCACCATGTGCCGTCGTGAATCGGCCGAGCGTATCGATGAGCCTGGCAATGGTTGTTTCGTTGTGCCCATAGGTTAGGCTAATTCGCAACAGGCATTCCTGTTCGGGTACCGAGGGCGGTCGGATGGCAGGTACAAAAAATCCTGCCTCCAGCAGTTGCTGGGTGATTTCCATGACGCGGTCTGCAGGACCGATCCGCAGCGGGATAATCTGACTTTCAGTTTCGCCGGTTTTAAAGCCTAGCGCACGCAGTGCATCACGCAGTGCGGTGGCCCGCTCCAGGAGCAACTTCCGCCGCTGCGGTTCCTGCCTCACGATCTCTAATGCGGTGGCCGTTGCGGCGATGCCTGCTGCCGGGGGGCTAGTCGAGAACACATAACTTCGCGCTCGATTAATCAACCAATCGATCAATGATTGTTGTCCGCATACAAAGCCACCGCAGCCGCCCAGCGCCTTGCTGAGTGTGCCGATTTTAATGTCAATGCTCGACTCCACACCCATCCGCTCGGCCACGCCTCGTCCGGATGCACCAAAAACGCCTGTTGCATGTGCCTCATCAATTAACAGCATGCAGTTAAAGCGTTCCCGCAATTGTGCGATCTGCTGCAGCGGAGCAAAATCGCCATCCATACTAAAGAGACTGTCTGTCACGATAAGCCGTTTACCGTTGCAATTGGACCGTTGCAGCAGCAACTCAAGATGTTCTGCATCACCGTGACGGTAAACGGAAATCGGTGCACCAGAGAGTCGGCAACCATCAATCAGACTTGCATGGTTTTTCTGATCCGCAAAAATTGCATCGTCGCGGCCCACCAGAGCCGGAATTGTCCCGGCGTTTGCGGCAAATCCGGAACTGAATAGCAATGCCGCATCGCACTGCTCGAAACGAGCCACCGCCTCGGCCACTTCCGCGTGCTGTTCGGTGTGTCCACTGATTAGCGGGCTCGCTCCACTACCCCAACCGTGCCGTGTCATCGCCGTTTGCACGGCCTGCACGATCCGTGAGTCATTGGCTAGGTTTAGGTAGTCGTTTGCTCCGAAATGTGCAAGCGTTTTACCGCCGAAAACAATGGTCGGCTGTTGCGGGCCGTTCCGCACTCGGAGTTTGCGACGAAGATGACGCGCGTCCCATTGCCGAAGGGCACCGCTGAGCCAATCAAGTGGGGAAGTGTCGCTCATAGCGTTTTCGGGGATCGCTCGCTTCGCAAAATGCAGATTAGGAATTGCTTTCGCGATTCGCTCCGGTTGGATTTTTTCCAGTCGTTTTCTTCTGGCTGGGAGCAGATTTGGGGATTTGTGCACCTACACCAAGTAACCATTTGGAGAGAAGTACGCTGAGTTGTTTGGTCCGTTCCGGCTCGCGGCTGGTCAGATTTTCCTGCTCACCCGGATCTTGGGCCAGATTATAAAGCTCTAGGTGCCCATCATCGAAGAACCGGATTAACTTGTAGTTCCCCTGACGCACGATGCTGTAGGGTGTCGCGTCGTGACCGCGATAGTGGGGGAAATGCCAAAACAATCCGTCGCGAGTCAGCTTGTCGCGGCCCTCCATGACACCCAGCAGGCTCTCGCCATCGATTGTTGGTTTTTCCGGTGTCGGAAGGCCAGCAGCATCGAGCAGCGTCGGAAAAATGTCGATGCTGCTGACTGGAGTCTGAGAAGTGCTACCGGGTGCGATTATGCCCGGCCAGCGGGCAATTAGCGGAACCCGAATCCCGCCCTCATAGGGATTACCCTTGCCCCCGCGAAGTGGCGCGTTGTTGGTCACACTCGCCAACCCGCCATTGTCGGAGGTGAAAATCACAAGTGTATTTTCGTGAATGCCCTGGGCCTCCAGTTCGGCGAGTACACGGCCCACCGACTGATCGACACTTGCGATCATCGCAGCATACGCCGGGTTTTTTTGATCACCAAGTGGCTTCTCCTTGAAGTACTCCTCGAATTCTTTTTTCGCCTGAATCGGGGTATGCACCGCATAATGCGATAGGAACAGGAAAAATGGCTGAGCGTGATTGCGGCGGATAAAAGAAACTGCCTCGTCTGCCTCACGGTCGGTGAGGTATTGCCCATCGGGCCCCGACTCGAAACCGGAGAGGCGATGGGCGCTCTGGGGTGAGAACGGAAAAAAATAGTTCGGTGGCTGTCCCAGATCAGAGCCCCCGCGATGAAAGGAAAAACCCTGGCGATCGGGATACCATGGTTCGGCTCCGAGATGCCATTTACCGATTTGACCGGTCTTATATCCTGCGTCGGTCAGCAGTTCCGCGATCGTCTGCTCCTCAAGTTCCATGCGGTAGGGGTTTCTGGGCGTCAGCATGCCCTCACCAACATTTTCAAATGCTCCCGCGGGGGGATCTTTCAGATCAGTGCGGGTGCCCGCGGGAGCCATTCGCATCCAATCTGTGATGCCGATGCGGGCCGGATAGCGACCTGTCAAAAGGGCAGCACGGGTTGGCGAGCAGACGGCTGCGGCCGCATAGGCGTCTGTGAAGCGTATGCCATCGGCGGCGAGTTGATCGATGTGGGGCGTTTCGTAGTAGGTGGCCCCGTAGCAGCCCAAGTCCTTCCAGCCCAAATCGTCGATCAGAACCACCACGAAATTCGGAGGGGTTTCCTCCGGATTCTCAGGGTCCGCCGCGCGCCCCAATTTAGTAAGACCGATCACGATCACCAGAATCAAGAAGCCGGCGAATAAAAAAAACAGACGGGAGGGCATGTACTCGCTCCAGAGATGAAAAATCTGTATGGCAAATATTATCCTCGGCCCTCGAATTTATCGCAAGAGTCAGCGGTTGCTATGGTCAGTGCAGGGTGAGACCACGCTATTTGTGTTGTGGTGAGAATTCGTAAACGTCAAGCATTGCCAGGAACTGATTGTAGAGCGGCCATGTGCGCTGTAGGATGCCAGCATCACCAGGCTATACTCCGCCGATTTCAAGCTCAAAATTTTGCCGTAAAAGAAATCAGCAGCATTCCCGCACCCCTTTGCATAGGAGGCGTCCCGCCTCATGAACGGTCCTTTGCAACCGATCTCCGAAAGCGAGTTTCGCGTCTTAGCCGATAACGTTCATCAACAAGGTTCGGAATGCGCTCTTAACGCGCTAGCGACCAGATTTCGTGATCAAAAGCGATATCATGAGTATTTTGAGACGCGGCTAATGCAATGCCGAACAGCGGCAGGCTTGCCGGCCGCGAGCCCGTTTCAAACTGATAAATTACCTGAGACGGTTCGGGATGAACTCGAGCAAAAGTATCTGCAAGTCTGTGATGAAACAGGTCGTCTGTTTTTACAGGGAGGAAAACTTCGCGAGGCATGGATGTATCATCGTGCACTCGAAGACCATAGGTCGATGCGTGAGGCATTACGATCAATGAAAGTGAATGCGGAAAACATCGATAGTGTGTTGGAGATTGCAATTTATGAAGGGGTAGACCTCGCCTTAGGCTTCGAGCATTTGCTCAAGGAGATGGGGACCTGCAATGCGATCACCACCTACGAGTCGGTGATGCCGAGCCGAAGCTTTGCAGAGCGTCAACAGATCGCTGTAATGATGGTGGCGCATTTACACCATGAGCTTGCCTCTAACTTGAGAGCGGCAAGCGAGTCAGAAGTTTCACCTGAGGCATTTGCAACGGATGTGCTTGAAGGAGTGCTAGCAGGAATTGAGGGAGCGTTCGGCGAATACACCGTCCATGTGGACGCATCCCATCTGAGTTCGGTGGTCCGCTTTGCCGAGATTATCGAAGACACTCAGTCGCTGGAGCGGGCCTATGATCTCACACTTTACGGTACGCGCTTGCACCCAAACTTTCATTTTCCCTGCCCTGCACCGTTCGATGAGATTTACACCAGCCATCGGCTGCTGTTCGGTGCACAGTTGGGTAAAGAGGTAGATTTGGCCGTCGAATATTTTGCCTCGCAAGCCGAGAAGGGAAAACGGGAGGAGGGGACGGCGTGGCCGGCTGAAGTCTTTGTCATGCTGCTCGACCGGTTAGGAAGATACGAAGATGCGTTGCGTGCAGGCATTGCCCTTTATCCCCATGATCGCCCGCTTGAGGGCGTGGCGCCGAGCTTGCTGGAACTAGCGTCGAAATCGGGACAGTATGAGCCGCTCCTGCAACATTATCGAGATCGGGGCGAGTGGTTACCGCTTACCGCTGCGTTGATCCAGAAGCAGACTGTTAGCTAAAGGCTAATAAAAAACTCGGCCCGCCGGAGAACCGACGGGCCGAGATGATCTTACGCTTGACAAGAGTGCCGAAACACTACTTGGCAGCATACATTCCACGACGTCCGATCAACGCGGAAGCATCGGGCTTCGGCGTGGGGGGCATCGGGACTGCGTCAGCTGCACCAGCAGCGCCACAGCCACAGGCGGGCTCGGCACCACAGGCGGGTGCGGCATCGCATCCACCGTTGTCGCAACCGCAGTTGTCACATTTGTTGCAACGGCTCTTGCAGCGGTTTTTGCAACGGCTTTTGCAGCAGCGGCTCTTGCAGCGGCTCTTGCAGCAGCGGTCCTTCTTGCAGCAACCTTTGTCGCAACCGCAGGACTTGGCGGCATCACATCCGCAAGCCGGTGCAGCATCGCAACCATTGGAATCGCAACCACATTTCTTCTTGCAGCAGCCACGATTGCAATGCAGTCCGTGTAAGAAATCCATCAGGCCACCACAGCAGCGACTCTTGCAGCACGACTTCTTCTCACAACCACAATCCGCTTTGGCATCACAACCAGCTGGTGCAGCGTCACATCCGGTGTCACATCCACAGCCAGGAGCTGCATCGCAACCGCAGGTGTCACAACCACAACCAACACCAAGCATACGGTCGAGCAGTTCGAAACCGTAACTATGTTGGCTGGTGCACAGGCTGACGCTCAGGACGAGCGCGCCGACAAACATGCTCCACTTCATAGAACTAAACTCCTTTACGATCCGAACCGCGAGTTTAATCCTGCCTGCGGATCATTTGGCAAATGAGACGTATCCGGCGATACAACTCACTTCCATGTGAGCGGCCAAAATTCCTGACAAAAGGGTCAATCGCCAGGTATGATGAGCCATGCAAGCAGGTTGGCTGGGTGGGTAACCCGAGGTTCAAAGTTTGGGTCACATTGCGGCCGAGCAAGCACATCCTTGACTTGCAATAATAATCGAACCACAACGTTTCGCTGTCTTGCCACTGACGAGATACTAGGTCCCGTCGTGAAGCGACAACTACCGTATCGGCTGCGCCGATAAAGAGCCTTGAACGTTCCGAACCCTTTTTTTGCAAATGGCTTACGACAACTGTTAGGCGAACTTTTCCGCCTCAGGAAGGTAGATAAACCTTGAGGATTATCCGGCACATGTCCGGTGCACAAGGTTGCGTTCTAACTTGGTTAACCTTTTTGGTTTAGCAGCCGATTCCCTGCATCGGGCCTGATGGTCGTCAATCGACCCGAGTAGATGCGGCGACAGACGAAACTTTCTCGATCGCCGCCATCATGGCCTTCCGATCGATCTGATGGACGTCGATCGGGGCTCCGATCCCGTCGAGCATTGTCACCGTTAATCGCCCGCCGAGGTGTTGGCGGAACTCCTCGAGGCCTGCTAGCAGTGTGTTTGCGTCGACTGTTGCCAGGGGATCGAACCGAAAACCAATTTTCGTTAGCAGACGAATCACCCGCTCAGCAACGGCTGTTGAAAGGTCGTGTTTCATGGAAGAATAAATCGTATCGATCGCCAATCCGCAGGCCACTGCCTCGCCATGACGGATGGCAAATTTACACATGGCTTCAAGTTTGTGTGCCGACCAGTGTCCGAAATCGAGTGGTCGAGCCTCAAGCATTTCAAAAGGATCTCCACCTTCGGTAATGTGTCGTAAATGGAGCATCGCAGCAGTCCGAAGCATTAGATGGCTCGCGGATGAGGTGCGATTTCGAATTCCCTCGGCCTGTTGCTCGAGTTTTTCAAAAAAGGAAGTATCTTTGAGTAGGGCGACTTTGACTGCTTCTGCAAATCCGCAGATATAGTCTCGGTCACTGAGGGTAGAGAGTAGGGTCTGGTCATTAACCACCGCCCAGGGCACCACAAACGACCCAACCCAGTTCTTTTTTCCGAACAGATTGACTCCATTTTTTACTCCCATCCCCGAGTCGGCCTGCGCTAGTGTGGTTGATGGGATGCGGATCAAGCGGATTCCACGATGAGCAATGCCTGCCGCAAATCCGACTGCGTCCAGTACCGCGCCGCCGCCCAGCACGATCACATAACTGCGACGGTCTAGGTCGGACACGTGAAACACCTTTAGCATCCGCTCCAGCAAGTGAATATCATTCTTGATTGCCTCTCCACCAGGAATGATTTGCACATTGCCGATCCGCAGAAATTGATCAGCGAAGCTGTCGGAAAAATCCCGCAAACGCCGGACACAATGTGGGTTGGCCTCTGCAACGTGCTGATCGAGCCAGAACTGGACGCGGGGTTTTTGTCCCCCTGAATCCTCGATCAGGTCGGCCAGGGTACCTTGATCTTTGCCCAGTACATTCTCGGTAAAGCGCACGCGATGCACGAATTGGGCGGAAAAAGAAACATCCAGCAGGTTATCATCCGGGACGTATCGGGTCATCACTGTACTGCTTTCGGCTGGAGGGCATTGCCTCTGGCACGCCCTGCGGTTCTTAGGCGGAGGGCGTTTTCCGCGCTGCGCGGTGCTTACTTGTAAGCGAGTAGGCTTCCCGAGCAGGAATCCTTTAATATGATGGCCAGTAGAGTGTCTATGCGTCAACCTTTGACCAGGTGGATTCTTCGGATTCGATCGGTTTCGGGTGCTATTTCTTGTTCGTTAACGCAATCAAGCCATCATTTATATAAGGTCGCATCTATGAATCCCAGCGAGTCAGCACAGAAAGTGAGCACATTCGAGCAACTCCCGGCAGCCAAGCCCGACGCTATTTTAGGATTGACGGAAGCATTTCGCAACGATTCGAATCCGGCAAAGATTAATCTGACGGTGGGTGTCTACAAAGATGCCGATGGAAATACGCCGGTTCTGGAAACGGTAAAAGAGGCGGAAGCAGAAGTTTTGAAAAGCCAACAGAGCAAAGGTTATTTGCCGATGACCGGATCTCCACAATTCGGTCAGGCGATTCAACGCTTACTTTTCGCCGAAAAGCTGGATTCGATCGTGGGTCGCGTGCGGACCGCACAGACGCCCGGAGGCACCGGTGCGTTGCGTGTAGCGGGCGACTTCATCCACACAATGTTGCCCGACGCAACACTCTGGCTGAGCCAACCGACCTGGCCGAACCATCCGGGTATCTTCGCCGCGGCTCATGTCCCTGTCGATACCTACCCCTATTTTGATTCCCAAACCAACGGCCTCGACTTGCCGGCGATGCTTGGCAAACTGGCTTCCCTGCCACCTGGCGATGTGGTACTGCTGCATGGATGTTGTCACAATCCAACGGGTGTTGACCCGACGCTTGAGCAGTGGCGACAAATTGCACAGGTTCTCTCCGAGCGAGGCCTGCTACCGCTGATTGATTTTGCATATCAGGGTTTCGGTGACGGCATGCAAGAGGACGCGGCCGGATTAAGAGTGGTGTGCGATGCTTGCGAAGAGGTACTGATTTGTAGTTCCTATTCCAAGAATTTTTCCCTCTACAACGATCGAATTGGAGCGTTAACGCTGATTGCCCGAACCAGCGAGGAGGCGGATCGGACGCTTGGCCATGTCAAGTTGCGGATCCGAACTAATTATTCCAATCCTCCAGCGCACGGCGGAGCCATCGTGACGACGATTCTTGAGAGTGAATCGCTTTACGGGAGGTGGCAGAAAGAAGTCGAAAAGATGCGGTCCAGGATCAATGCGATGCGTTCGCTTTTTGCGGAGACCCTCAAGCAAAAAGGAGTTCATCAAGACTTTTCGTTCATGCAGCGTCAACGAGGTATGTTCTCATTTTCCGGATTAACACCCCCGCAGGTGGAAACCTTGCGACAGGAGAGGTCGATATATATCGTCGGGTCTGGACGCGTGAATGTGGCGGGGATGACCACGCAGAATATGGACACGCTCGGTGACGCGATTGCTGGGGTTCTAGGCGAAAATTCTGCGTGATTGTGCTTTGAAAGTGGTGGCCTGCAGGCGGTAATTTGGATCTGAGTGTTTTTTTGCGAGATCATACCGCGGGATAACACTTTGATCATGTGTTGGACGGTTGAAGTTTCCACTTGGCCTAGATTGTGGTAGAACCCGGTTGTCAATTCTTCATGACCGGTGGCTTGATTCTTCCGGGTGTTTCAAAGTGCACATTTGTTTTGCCACGAGTGAGGCCGTTCCTTTTGCCAAGACCGGCGGCTTAGCTGACGTCTGTGGCGCGCTTCCCTGCGAAATTGCGAGACTAGGCCACAGCGCGACTCTGGTGATGCCGGCTTACCGAGGAACGATGCACCGCGGGCAGGCGGTACAATCAACCGAATTCGAGCTGCAGGTGCCGGTTGGGAACAAGTTAGTGACTGCCGAGATTCTTAGCAGCAAACTTCCCGATAGTGAAGTGACGGTCTATCTCATTCGTCAAGATGAATACTTCGACCGGGATGGTGTTTATGGTGAGCAGGGGATCGATTACGAAGACAATTGTGAGCGATTTGTTTTTTTTTCCAGGGCTGTGCTTCAGCTCATTCAGCGAGCGGACCTTAATGTCGATCTGATCCACGCACATGATTGGACAACGGGACTAATTCCCGCGCTTTTAAAAATAGAATTCGATGATTGTGATCGATTATCTCGCATTGCATCATTGATGACGGTTCATAATCTGGCCTACCAGGGAACTTTCTGGCACTGGGATATGCTGCTCACCGGCATCGATTGGAAGTATTTCAACTGGCAGCAAATGGAATTTCATGGAGAACTCAATTTATTGAAAACAGGTCTGGTTTTTGCTGACGCGTTGAACACCGTAAGCCCGACTTATGCGGAAGAAATCCAATCGGCACCGCTCGGGTGTGGTTTGGAGGCTGTTTTAAGCGACCGTCGAGGGGTGCTTTCAGGAATTATCAACGGCGTGGATTACGCAACGTGGAATCCGGCAAAGGACCCCTATCTGGCCACGACATATTGCACCGATAGTTACGGCGAGGGCAAACGGGTCTGCAAACGCGCGTTGCAGCGCGAGTTCGGCTTGGAGATGGCACCCGATCGACCATTAATCGGGTTTGTCGGTCGGTTGGCAGGCCAGAAAGGATTCGATATTGCTTTGCCGGTCATGCAAGCGTGGGCGGAGCGACAGGATGTACAGTGGGTGATTCTCGGAACCGGCGACCGCGGGATCGAAAAGAAACTTCAGCAACTCGCTAGGGAAAATCCAGGTCGCATTGGCGTGGTGATTGATTTCTCTGAACCGCTCGCACATCGCATTGAAGCGGGTGCCGATCTTTTTCTGATGCCGAGTGAGTATGAGCCCTGTGGATTGAATCAGCTCTATAGCTTGAAGTACGGAACTCTGCCGGTGGTTCATGCAACGGGTGGATTGGCAGATACGGTGATCGGTGCGGATGAAAAGTCCCTGGCAACGGGCATGGCGACCGGCTTTAGCTTTGACGCCTACAACCGTTCTGAGCTTGCCCGAACACTCGAGCAAGCCCTGGCTTTATATGACGAGCGGCCTGAAATTTGGAAGCAGATGATTGAAACGGCCATGCAGCAGGATTGGTCGTGGCGAGCAAGTGCTGTTCGTTACAGCTCCCTATACGAACAAACCATTGCCCGGCACCACGCGACGGTACCAATAACATAGGCCATACTCGACCACATCGATAACGTTGTCTGATCAGTGTAGCAGGGAATCTCAGGCCCGCTTAAAGCCTATTATCATTACCCTGGCCTCCCCTGTTACTCGGGCCCCCCCTGTCCTGGATGCTTCGGGTTCAGCATTTAAAGATTTTTTCACGGCCCTTAGTTACGGCGTGGCAGGCATTTCGGGTATCGATCACCAGTGGGGCATGCTCGACAATAAACGAAAAATCATACGCGGAGTGATCCGTTGATATTAGCACACAATCAAGACTTGCCAGAAATTCCGAAGTGAGTTCCTGGCTAGTTAGATTTGGAACCGAGTGACTCCGCATCTTCGGA
The DNA here is from genome assembly GCA_002480485.1 of Planctomycetaceae bacterium UBA7805. Classification (GTDB taxonomy): domain Bacteria; phylum Planctomycetota; class Planctomycetia; order Pirellulales; family UBA7805; genus UBA7805. Next base: position 29,101 of record DLCF01000084.1, read on the forward strand.
AGTTTTGGCACATGTGGATCGTTGTAGCTAAGCGTTGCGCCTGCCTCGCCGAGCAAATCAAATAACTCGAATGCCGGGCTTTCCCGTGGGTCATCCACATTTTTTTTATACGCAACCCCCAGGAGGCAAATGCGGCTTCCACGAATGGGTTTCCCCTGCTCATTCAGTGCACGCGCGACCCCATCCACAACGTATCGGGGCATTGCGCGATTTACCTCGCCAGCCAGTTCAATAAATCGGGTTGACATCCCGGCTTTCCGCGCGACCCAGCTCAGATAGAAGGGGTCGATCGGAATACAGTGGCCACCGAGACCGGGGCCAGGATAAAAAGCTTGGTAGCCGAACGGTTTTGTCTTTGCCGCATCAATTACTTCCCAGATGTCGATCGCCAGCCGGTCAAATAAAGTTTTCAATTCGTTCACCATCGCAATATTAACCGATCGATAGGTGTTCTCCACGATCTTGCAAGCTTCTGCGACTTCAGGGCTGGAGACCGGAACAATGGAGACCACTGCCTTTTTGTAGATTGCCTCCGCCATTTTTTGGCTTGCAGGATCGATACCCCCGACGACTTTTGGAATACCGCGGGCTGAAAAGTCGGGGTTGCCTGGATCCTCGCGCTCCGGACTGTAGGCGAGAAAAAAATCTTCACCGATAAGTTTGCCGGTTGACTGCAGGATCGGTAGCAAAACGTCTCGGGTAGTACCCGGGTATGTGGTGCTTTCAAGTACGATCAGTTGTCCCGGTCGGAGATGCTGAGCGATGGTGGTCGTGGTGGTTTCAACATAGGTCAGGTCTGGATCTCGGCTTTCGGAGAGCGGGGTCGGAACACATATGATAATTACATCGGCCTCCGCCAACCTCGCCATGTCGGTGGTGGGTGTCAGTTGTCCGTTCCCGGTCAGTTCGGCAATCCGCGTCGCCGAGATATGCCCGATGTAACTTTCGCCGGCGAGCAATCGATCCACTTTTTTTTGATCGACATCAAAGCCCATCGTGCGGAATCCGCATGTGGCAAAGGCGTCAATTAGCGGAAGGCCAACGTAGCCAAGACCGATGACACCGACAATTGCCGAGCCATTTTTAATAGCAGCTTCGAGCTTCGCAGCAGAGTCGTTCATGTTGTCTCAATTGATAGCGCGTGAAGTTGATGGCGTTACTTGTCAGCGTATATTTCTAGATAAAATTCTACCTATTGTCTATTGGGTGGCAGCCCACGGTACGACAATTCAGCAGGCGGCAGGCCTCAACTTATGTCGCAATTTGCGGCCGGGGTTTCATGGCTTGCGGGCGACTAAAAACCAATCGTCACCGGTCGGTTCCGTGCCGATTTGCACGCAATCATTCGGCACTCCGGCTTGATCGGCCAGTGTGTTCATAGCCTCCTCAGAGCGGTAGGTGAGGTACCAGTTTCCGATCCACTCCATGTACGCGCGCGTTGCATGATGCGGCGCAAAATTGCCAACCAGCAGCGTTCCTCCGGACGCAAGCTGTTGCCACAAAAGGCGAAGTAACGCAGTGGCGATCGTGTCGTCCAAGTAATCGAACAGCCCCGGACATAGAATCAGATGCGGATTTCCCAGCGTTCGTTCCACATCACGTCGCTGCGGAAGGCGGGGCAGATTCTCACGGATCGTCGTGATGTTTTGCACGGGGATCAGTCCGGAAATTCGTTGTGCGGCCGCGGAGATCGCCTCACCGCAGAGATCCAACAGGGTCACCTTGATCGACGCGGCCGAACGCTCACCCAGCAGTTTCAAGCCGTAATCGATTTCCAGTGCGGGGCCACACCCGAGTCCCAGAACAGAAAATTGTTCGGAGTGGTTCATCGCGCCATGAGCGAGATGACGTGCCGCTAGTTTAGTGCGTTGACGCACCGCTTCCGGGGCACTTTGAGATAAAAAATACTGGTCGAAACAGAAGCCGAGCGGATCCTCAGTCGCCGTACGATTGCAGATTCTTGTGAGCAACTGGTGGTCGCCAGCGTATCCCAAGGGTTTCTCTCTTGCCCGAGTTTGCAGCCAACCTCGTGACAGTTCGCGGCCCGCAATATCGTAAATTGCGTTGCTTGCGATTCGATTTTCTTGTCCCCAAAGTCCGGTGGACCCTAATTTTTGCAGGCAGCAATCCATTGCCAACTGGACTAATGCAGTCGCTAATGCCGTGTCATTGAAGTGGTCCGTGGCAATCTTTGTCGATTCCAGCGATGAGGCAAGCTCTAAGGCTGCATCTGACACGAGCGAATCGACCTCGGCCGTAGCGATTTTTTTTTGATCGTTCCGCCAGATGGGAATTACAGACATTGCGAGGGTCAGCTGAAAAGTACGTTAGCGATTTTCGGTGGAATGACGATCGTAGGGGGATTTAGTTTCGACTGTATTTTGGCCGGTGGACTGGTCGAAATTCAATCATGCTCGGCAAGGAAATGGAAAATTGAAACGAAGCGGGAGGGAATCCGCGATGTCGATGATGCAACGGATAAAGAGACTCTACTGGCTCCACTTGTCTAAGCCTCGAGAATCTAGGGCTCTATATCGTACAGCACATAAACTTCGGGCGAAGCGTATTGTGGAATTCGGAATTACCGACCCCGATCGATCTTTGAGACTGGTTAAATTGGCGGTCGAGGCTTGTTCCCCAGGGCAGCAAGTCTGCTATACCGCCCTGGACCTCTTTGATGCAAGATCGGAAAAGCGATCACCGCTCACGATCAAGCAGGCACACCAGCATTTTGGATCCTCCGGAGCAAAGGTGCAATTAGTGCCCGGCCCACTGCCCGAGGGGCTTGCACGTACGGCTAATACCCTACTGGGATCTGATCTCATAATTTTTGCCGAGGATGTGGTGCCTGCAAATGATGGGAGATTTTGGTTCTATCTGCCCCGTCTTCTGCACCCCGAAAGTTGCGTGTTGCGAGCACATCGGGCGGGCGTCGATCAGGAGTGTCGCTTTGCTGAGATCACGCATGCGGAAGTGGAAAGGCGGGCCAGCATTGGCTTGCCAAGGCGTGTGGCGTGAACGCAACTCGACCTTGTTGTATCCGGCAACGGGCGGGTACAATTAGTCCAAACGAGTGATTTGGTCCCAATTTGCGTACAGCGCTAAACCACTGTCTTGACGATGTCTGCACCCCGTTCCCACTCCCATCCGCGTACACTGATCGACAAGATCTGGGAGCAGCACGTGGTATTCCAACAGAAAGACCGTCCGACCCTGATCTATATCGATTTACATCTTGTGCATGAGGTGACCAGTCCGCAGGCTTTCGAAAACTTGCGGTTAACTCGTCGTCGAGTGCGACGTCCAGAGCGAACCGTGGCTACGCCCGATCACAACGTGCCGACCAGTGATCGATCCCTTCCAATTGCTGACGAGACCTCTCGGCTCCAGGTTGATGCGTTGCGAGAAAATTGCCGAGAAGCCGGCGTTCGGATGTATGATCTGGATAACCCCCAGCAAGGAATTGTTCATATAATTGGGCCCGAGTTGGGTCTGACGCAGCCCGGGATGACCATTGTCTGCGGTGATAGCCATACTTCGACACACGGCGCCTTCGGAGCGTTGGCCTTCGGGATTGGCACCAGTGAGGTAGAGCATGTGCTGGCGACTCAAACATTGCGGCAATTCAAGCCCAAGACGTGCGAACTCCGAATCGAGGGCGATCTTGCTTCGGGCGTAACGGCCAAAGATCTAGTGCTTTATCTCATCGGTCAACTGACCGCTTCCGGCGGCACCGGCTACGCATTCGAGTTCACGGGCAGTTCCATTCGATCTTTGTCGATGGAGCAGCGGATGACGGTCTGCAACATGGCGATCGAGGCGGGTGCTCGCGCTGGATTGATTGCCCCAGATGATACGACTTACGAGTATCTACGCGGCCGAGAATTCGCGCCCGCTGACTTTGCAGATGCGGTGGCGAAGTGGCGGTTGCTGCCCTCCGATGCAGGCGCGGTTTACGATCGGGTCGAAACCTTTCGGGCAGCCGACATTCAACCTCAGGTGACCTGGGGCACCAATCCCGGACAGGTCGTTTCAGTGCGTGATGTGGTGCCTAGTCCAGCAGCGGAAACAGATGAACAGGAGCGGAGAACGGTTCAGGCTGCTCTTGATTACATGGCCCTTACGGCGGGCACCAAGATAACCGAGATTCCACTCGACCGGGTGTTCATCGGATCCTGTACGAACGCCCGGATTGAGGATTTGCGTGCAGCTGCCGAGGTGGCTAAGGGGCATCGGGTTCACGATCGCGTGGGAGCGATGGTCGTACCGGGTAGTGGCCAAGTGAAAAGGCAGGCCGAGCAGGAGGGACTCGACCAGATCTTCCGTGATGCGGGTTTCGATTGGCGTGAGGCGGGTTGCAGCATGTGTCTGGCCATGAACCCTGACAAACTCGAGCCGGGTGAGCGTTGTGCATCGACAAGCAATCGAAATTTTGAGGGTCGTCAGGGCCGCGGTGGTCGAACGCATCTGGTCTCCCCGGCAATGGCTGCAGCAGCTGCAGTGGCGGGTCATTTTGTGGATATTCGTGACTGGGATTATCAGGGGCATTAACAATCCCATGGATTTTGCCGTCTGCTCGACGCAACGGGCTGCCGGCCAGTATTTTTTTGGAGCCGACTCCGCCATGCAAGCTTTTGTCACTCACAGCGGTAATGTTGCTGCGATGGATCGCAATAACGTGGATACCGATCAAATTATTCCCAAGCAGTTTCTCAAACGGATCGAGCGAACCGGGTTCGGTCAGTTTTTATTTTACGATTGGCGATTTCTCGACGATCAGACGCCCGATCCTGAATTTGAGTTGAATGACCCAAAATTTTCGGGGGCCACCATTCTCGTATCCCGGCGAAATTTCGGCAGCGGCTCAAGTCGAGAGCACGCACCGTGGGCTCTCGAGGACTATGGTTTCCGCGTCTTAATTGCTGAGAGTTTCGCGGATATTTTTTTTAATAACTGCTTTAAAAATGGCATGCTACCCATCGTGCTACCGGAGAAGAAGATTGAGGTTCTCTTTGAGCGAATCGAGGGCTCGGCTTACGTACTTCATGTTGACCTTGATGAGCAACGGCTATACGACCAGGAGGGCCAAGTGGACTGGAAGTTTGAGGTGGATGCCTTTCGCAAACATTGTTTGCTCAACGGACTCGATGACATTGCCCTGACGCTGGAGCATGAAGATGCAATTATGGCATATGAAATTGCCGCTGGCATTGAGCGCTCTGCAGAACGGTGAGTGGTAAAACACAAAAAATTTATATTGTAGACGGTAAGAATTGAGGATCTGGCGGCATGGATACAGGGCGATTGGAAAAAATAGAAGCGATGCTCGAAATTGATCCGCACGACACGTTTTTGCGATACAGTCGCGCGATGGAATGGGCCCGGTTGGGCAAAGCGGAGGAAAGTTTGGTTGGTTTAAAAGAGCTCGCTGCTGAGGACCCTCCCTACGTCCCTGCTTTTTTTATGGCAGCTCAGCAGTTGGCCCAGCAAGGCGATGTTGAGGAGGCGGCCGACCAACTACGAGCGGGAATAGAAGCGGCGGAGGCGACCGGCGACAGCCACGCTGCCGGCGAGATGCGGGAGTTTTTAAGCATGCTCCCTAGCGATTGATCCTAAATGGAGCGGGACGTTCCGCACGCGGTCGCAATCGCGCAGGAGGTGCAGTCACCGCACCCGCCACCCTCCCCGCCCGTTCCACAGTCAGGCCCGCACCCGTTTAGCAAGTTGCTCGTGAATCTGCGAAACTGTACTTTTGTTTCAAACACCTCTGCCAACTCCGCGGTGATCCGCTCGATGGTTTCATCGAGAGCACCCAAAAAATAGAAAATCAGTGTTTGGCCATCGAATAACAACTCTAGGTCGACCAGTGCCACTTCGGTCGCAGAGGACCGCATTTTCTGTTGGCATGCTCGTATCGCCGCAAGTTTATTTCTCTCGATCCGCTCAATCAATAATCGATCATTTGCCGAGAGTGGCCGGAGTATGGTGCCATCGGCCGGGCTCTTTAGGGGGGCGGGGGCAGTGAGGACGGTCCCCCACTCGAGGCCCCTGCCGGTGCGGATGACTACCTCCGTACCCCGAGGAAATGCACCCGCATCTCCGCGGAATGGCCGCACCTCACCCATGACGCCGAAGCGTACCCATTGTAGTGCTGACTGGTGCTGTTCTGTACAGGGCAACGAAGTTTCACTCCCTTCCCATTTATCACTGCGGCAGCAGATCCGATTCCAGGCCCTTGATTCTCTGCCCGATCGGTCGATACCATTCTCTACAAGTTACCGTGTCCGAACACCCCCGAGGGGATCATTCGGTCGATGTAACGCGTAACCTACGCAGCTCTATTTCCCTTCGGGAGTTTCTAAGCCATGCAACACGATACTCTTTGCCGGACACCTGGAACGGAGTCTGATGTCGATTGGAATGAGATGGCCGACCGAGTTTTGTCCGGTGATCGACTTACGACCGACGAGGCTTGCGTGATCCTTGATTCTCCTGACTCGGAGGTCCTCGACTTGCTCGCGGCAACCTACCGGGTTCGGCGAAACTATTTCGGTCGTTCTGTGCAACTCTATTATTTGATGAATGCGAAAAGTGGTTTGTGTCCCGAGGACTGCAGCTACTGTTCCCAGTCCAAGATTTCGAAGGCCGATATTCCTACCTACAACCTGTTGAGTGAAAGAAGGCTGCTTGACGGCGCTCGAGAGGCTTTCGAGCGCGGAAGCAAGACGTATTGCATCGTGATTTCTGCGAAGGGGCCTTCGGATCGTGAGATGAGAGCGGTGACCACGATCGTTCCGAAGATAAAAGAAGCGTACGATTTAAAAATCTGTGCCTGTCTCGGACTTCTGACAGACGAACAAGCGGGAGCGCTGAAAGATTGCGGAGTGGATCGGGTGAACCATAATCTTAATACGAGTGAGGAGCACTATGGGAATATTTGCTCAACGCATTCTTACGATGACCGCATAGCCACGCTTGGCGCAGTGCGACAGGCGGGTCTGGAAATTTGTAGTGGTGGAATTATCGGCATGGGCGAGAAACCGCTCGATGTCGTTCGGATGGCATTTTCGCTTCGAGATTTGGAAGCCGAGTCTATTCCAATCAATTTTCTTAATCCGATCGATGGCACTCCGCTCAGCGGGCAGTGGGACCTGAACCCGCGTTATTGCTTGAAGGTTCTCTGCATGTTCCGAATGGTGAATCCGGAGCGTGAAATTCGCATTGCCGGTGGTCGCGAGGTTCATTTGGGCAGCTTGCAACCGCTCGCTCTCTATGCCGCCAATTCGATTTTCGTGGGTGACTACCTGACCACCAAGGGTCAACTTCCAGAGGCCGATTACCAAATGATTCGTGAGTTGGGTTTCGAAGTCACTAGGCACGAGGATCCCGGTGTGCCGTTGGCGGAATCACGCAGCTAAAGCTATCGTTTGTGGCCTTGATGCAGTGACGTCAGTACGGTCACTGCAGGCGAAAAAAGACGATAACGCATTGTTTTTTGCCACAAATTATCGATTTCACACCGGCTGCACATTTGCTGGCGGTCGCTTTCGGCAAGACCGGCAAAATCGCGAGAGTTCTCCTATTTTTACTGATCGGAACACGCGAAAATCGCCGATAAACCGCGTGTAGGCTCGCTCTTTTCCGTTTCTTTAAGGCTTCATCATGCACCCTACCTTGACCTTTTATCGGACCTGTTCCGGGTTGTTGATTGTCCTCAGTCTCACCTCAGCTTCAACCAGTTGGGGCCAGGATACGCGTGTTCAAAATCTGCGACCTGAACAGCAGAGCGATGTAAACAAAAAGGAAGCAACAGGTGGATTATGGTCCAGTGCCTCCAAATTCAGAAAACGCTTTCTGCCGTTTACAGTTGACAATGAAGAAGCAGAAAGTGCCACGTCGAGGCGACAGCAACAAGCTGGAAAAACCAAAGATCGAAGGCTCGCTCCGCTACAGTCAACAGAGGCTAGGCGAGATGCACCTGGTGCCAGAAGCGGATCAACAAGCGTACTTAAAGCTCCGCGATCTGCAGGTGCAGTAAGATCACGCGATTTAGTGACGATGCCGGCCATGAGCGTACCTCCCGCTGCGAGTCGTCAGGTCACCGACAGGGAATCTCCAAGGGCGACTCCCGCCACGAACGCAATTCGCGGCAAATCGAGATCGCCAGTAACGCGTTCTGTCGTCTCGAAAAGTATTACTCCTACCGCTAACGCGGTGCAATCGGTGGCGACGGCCGATCTACGCGAGGGTCAATCGTCGAGGCGGAAAAATCGACTTAGTCGTGTTGATACCAATGTGACACAAGATGTGCCGCGCGGATTATCGAAAACTATGGCGGATGAGTCGGCAGACACCCCGGCCAAGTTTACCCCCGATAGGTCAAGGGCCACGTCGAGCGAGGTGCGCGCCAGTGATCGACAGGCAGGTGTGCGGTCGGCATTACCTCCGACTGCTGATCGTGGCAGCGGTGTACAAAGGTCTGCAAAAAACCTTGATAAGCGTGGCAAACAGGCCAATCGCGATGTACCTGGGCGAAGCGTCTCCCAAGTGGGCAAGGTTCTCCGCACGGGTCCGGCAAGTAATCCGGTGCGATCGGCAACCGCGACCGCGGTTGCTCCAGAGCGAGCCAATTCCTCGGCAAGACAAAGGCAAATATCCGCCTCGCGGGCCAATCCTCTCTCGGGTCGGGGCAATGATAAAATACAGAGCCAAGCAGCTACCATTACCAGTGACAAAAAGATCGCGTCCGATCTCCCCCAGCGTGTGTCAGCCAGGCTGACCTCGCAAACGGTGGGAGGTGAGTTGGGAGATAGTCTTCTTTTTACGAAAAACCCGCAGTTGACTGTGGAAACGCTGGGGCCGAGTGAAGTGGTAATCGGTAAGGAGGCGACCTTCAAAATTCGCCTTCGAAATCTCGGCGACCCGGTCGCCGAGTCAGTACTGGTTCGCATAAATACGCCGCTGGGTGCGCAAATTGTGGCGGCCCAGCCGTCTCGTGGTCAGACTAATTCGGTGGCAGCGTCGAAGCAAAAGCCGCTGGAATGGCGACTGGAGCGACTAGACGCTCATGAGACAGAGTTTCTTACACTACGAATTGTCCCGCGGAAGAGTGATGCTTTCGATCTGGGTGTTACTTGGACACTTGCTCCGATTGCCTCGCAGGCCCGCATCAAAGTTCAGGAGCCCAAGCTGAATTTGGAAATTGTAGGGCCTCATGAAATTGACTATGGCGACACCAAAATCTACCGGCTGACCATTACCAATCCGGGCAATGGGGTAGCCGACAACGTGCAGCTGAAGTTAAAGCCGCTCGACGGCTCGAGTCGACCGATGGCCGTTCGAGATCTGGGATCGCTGGATCCGGGTGACAAACAGGTGATGGAGGTAGAATTGACGGCTCGACAGAACGGGTATCTCAATGTGGAAGCTCAGGCTAGCGCTGACACCGGTCTTGAAGCAGCAGCTCGACAGCGGGTACTGGTCCGCCGTGCTCAGTTGGCGATCGACGCCAAAGGTCCGGAAATGAATTATGCGGGGACGACCGCGACATACCGTTTTCAGGTTGATAATCAGGGTAATTCGTCGGCCAAAAATATTCGCGTTGTCGCCACCTTGCCGACCGGTGGAGACTATCTCGATAGCAGTGATCAAGGGAAGTGGAATGCGGAATCGCGGCAGGTAGTTTGGAATGTTCCGGCCCTGGTAGCGCAGAATAATCAGACTTTTGAAGTACGTGTCTCACTGTCACACCCTGGAGAAAATTTATTCGGGGTGCGCTTGTCTGCGGACGATGACCTCGCTGCCAGCAGCGAGGTAAAGACCCTTGTAGAAGCCCTCGCAGATTTGCAACTGGTAATCAATGACCCACGGGGTCCTGTTCCAATAGATGAGGAAACAACCTACGAGGTATTAATCAGCAACCGTGGTACGAAGGCGGCGGAGATGGTCGATGTGGTGGTCTTCTTTTCCGAGGGTATCGAGCCACTTTCGGTCGCTGGTGGCAATGCTACCGTAAATCCCGGACAAGTGATCTTCCACCCGATCGATCAAATTGCGCCCGGAGAAGATGTCATTTACAAGATTGCCGCGCGGGCCAATCGAAGTGGCAATCATGTCTTCCGCACAGAGGTCGCCTGTGACGAAGCAGATGTTCGGTTGGTAGCCGAAGAGAGCACACGATTTTACGGTGCTCATTCGGTGCAAAAGCAGGCCCGCAAAGAGACGGAACGACCGGCGACCGAATCCGACAAATCGATCGATACGACAGACGACGTACCTGCCTATCGGCGGAGCAAGTCTTAGTCGGATGATTGCGGTGTGTCACAGTAGGCAAAGTCGAGTGGCAACTCGCTGTGAGGGTCGTCGATACGAACCGTGACTTTTCCTTGGAGCAGATCTTCCAGGAGATTGCCCACCAGTTCTGCCCGCCAACTCTGCGTCAACCTCGGCGGGTCCTCATGGCCACGCAGTTGGAGTCGATGGGCGATCATCTCGCGAACGTCGCTGGGATTCCCCACGATACTGGTGGCGATCTGGGATCTGTGACAGATGCTCTGCAATGCCGAAGAGAGCAACTGGCCGAGCATATTCAGTTGAGGTGGCATTTCAGTCCTTGGTTGGGAAACGGGAAGCTCATCCTCTGGGCATTCGACACCGGTTTTCACACAAGCGGCAATCTCCGGAAGCACTTTCCGCAAATCGCCGCGCTCCATGCCACGGATATTCCTGATTTGTTCGATATCAGCCGGGGGATGCTTGGCCATTTCAATAATTAAATCGTCGCGGAGCACACGCTTTACCGGCAAGTTTCTCTTTGAAGCGGTGCGCTCTCTCCAGAAGAAAAGTTCTCTGACAATCGCTTTGTTGCGGCGGGGAAGTCCTGAGATACCCGAAACGCGACGCCATTTCTTACGGTCATGTGATTCCTGCACTTGCACAAGCCAGCTCTGCATTTCCTCTTCGAACCAGGAGACACGATCGAGTTTTTGTAATTTGTTCGATATTTTTTGCTCCATACGCTCCAGATACAGCACGTCCCCCATGGCATATTCAAGCTGCCGTTTCGAAAGCGGTCGCTTTTGCCAATCTGATCGCGTTTGGTCCTTTGCCGGGGATTTATGCAAAAGTTTTTTTACCAATGTGCGGTAGCCGGCTGGATACTCCAAGCCGATCAATCCAGCGGCAATCTGCACATCAAAGAGGTTTGCTGGGATCTTGCCCGTTGCCCGTAGGCAGAAACCAACCTCCTCTCGACCTGCATGCACAATCGTTTTTTGATTCCCGTCGGAAAGCAGTTGCCAGAATGGCCCCAGCGAGCGCACTTTTAAAGGATCGATGATCGCCTGCGTCGCCCCCGCGGCGAGTTGCACCAGACAGAGTTCGGGACGATAGGTGTTCTCGGAAATAAACTCAGTATCAAACGCGATGGTCTCCGCCGAAGCAAGCTGATCACACAACGCAGCAAGTTGGCTCTCTGATGTGATAAGCTGATGCATTAAGCGGTTCGTTCTTTTGAAGGGAATTTGTTTTAGTTTAACCCATTCGCCGCTGGCTTGCATGACTGGCAGCTATTAATTACGGCCAAATTTTGTGAGTTACAAAAACAGAATGCTGGCCAGCAGAAAGATCGGCAGCAGCACACAGACACTGTATTTGAGATATCCAAAAAAACTTGGCATCTCAACACCGGCTGATTCGGCAATCGCTTTGACCATGAAATTGGGACCGTTACCGATATAGGTCATGGCTCCCAAAAAGACCGCGCCCAGGCTGATTGCTACAAGTAGCGATGGATCGATGACGGTCTCCGGGTGAAAAACACCCGCCGGCGTCAGTGTTCTTGCGGTCTCGAAGAAGACGACGTAGGTCGGTGCGTTGTCGAGTACAGATGAAAGCCCGCCGGTCGTCCAGAAAAACTGCATGGGCGTTTCAACTCCCATTTCACGGCCTCTCGCATCGAGTATCTGTAGCGCGGGTTGCATGCAGATGAATATTCCGAAAAATAGCGCGGCGACCTCAAGAATCGCATGATAAGAAAATTTGTTGTCCTGTCGTATGACTCGTCGTCCGAAAAGCAGCGAGATACCCACCAGCAGCAGCTGCGATATTTCTCGCAGGTAGAGGGGGGCATGCCAATCGGTGCCGGGCAGCGGTTTACTCGGATCGAGCAGCGCTACACATAATACGACGCCGATCAGCAGGGGCGCGCCCAGGATCCAGCCCCGAATGTTTATTTGTCTCTTTTCATGCTCGTCACGCACCAGGTCGTGACTCGCCTCGCGTGGGTAACAAAAATAACGATCCCACACCCAATAAACAAAAAGCAGGATCAGGTTGACCACCAGCCAGGATGGCCACAGCGAAAAGGTCCAGAAGAAGTTGACGCCACGGAGATATCCAAGAAACAGTGGCGGGTCGCCGATCGGCAGCAGGCATCCCCCGCAGTTGCAGACGATGAAGATGAAAAAGACCACCGTATGCACGACGTGGTTTCGTTCCTTGTTGGTTTCGAGCAACGGTCGAATTAGCAACATGGCTGCGCCGGTAGTGCCGATGAAACTGGCGAGCAAGCCGCCGATTGCGAGAAAGCTGATATTAGTACGCGGGTGCGCTGCAAGGTTACCCTCGATTCGGATGCCGCCACTGATGGTGTACAAGCTGAGCAGCAACACGATGAAGGGGATGTATTCATGCAGCAGCGCGTTGGCTACCACGTTCCAGGCCAGGCTCCATTGCAAGGTGGTATCTGGGACTGGGGTGACCACTGCATGGGCCGGCCAATGCCCCTCCAGCGGCTGATTGAATCCAATCAAGTAATAACCAAGCGTCACGATGCCCAGAATCCCCGCCACATAAAACCGATGCAGATTCGATTCCCACCAGTGCCTGGTGATGGGCAACAGTGGCAATATCGCGATGGAGAGTAAAAGCACTCCGAACGGCGCGACCCACACCATACCGGGAATCCCCAGCTTCGGATGGACAGCATCGCGATGCGGTTCGTCCTGATGGCCGGTGGTTTCGTGCCCATGGTTCGTGCGTAAAGGAGCAAAACCGTGGTCCGCCTCGTGGTCGGTTTCCTGGCTCACCACGAGTTGCGTTGCATATTGTGGGCCGCCTAGGCAGAGGGCGATGACGTAAGCCAAGATCAACGTTGTGATGCCGGCAAGTACGCGTGATGTGGGATCGGTGGCAGTAGGATTCGCAGGTTCCGATTGCATGGTGGCTTTCAGGGTATGGATGCTGACAGGGCAAGTGACAACCTTAACGTGGAGTCATTTTCAAGGCAATTCCGCCCTCCACCGCTGCCCGGCGGGCCGAGAATTTGCTAGCTTGCCCTGGTGATGGAAACCTGGCTCAAACCCAATCGACGCGTGCTGTTTGTCTGCCTTGCACCTTTGCTGATTCTTGTAGCACTCGCAATTTGGCTCTGCCAAGCAGAAAGTCCGATCCGATTCTGGGTTGGCGTGGGTCTGCTGCCCACCGCGTTACTTTTCTCGCTAATGCTAGTTTCCCGCACTCTTCGCCGTCGCTTGGGCTATCGCTGTGGAAATTTATGGGTCGATTTAGGACCCGGCAAACCGGTTTCGGTGCCGATCGATGCGGTAGAGTGTTTTTTTCTCGGCAGTCGTGAGACGCCGGTATCCGGTCGCTGGGGCTTGCAATCCCGCGCTGTCTCGATTGTGGTCCGACTGACTGAAAAAGCGGTTCATTATCACGATCGTGCGGTGACCCCGTCGCTGGGTACATGGCGCGAGGGCTATATTACGATTCTTGGGAGTTGGTGCGAACCGATATCCCCCGCTCTCGTTGCTCAACTTAACAAGCGGCTGCTTGCAGCGCAGCGGCAAGCGGCGGACAATGTAAATTTAAAATGATGTTCACGCAATCTAGCTCTGTACGCCCGCTTGATGTAAGGCTGCCGCGCCTGCTGGTAAGTGTGCGCGATACTATCGAGGCTGAAATGGCCATCGACGCCGGCGTACGGTTGATCGATGTCAAAGAGCCCGCAGCAGGTTCATTGGGCGCTGCGTCGGTGGAATCGATCCGAGAAATCGCCGATGTCTGTCGGCAGCGAGTGCTTCTCAGTGTGGCCCTCGGTGAACTTCTGGAAGAGAAACACGAGCAGTTGCCGCGAGACATTGTTCCAGCGTTTGTGAAATCGGGTCTCTCGGGATGCCGTCACCATCCGCACTGGCCCGCTTTATGGGAAAAAAAGCTTGGTGGCCTGAGAGGCTCGCCCGTAGCGGTGGTATATGCAGACTCGGACCACGCACAAGCTCCTTCACCATCGGAGGTTGTCCGGCATGCGATCTCTGCGGGGTGCCAGGCAGTGCTACTTGACACGTTCGACAAAACGCAAGGGAATCTCCTTGTGCACATGACACGACAAGCGATTCGTGACTGGACTGAAACGGTCCACGCTGCGGGAATGAAGGCAGTGGTCGCCGGATCGATCGACCGTTCGTTGGTTGCCCCGCTACTGGAGGAGGGAATCGATTGTGTCGCTGTCCGCGGCGCGGCTTGTCGTGGGAATAGGCTCGACAGACTTGATCCCGAAAAGTTAGCTCAGTTGGTGCACGCAGCGGCAGGGGAGATTTCACCTGCTTGATTTGTTCAGCCTGCAATCATCATGGAACGAGGACAATTTTACCGAATAGCCCGCCTTGGCAATGCACCGTCGCATTCTCTTGAAGTTGGTGCGCCTCTGCTGCTTCAGATAGCGGAAGCACGCGATCGATCCGAGGCATCAGGACGCCGGATGCGAGGTCTCGACTGATTGCATCACCGCACAAGCGTTGCTGATTAGCCGATGCGGCAAACATGATCAAACCGTGCAGCGTGCACGACTTGGAATAGAAAGGGCCCACAGGAAAGGCTGGCCTCGCGTCACGACCGGCCATCAGAATCATGCGACCAAACCGCGCCAGCATGCCGATATTCCGCTCCAGATCTGGCTCGCGATTCGTATCCCAGAATAGATCGACACCATCGGGCGCAAAACGCCGCACCTGTTCAGTGATGTCCGACTGACGATAGTCAATCACCCATTCGGCTCCCCAGTCTCGACATGCATCACATTTCTCTTGACTCCCCGCAGTCGCGATCACCCGTCCACCGTGCGCTCGTGCCAGCTGAATGACCGTTGAACCCACCGCACCACTGCCTCCATTGACCATCACGATCTCTCCAGGCTGCAGCTCGCCACGTTGGAACAGGCCCAGGTGTGCGGTGATGCCCACCAGGGCCTGAGCGGCCGCAGTTTCGTCACGGACTTCGGCTGGTGTGTCGTAAAGCCACTCCGAATCAACCGAGGCATATTCGGCGAACGTGCCCTGGCGACCGAAAATTCCTTGATTTGATCCCCAGACACGGTCGCCGATTGAAAACCGCGTAACCTCGGCGCCTCGCTCTACGACGGTCCCGGCCAAATCACAGCCGACAATGTAGGGGTCGGGGAGTGGAAAATAGTTTGCGCCGCCACGAATGTAGGTGTCGATCGGATTGACAGACACTGCCCCGACGCGGATTAGAACTTCGGTCTTCTTAGGTTTGGGTCGGGCGATTTCCTCAATCCGAATATTATTCGGCGGACCCACCTTATGAATCAGAGCGGCCTTCATCGTGATTTCCCTACGGACCCTGTTGTTTGCCCCCGCGGAGTGACAAAGAAATCAGCGCGGCACCGGTTACCAACCCTCCGACTCCGACGATCCAGCCAATTAGAGAGTAGCGAGCCCGCTGATTTTCAATCGTTTTTAACCTTTTCTCAATGCCAACCATCAAGTTCGGCGCTGCCTCATAAAACTGCCATAGTTTCAGCGTATCACGTGGACTAAGACGGTCGAGCTGCCGATCGAGTTTCGCAACGGTGCCCGCTCTGCCCGGCAGATCTGATTTGGGAAGGTTGGTAAAGAGCACGGTTGCTGTGGTGCCGCCGAGCAATAGGCATGCAGCACCGATCGCAAAGAGAATGCCCTGCGTGCGTGTCCAACGACCGGGAATTGCTGTTGCCTGCCTCGCAGCGTGTTCAGCATCGGGAAGCTGGCTAATCTCCCGTAGCGTGGGCACCTGGATTTGTTCGCCACAGCGACAGCGAAGCATGCTGCCGGCCTGAGTGCTATCAATCACTAAAGTATGACCACACGCACAGAGAAGATTTTTTTTGTGTCCCATCCGGAAGAGTTCTTTGTGTTCCGACTGTGTTCCGACTGGTTTCGTCTGCCAAGCACCGCGTCATCGGTCCAAACAGGTGTGTGTACCACAAGCGATGTGCAAGTGCCTGCAGACCGGCTGAGTCGATAACAGAGAGTGTAGCAACCCTTATGCCAAAAAACAGATGAAATACTCGCTATTTGAACGAGTTATCAGCCGGAAAAGAGTTTGCCGAAAGGCTGGACCCGACCAATTAACTGGCTTAGAATGAGGGGGTGGTTGAGAACAGCAAGAATTGGCTTCGTATGGTTTGGGTGACTTAGGTGAACAAATGCGCGGCCTCCCGCCCTAAACGCAGAGATTATCAGTATCTGCTGACACAACACGCACCGGCAACGGGGAAAAGGTTTCGCGAGAATGAAATTTCAACCAAGTGACCCAACCACCTTGAGCGTAATCTTTTAACAAATCAACGAACCGCCCAAACGGCGGATAAAACAGTGTTAAAATTAGGAGCACACGCTTCTGCCCGGAAGCAGTGTGAGAATCGTAGTAATGCGAAGCGAGTGACTTGCGTGTGAGGGCGTCAGGGCCAGTCGTGGGAGACTCAAAAAAGAGCCGCCACGGTAAACCATTGAAAAATACGAGCGAATCTCACGCTGCACTACCTGTCACACCCTGGAAGTGACGGGGCGACTGGAAGGATGGACCCGCCTTTCATGCAAAGTAAATACAGACTCCGAGTGAGTTGGGAGAATAAACGGTGTACGACACTCTCATCGATGAATTGAGACAAGATGCCGGGGGAAACCCCGAAGAGACAATTTCGTTGGCGGAAAAGGCCGTAGAAACAGTCGTCAGCGGAGAAGACGACGCCGAGGCGGATCTGGCTGGCACGGGCGCTGCTGGGCCGCAAGCCACCTCGAATCAAAACACTTCGGAAGAAGAGCAGGACAGCGATTCTTCGTTGACCGGCGCAGATGAGGTTGAGTCGTGGTCAGATGACCCGGTTCGCATGTATCTAACGCAGATGGGCGAGATCCCCCTGCTCACAAGGCAGGAAGAAATCGAACTCGCCAAGCGGATCGAGACAACCCGGGCTGATTTCCGTCGCACGTTGCTTGAGTGCGACTACGTGATTCAGGTTGCCTACAGTGTTCTCAAGCGCGTCCACAATGGTGAGCTACCCTTTGACCGCACGGTTCAGGTTTCCGTGACCGACCGCTTGGAAAAAGATCAGATCCTTGGTCGCCTACCACACAACATTGCCTCGCTTGACGTGCTTTTGAAACAGAATCGCCGTGATTATCGATTAGCTTTAAGCAAAAGATCGAAAGCCAGTGTCAGGCGCAGTGCGTGGAAAAGGTTGGGTCGTCGCCGTCGTCGTGCAGTAAGGCTTGTGGAAGAACTTGGCCTGCGTACGCAGAGAATCGAGTCGATGATCGATACGCTGGCAGAATTCAGTCGTCGCGTTGATGAACTCGGTCAGCAGATCAAGGCCGAGAAGAAGTCAAAGCGTGTATGCCCCGAAATCGATAAGGCGCAATCTGAGATCCGTCACATCCTCTGGGCGACACAGGAGACACCTCAGAGCCTTCGGAATCGGGTCCGTCGTCTGCGAACGGTTTACGCGAAGTATCAGAAAGCCAAAAGAGGCCTCTCTGAGGGCAATCTGCGACTCGTTGTCTCGATTGCCAAGAAATATCGCAACAGAGGGCTAAGCTTTCTTGATCTAATTCAGGAAGGTAACGCGGGCCTGATGCGGGCGGTTGATAAGTTTGAATATCGCCGCGGATTTAAATTTTGCACTTATGCCACCTGGTGGATTCGTCAGGCGATTACTCGAGCAGTTGCTGATCAGAGTCGCACGATCCGCATCCCGGTCCATATGGTGGAGACTATGTCGCGTGTACGAAATGTGGCTCGGCAGTTATTACAGGAGTTGGGCCGCGAACCGACGATTGAAGAAACGGCACGAAAAGCCGGCACGGCTATTGACGAAACTCGACGTGTGCTGGCAATGAGCCGTTATCCAATTAGCCTCGATCGACCGGTTGGCAACAGCGAGGACAGTCAATTTGGCGATCTGCTCCCTGATGCAGCGGCCGATTCACCCGCAAGCGGTGCTTCGCAGGAGATGTTGCGAGGTCGGATTTCAAAAGTGTTAAAGACGCTGAGCTATCGCGAGCGTGAGATCATTAAGCTCCGATATGGTTTGGGTGACGGGTATAGCTACACCCTCGAGGAAGTGGGGCACATTTTCAAAGTGACCCGCGAGCGGATTCGACAAATCGAGGCCAAGGCGGTTCGAAAGCTTCAGCAACCGAGTCGCAGTCAGGAGCTTAGAGGATTTGTGGACGCACCATGACGTGCAGGTCATGATCGATGCGTTATCCGAAAGTATGTTCAGAGCCCGGGATGTCCCGGGCTCTTTTTTTATATTTCGGGCGGTCGTTGAGTTCTATATGCTCCTCTGCATCTGATTTCCCCAAGTCTTTTCCACGTTTCGCGTGGCCCGACACCTTTACTGAGCATGGCGTGGTTGTTAATCTGTACCGACAGACGTTGGTGATCGATCGGCCCTCTGGGCGATCGGGTAAAAGGGAACACCGGTGTGAATCCGGGACGGCCCCGCCGCTGTGACCGGGCGAGAAAGAAAGCGTGCTTCTTTCGGCCATTGCGTTTCTCAGAGAGAGAGGAGCGTGAGAAGGCCATCGCTTTCGTACCCGGGAGTCAGAAGACCTGCCAGCGTGAGGCGACAGGGAGGCTGCGAGGGACAGGCTCTTCTGCACCGGATCCATAAACCAACAAACCATCGTTCATGACTTGTTTCTGCTGCGCTGGATGTACCAAGTACTTTCCAGGTGCACTGGGCAGGTGAGATTTGATTGATTGCTGCAACTGGGCCTGACACCGAGCCGGCTCCGAGCAACCTTGACGATGGCGAAAAGGGAAATCAGCTTTTGAAAATCGATCAGCATTTCCAAAGTGTCTTGCAATTGCCAGATCCCGCAGCCCGCCCGAAAGGCTTCACGCTTGTGGAACTGTTGGTGGTGATTGCCACAATCAGTGTATTGATTGCACTCCTTTTGCCTGCGGTATCAAGTGCCTTGGAGTCAGCGCGACGGGTGACATGCGCAAGTCATTTGCATCAGATCGGTCTGGCGCTACAGGGTTATGCCACGCAGCATCAAGCGTTTCCGACCGGATGCGCTGACTGTGCGTGGTGGGATGCTGACCGTAAACAGCACTCTTGGATTACAGCTATTCTGACTTGGTTGGACCGGCCGGAATTGGCTGCGAAGTGGAGAGATGATCATGCGTACCACAGTGCAGCAAACCGCGATGTAGCGGGTGACGTTCTCCCGTTCTTGCTCTGCCCCTCTACTAAAACGACTGAACGAGTCGGGCACACTACGGGCGACAAAAACAAGAATGGTCAGTGGGACCCCGGCGATGATCTTGCCTACACCGACTACGGTGGCATCTACGGCATTGAGGGTAGTCCTTATCAGGCGCCTGAGGGAGCAGCGCATTTCGTCGCCGATCACGCGCTGGGCGTGATGGTGCATGAAGTTCCGACGCAGGTGCGTTTTATCTCTGATGGACTGTCGCAGACAGCAATTGTCGGCGAGTGCACCGGTCGTGGGGGTGGCACGAGCGAGCAATCTGAATGGTCCAACGGGCAAAATATTTTTGCAAAACATTATCAAGCACCGATTAATAAGAGTCAGAATAATGAGCTCTGGAGTGATCATCCCGATGGAGTTCAGCTTTTATTTTGTGATGGCCACGTCTTATTTGTTGCCGAGCAAATCGATCAGGAGATCGTAAATGCGGCCCTTACACGCGCCGGTAAAGACCGGGCAACCTTCGATTGAGTCGCAGAGAATACCTCTTGTTTTTTTACGAAAGGAGAGACCTAATGAAAAATGCAAACATACGTAAAACCATTCCGGTCGCAATGGGTTGTATTACCCTGGTGATCGCTTCAGGTTTTCAATCGCTTCGTGCGGAAATTGTTCCTGAAGTGATTTTATCCGACGGCTATCTTGAAATTGAATATTCCGCCGGTGCAGGCGACAGTGTCAGCTATCATGTGATCGACTTTGAGACAACCGGTGGAGGAAGTTTTGCGTTTGCCTATTACTTTGACGGTCCAACCGTTTCAGCCCATGATGCCCTGGTGGAAATTGCTGCAGCGGGCGACCTGTCATACGACTTCACGATCTACGATTTTGGCAGCGGACCGCTCCCATTTGCTGATAATTTCAGCTTTCTAGCCGATAGCGGAAATGTGAGCACCTATTGGTCTTATTCGCTAGGTTCTTATGCAGGACTTGGCTCCGACGTTACTTGGATCGGCGCATCGACCGGGG
>DLCF01000020.1:0-10299 GCA_002480485.1 Planctomycetaceae bacterium UBA7805
CGGCGATCGGCAGTCCGGTCACCAACGACACCGTGATACTGATCGATGAACTTGACGACATTCTTGATTCGTTGTCCGGCGATTGGGAAAAGATTGATCAGGAAGACTCGACGCAGCAAGATAGTCCCGTCTGGTCGGATTGGGCTGAGGCTGACGTCTCCTTCGATTGATCCTCATGCCGGGACTCTTAAAATGTCCCGTTTAACCCTCTCTATTAGCCTCCTGGGACGGTCAGTTCAAATCCTTGGGCGGCGCAGGTACGATAGTTGTTATCGCCTGCACCGAGACCGCCGAGAGATGCATGTCTACCAGAAAAAATTTGCCCAAAGAATTACAAGCGCTGATCTCATGGTCGGTTGAATTGCTAGGTCGCGCTATAAAAGACGAGTATGGTTCGACTACCTACAATCAGGTAGAAAAAATTCGCCAAACGATGAAGGGTTTGCGCGGTGCCTCGCCTGACAAAGTCTTCGACGTCCTATTGAAAGAAAAAAAGCAATTAGGTCGCAGAACGGATGTTTTTCTTTCGCAGTTAACCAACTCGTATACGTTAATGCTTGAGTTGATTAACCGATGTGAGACCGCCTATCGTACCTATCGATTGCAGGGCCTGGAGGTCGACGTGCCCAAGCAACGACCTTATGGCATTATTTTTGTGCTCACGGCACATCCTACCGAGGCACGCAGTCCGGAACTTCTGAACATTTTCGAATCAATCCAGCAGTTGCTGGTCAACTGCCTGAACGAGAGTCAAGAGAAGTGGAAAGAGGAACTCTACCACCTTTTGCTACTGACACTAAAGATTTCGCTCGCCCGCGACACAAAACCGGCAGTCCGCGATGAAGCAGAGAACATTTACTCCTACATCCTGCGAGAAGATATTTTAAATTCTATCATTTCCTTTGCCCGTCGGGGCGTTAACGTCTACTTTCGCGCGTGGGTCGGGGGAGACAAGGACGGACATCCAGGTGTCGATGAAAAGACACTTGTGGAGAGCCTAAACTTGTCTCGCAGTTACCTCACCGCTTTTCTGGAGAAAAAAATACGCCGATGCCATCATTTGGCACAACTGCTCAGTGACAAGCAATCCCGCTCGGTGGGTGATCGCTTGACGAAGTTGCTCAAGATGCTAGAGGGTCTTGCCAAACTGAAAGATGGTGACGGGCACACAATGAAGCAATTTCGTCAATACCTCAACCAGACGGCCGCGCGCTATGAACGCGTGGTAGGCGTAAAGAGCCCTGAATTGGAGGAGGTGCTGCAACTTGTATGGATCTTTCCCGCGCTTGTTGTGCCAATCGAGATTCGTGAAGACAGTGCGGTAGTGGGTAATGCATTGGATGCGCAAAAAACGATGCCCATCGAATGCATGCTACAGACATTGAAAACAGTCTGCCGAGGCTACGAGGCCCGCTGGTACGTTCGGGGATTCATTCTCAGCATGGTGGAAACTTTCCAAGATTTGCTCAACGGTGTCACCTTGGTGACCAGGGTTTTCAATAAACTTGAGATTCCGGTTGTGCCTCTTTTTGAGAACGAGTTGGCTTTGAGCACATGCACAACCATCCTCAACGAGGCATTTAACCGACGCAAATCAATCGTCAGCAATCACCGGCGAATCTGGGGAAGTCGCTTTGAGGTGATGGTCGGCTATTCCGACTCGAGTAAAGAAAGCGGGGTTTTCCCCAGCCGCCTGTTGATCGCTCAGGCAATGTCCGCTCTGGAAAGAACACTGAAGAAGCATGGACTCACTCCGGTCTTTTTTCACGGCTCGGGAGGAAGCGTCGAGCGGGGTGGCGGATCGATTCGAGAGCAAACTGAGTGGTGGCCGCGATCCGCTGTCCACATCTTTAAGGCCACGACCCAGGGCGAAATGGTCGCGCGGAATTTTGCGAACCAGAATATATTTTCACGGCAAATTCAGCGGATACTCGAGCTATTTCACACAAAAAATGGTGCGCGGCCGCGACAGAAACCGTCCCCCACGGTGGATCGGTTCTCGGATTTGATCAAGGCACGCTATTCTTCCATGGTCAACGACGACAATTTCTTTGATGTCATTGAGAAAGCTACCCCGTACAGTTTTCTGCACCACCTGAAGATTGGCAGCCGACCCACGAAACGGAGTACGGGTGGTGAGAAACGAAAATTGCGGGCCATTCCGTGGATTCTCTGTTGGACCCAGACACGCGTCTTGTTTCCCACTTGGTGGGGTGTAGGCAGTTCGTGGAACCAGCTTACGAATGCTGAGAAAAAAGAATTACAACAAGCCTTCCAAAGTAATGGCTTGCTACGGTCATTTGTTAAGGTGCTTGGATTTACGTTGGCAAAGGTGGAGTTGGGAGTATGGAGGCTTTACTTACATCAGAGCGAATTAAGCCAGGAAGTGCAGCAAGATATCTATGCCGAGTTTGTACGAGAATTCAATCAGACCGTGACCTTCTTCAAGGAAATAACACAGGAAGATAACTTCCTCTGGTTTCGACCCTGGCTGCAGCAATCGATCGAATACCGTTCTTCCATGATTCATCCGCTCAACATCATTCAGTTGGAGTCTCTGCGGAGAGAAGATCCGAATTTGTTGCGCGACACAGTCACGGGGATTGCGTGCGGCATGCTCACCACCGGCTAGCGGGATCGGCACACCACACGCTTTGGTTTTTTCGCTTTCAGAGGAATAGACCTTACAACCGGAACGACTGCGCTAAGACTGCGTGGAAGGTAGCGTTGGCAAGATAGGAAAGCCACTACGTTAATTCCTGCAAATCGTCGACATAATTGACTGTTTTTACATCAGATCCCAATGATGAGCATCCTACGCAAACGATGAACCTCTGAAAACAATCAAAGATTTCTACCGGAGCCCATTAAAAAAAGTTCCGATGGTGATAAGATACTGCGAAGCATCAACGCACATCATTGTGACACGTCATACCCGATCGAAAACGCAATGGCGACCGGAAACTTAGCTCGGCCCCTTGAGTCGGCCCCCCAAGACAATAAACCGGATGCGATCGCGCATCCGGCGAGCGTCCGAGGTGACATTCTCTGGCTGTACGCGATCAGCATTACGGTTGTGCATTTACTCGCATTGCTCGCTTTCGTCCCGCTTTTTTTCAGCTGGACGGGGCTAGTTCTGGCCGTCGGGCTCACGCCCGTCTTCGGCCAATCAATCACAATTTGCTACCACCGATTGCTAGCACACCGTAGTTTCAAGGCACCTAAGTGGTTTGAAAGATCCTGGGTATTAGTGTCACTCTGCTGCCTCCAGGATACGCCAGCAAAATGGGTGGCGAATCATCGGCTGCATCACAGCGAGTCAGATCATCAACCTGATCCACATAGCCCTTTTGTGAGCTTTCTCTGGTCTCACATCGGCTGGCTTTATTTCCGCAACGACTACACGCGAAGTGCGGGTATGCTTCAGAAGTACGCCAAAGATATCCTGCAAGATCCATTTTATATGTATTTGGAGAAATCCTGGGCGGGTCCAATGATTTACATGGCACACGTTGTCTTATTTTATTTAGTTGGGTTCGTGACCGGTTATTTTATGGATGGAAGTCTTTATGCCGGTTTTATTTTTGGCATGAGTGTCATGATTTGGGGTGCGATCGTTCGCACTGTACTCGTCTGGCATATCACATGGTCAGTCAATTCATTAACCCACATTTTCGGCTACCGAACCTACCGAACCGACGAAGGAAGTCGCAATAATTTTTTTGTGACTCTGCTGACATTCGGAGAAGGCTGGCACAATAACCACCATTATGATCAAACGAGTGCCAGCATGTGGCATCGCTGGTGGGAAGTGGACATGAATTATATTTTTATTCGCTTCCTGGAAAAAATCGGTCTTGCCCGGAATGTGATTATGCCGAAGCACGTTCGATCTGCACGACGCAAAAAAGAGATACAATCAACAAGACGCGATCGATTGTCGGTCGATGCACCACACTCCACAGAAATGCGGGCCACTCGAGGCAACACCGTAAAAAATCATATCGAAAACAGCATCAACTGTGGCGAACTGACAATGCATCAAACCCCGACCGAGACACGGGTGTGATTCGTCTTAGTCTCGGCGTTATGTCATCTCATCGTTTGACCCCGTGGCATAATTTCGCCATCATTTTGCAAGAAATTTCAGCACATTGAATTCGTCCCGATGCGCTGCTAATATTCTTCTCCTGTTCGATCCGGCAATTTGGGCAATTTGGCCAATCCCGTTATCAACCGGACTGATACGGGAAAAACCGTGGCTGGCAGAATCGGGCAATTCCGACTGAATCATTGTGCAAAGGCTAAACAGCAGCGAGATTCCATGTCGTGGGTGTCTATTCTGTTGACATTTTGCAATCAATTCCCAAACGAAAGGCCCATTTTCGATCGACAGCAATCGCGCTGTCTGATTTTTTCGCGAATATGGGGGAACCTGTTTAGGCAAAAATATGAAACACGGTAACCAAAAGCCTCAAACGGGCGATCAGGCGATGATCGCAATTTCGTAAACAGACTAGCGACGCGATCACCGAAATAGCCTCAGACCGTTATTTTTTACGACAAAGGTATTGCCATGGCAAAAAAGAACAAAAAAACTCTGGCAAGCAAAGCCGACAAATACGAGTGCTACCTGGCATCTGTTCAATCTCCCGAGCATGAGATTGAATTTTTCACTCAGGCTTTTAAGGAAGAGTTTGGACGGAAACCCAAAACGTTGCGGGAGGATTTTTGCGGCACCTTCGCAGTCTGTTGCGAGTGGGTCCGAGGCAATCGGAAACGGTCGGCGATCGGTGTCGATCTCGACCCAGAGCCGTTGGCATGGGGGCAAAAACATAACTTTACAAAGCTGACTAAGAGCGAGCAAAAACGCGTGCAGATCTTACAACAGGATGTCCGAAAGACGAATCGTCCTCGTGTAGACGTGTTGGCCGCGCAGAATTTCTCTTTCTGGCTCTTTAAGACGCGTAGCGAGCTACTCAATTACTTTCGTATTGCTCGGTCTAACATGGCAGACGAGAGCATCATGGTCATGGACATGATGGGGGGCGGCGAATGCTACGTAGAGGGCAACATCGACAAACGCGTGATAAAAAAAGGAAAAAAGGGGTTCTCCTATCACTGGGAGCAGGGAACATTCAATCCGGTCTCTCATGATGCGAGCTTCTACATCAGTTTTAAGTTTAAGGACGGCAGCAAGCTTAAACGTGCCTTTGAGTATCACTGGCGATTCTGGACCCTGGCCGAGGTCCGCGAACTGTTGACCGAGGCCGGATTCAGCCACAGCCACGTTTATTGGGAAATTGAAGACGAGGATGGCAACGATACGGGTGATTGGGTCCGGGCGGACGATGCGGTAAGCAATCCGAGTTGGGTCTGCTACATTGTCGCGGTCCGCTGAGTTTCCTCCGAAACCCCGACGACAAAGGTTGTTGCCTGGACCCTGTGCTTGTCACCTCATGGCTAATCTTACCGAAGGCAGCCACCGACTTGCGGTCGCCGATATTGCCGAATCCGATCTCTAGCCGCTTGCCGATTGCGGCGGGATGCTCATCAGCCCCGAAAGAAACCGTGATTGGATTACAGATTGTGGGCCAACCATGAATCCAACAAAGAGCACGGATACCCAACCGCTCGCAAGACTCGCCATCCTCATGTTCGGTTGATGCTTTTCGTGTTCTGTTTTCTATCCCAGGCCAAACTGCCCATCTGCTTCCCAGATGTGTGCGTGTCCCGAGACCAACTGCTCACCGTCATCCCCTATAAAAAACTTAAGCCAAAGCAACCTTTCCGCGGGTCGTGCTCAAGCAACGACACACCATCTTTATCTACGAATGTTCCGATCGGTTTTTTACTTCGTCCCATCCGGATCGTGTATTTTTTGGCAAGGCTTCCGTCACTGGCAAATAGATTCTAGTTTAGCCGTTTCGTGCCTGATGATCGCTCGCTGGGCGTAACGGCCGCTCAAACGCTGAGGTATCTCGTGCACATCTCGCCCGACCATCCCAAACCGCTCTCTGGAATTTTCAGTTTCTAAATAGACGGGCGGCTCGGACCCCTGGTCTGTTGCAGCGAGCATCGTCATGGATTCGATCTTTCGCCCCTTGATATCCGTTGCAATCTTTAGCTTTACCCACCTTTACATTAGAGCAGATGCAACGGGTTACCAACGCTTATCAACGCTGACACTGCATCGTCCGGTAGGAATGGTCTCTGTTCCTGCTAAGATGTTGGGGAAGCGGCTACTCTGGCACCTGATCACTCAACCCGGTTGCCCTCCAATGTCGATGCGACTTTTAATTATTGATGATGAATTTCACGATGACTCCGCTGCCGGATCTTCGCTCCGGGCCATCGTCGATGCAATCGGTGAACGTGGCGTCGAAACCGTCACGGCAACTACCTATGAGGATGGCTGGCAGCGTTTTTTAGCCGACCCGGGTATCGGCTGCGTTGTCGTGGACTGGGATTTGGCCCAGAAACGGGACGATGGTCGCCTACTTGTCACACTGCTCATCGAATCCATTCGCTCGCGTAATCACACCATTCCTGTATTACTTGCCACCGATCGCCTAGGCGTCGAGGGCATCCCCAGCGACATTCTGGGCTTGATTGACGGGTATATCTGGATCAGTGAAGACACGCCCGATTTTATGGCTGGCCGAATTCATCAGAATATCCGGCGGTACCACGACCTGTTGATGCCGCCCTTCTTCCGCGCCTTGACCGAATACGCCAAAGAATATCATTACGCTTGGCACACACCGGGACACATGGGAGGGGTCGCTTTTTTGCGAAGTCCTGCCGGAAAACTTTTTTTCGATTTTTATGGCGAGAACGTTTTTCGTGCCGATCTCTCTATCTCCGTCCCTGAGCTTGGATCATTGAACGAGCATAGCAGCGTAATCGGCGAGTCGGAACGCAACGCTTCCACAACGTTTGGGTCAGATAGAACCTATTTTGTCCTCAACGGAACGTCGACCGCCAATAAAATGGTCTGGCACGGTAGAGTCTGCCCCGGCGATGTTGTGCTCGTCGACCGCAATTGCCACAAATCATTGCAACAAGTGATCCAAATGATCGGTGCAATTCCGATTTACTTTGTACCGACCCGCAACCGTCATGGCATTATCGGACCGGTTCCCGCCGAGCAATTCACCGAAGCCTCGATCCGTGCCAAACTCAAGGCAAGTCCGCTGATCGAAGGAGACGGACCCGAGCAGTTGGCAATGACCGTACTGACTAATTCCACATACGATGGCCTGTGCTACGATGCACCCTTTGTGGAAAGCGCGCTCACAGGCATTACCCGGAATCTGCATTTTGATGAGGCGTGGTATGGATATGCACGGTTCCACGAGGTGTATGCAGGCCGCTATGGCATGCACGGAGAGGAGTCGGCATCAGATGCCCCGGTCGTTTTCGCAACTCAGTCGACCCACAAATTACTAGCAGCCCTTTCCCAATGCTCAATGCTTCATGTCCGTGACCGGCAGGTTGCCGAAAGCAGAAGGGTCGATCACGAGCGATTCAACGAAGCGTTTATGATGCATACCTCCACGTCGCCCCAATATGGTCTGATCGCATCGCTTGATGTAGCCACCCGAATGATGCAGCACGGCCAAGGCCGACCATTATTGCAGGATGCCATCGAAGAAGCGGTGACTTTCCGTCGGAAAATGAGTGAGATCGCCGGAGCCAAAGCCAAGCAAAAGAAAGACTGGTGGTTCACCCTGTTTCAGCCTCCCGGGATTGAACATCGAGGAATGCGGCATGCAACTGCTCCGCTGGCCTCAGCAGGCGCCCCCGAGGGTGGTGATGTGACGAAGGACTCTTCTTTTTGGATGCTTGATCCGAAATCGGACTGGCACGGATATGACGGATTGCAAGACCGTTTCGTCATGCTGGACCCAACGAAGGTGACCGTGATGACACCCGGATTGGACATCACCGGTAATTGGCAAGATATGGGTATCCCGGCCGCGATTATCAGCGCGTTTCTTCAGCAACAAGGAATCGTCGTAGAAAAAACTGGGAACTACGCATTTCTGGTCTTGTTTTCGATAGGCATCAGTCGTGGGAAATCGGGCACGCTTCTTTCTGAACTTTTTCGCTTTAAACGCTATTTTGACCGTAACGATGCCTTAGAGGATGTTCTTCCGGATCTTTGCCTGAAAAATGAGCGGCGTTACAAAAATATGCGGATCCAAGATCTCTGCCGCGAAATGCACCAATTTTTTTATGAGCGTGATGCCGCTACAATCTCGGCCGATGTATACGGCACCATCCCCGAGCAGGCAAAGACGCCCGGTGCAGCGTTCAGTGCAATGGTGCGTGGAGACGTCGACCGCGTGTCGCTCGAAAATATCGATGGCCGCGTAGCAGCAGTCATGGTGGTGCCCTATCCTCCAGGCATTCCTGTAATTATGCCCGGGGAGCGGTTCGATTGTGAGCGAACACCAAAATTAATTGAATTCCTAAAACTGCTTGCTGATTTTGACAGCGTGTTTCCGGGGTTCGAACACGAAGTTCACGGAGTCACCTCAGATCGAGATCCAGCGACCGACGCCGTACAATACGCGGTCGACTGTATCCGATCGTGATACGTTAAAATCACGAGTGCGGAAATAATACAAATTGCGGCGTGCGTGGAACACCAATTGACTAAAACGAAGCGGCACAGCAACAATCAAGCACAGAAACGATTTCATAAATTTCAGGGAGGCAATCAAAATGGTCAATGCGGCTACAATTTTCGGCATCTTATTAATAGGGAACGGTCTTTACGGATACATGGGCTCAGAAGCAAAGAGCGTAACCGCATTTATTCCCGCCTTCTTTGGCATTGCGATTCTTCTCTGTGGTTTTGGTTCAGCATTGAATGAAAAGCTCCGCAAGCACTTGATGCATTTTTCCGCGCTCGTCGCGCTGCTCGGTGCGCTCGCAGCCGGTGGCCGGCTGATTCCCTCCCTCGGAAAAGAAGATGCAAAAAGTTTTGTTCAGGTCAATCTCGCAATTATGACTGCACTGTGTATCGGGTATCTGATCGCGTGCGTTCGATCTTTCCGTGCTGCTCGTAAACGACGCGAAGAAACGGCAGCGGCAAACTAAATTTACCGGACAGCTTGGGATTGCGATCGAGGAGCTAAGCCCAACCAATTCCTTGCATCGCCGAGGATTGGTTCGCTACGGGAGACCTGACGCCAACAATATCCATGGCATCAACCTTATTTCGACAAACCGTGAGCCCGAATACGGTTTCTTGGTATAATGAAGTTGTTGCGCATCAGCTGGCGAGTAAGATATTTCGATCGGTCAGGCAAAGTACATGGGTTTCCATCTTCGTTACGCACCCGCGGCGATTACGGTGCTTCTAAGCTTCATCGTTGTCACCCCAATTGCTGGGCAAGACTACTGGAACGACGCGTCCGGTAACTTCAACCCGCAACGGGTCTCGATGAACTATCAGCGGTCGGCGTTCTTCATCGCAGGCGGCGACTATTGGCCAACTGCTGATTCGGCATTGCCTAAGCGAAATTATACGAATCTATTTTCAAAAACTCCCGACTACGTATTTGACCCCTCAGCCCCAGGGCAGCGGGCAAGTCACCTTTACACGATCCCGACAACCGCCGCGGAGGTCGCAGCGGCGGACCCTGACTTATTCCGGATGCACAACGGTAAGGTCCAGGCCAAGATGTCAACCTTCTACAACACCGTCGACGACTTCGACAACGGGTATGCGGGCCACAACTCACAATATGATCTGCACCAAAATTACGTGCTTCAACAGGCGGCGACCAACTATGCAAAAAGTACCCCGACGGGAGTGAATGCTATCAATGGCTTGGTATGGTTGACACCATATGGGCACCTTAAATCTTACATGACGGCGGGCGGACCGGCCGATGGACAATGGACGAGTGATGCCGCCACTCTGGAAAACTATGACATAGGGATCGACAACGCAAGCAAAAATTTTACGAGTGGCAATAATCCCTACAACCGAGCTGCTGCTGCATTGGGCATGCTTAACGGCGCTTTCGGTAACGAACTCGTTCCAAATACCCAGCTAGGCTTCGGGAATTTTTATCGGGTCGCCGATATCTGGATCAATGCGGAAGATATGGCCCGCACGAGCGTTCAGTCAAGTTGGAAATCGGATACGATCGTCGCGCCGGGTGGCACCTATGATGTGACGCACCGGCGACCCTTTCTGACTAGTTCGCAAAAGCAAGACTACGGATTTTGGGGCCCGGAAAGTGGACGCTTATCGGATCCGGAGCAGGTTGCCTGGCG
>DLCF01000020.1:10689-37960 GCA_002480485.1 Planctomycetaceae bacterium UBA7805
TAGTTATCAGTTCGATTCGAAGTGACGCGTTTAAAAAGATAGTGAACCTCACCGGCATCGATTGGCAGAGTTTCCTAGAGACACACGGATGGACAGATGTCAGTTTGCCTGCTGATCAACTCTTGCATCTGTGGTCGAGCGATAACAATTTCGGGGCAATCTCCACTGCATTTTACGATCTTTGGTGGGAAATGAATACCAAAACCGGCGGCTTCCCCTGGACAGGCCACGGTTTCACATACGATTGGTACAATGGCTACAGCGATTCACAATACGATCTGCTTTACGGCACACCCACCGATTGGCAGACCAACGCATTTTCTGAATTCATTGTCCGTCCGGGCGCAGAGTTCGAGGTGATTCAGACGCGGGAGCTAGTGGAATATCTCACTGGCTCACCTGCGGTCGTCGCCCCCACCTCTATCAACGCCGTACCCGAGCCGAAGACGGGGCTGCTGGGCCTGCTAACGCTAATTGGATTGCTGGCCCTGGGTAGGCGACGACGCACATCGTCCTGAATCACACAATGAGCGGCGAGTTCCTTCGAAGCGTCGTGCCGAGGCGTTAAAACAAATTGAATGGCCCGCGCGACAGGTGCCACTATACGCAACACAGCACCTTTATTCGAGCAATGACTCTATCGGTCTGAGGTCCGTGCGGTACAATCTACTTTGACATGCTGCTGCTAACGTAATTCTTTGCCGTCGATTTGGAGGATCTCTGGCTATGTTGCATCGTACCCCCCACTCCCTGTTTGTGATTGGCGTGAGCCTCACAGTCCTTTTGACCAGCAATGCTGTCGCACAGCGGCGGGGTGGTGGTGGCAAGGGTGGTGGCAACCGCGGTGGCGGCGCAGGCCAAAAGGGAAATTTCAACAAAGGGGGTGGGGTGAAAAAAGAATTTAATCCTGGTGGGGTTCAACGGAGTGACCTGAACCGGGGTGGACCGCAGGGTGGTCGCGACAACGGATCGGCACGTGGCAATCTTCCGGAGGGTGCCGGTAAAAAATTTGATCGAAGTCAAATCAACCGCGATGGACTGAAGCGACCAAACGGCGCGGCGGGAAAACGCGACGGCGCACCGACACGTAGCGACTTGGAAAATTTTCTGAACCGTGGTGGTGAGGGAAACCGGGCGACAATTGGAAAGCTGCTTGGCCCAGAATCGGCACAGGGCCTTGAGAATCGTGGTCCACAACGACTTGATGCGGCGACACGAGGAAATCTTAAAAATAACGTCACCGAGCGTGGTGACCGGGTCCGAAGCCAGATCGATAAGAATTATCCCCATTGGGATTTCTGGAAAGAGCACCCTAACTGGGCCAGCTACCGATGGAACCGACCCTATCGGTGGGCGACGTGGGGAGCCCTGGGAAACTGGTTTGGTTGGAGTGTGCCCTACGTAAATTATATCTACGGAGACAATCTCTATTACGACGATGGCAATGTCTATTATGACGGTACGCAAGTCGCGACCGATACCGAGTATGCGGAACAAGCTCAGCAATACGCAGAAGCCGGTGAACAGGCGATTAAAAATGCGGGCGATAACACGGAGTGGATGAGCCTGGGCGTCTTCGCATTGGTTCACGAAAAAAACGAAGAACCCCACATGTTCTTTCAGTTGAGCGTCGACAACGCGGGAGCCATCGCAGGCACCTACCACGATTCAGCAACGGGCGGAACTAAAAGTGTTCATGGTCTGGTCGTTAAGGAAACCCAACGCGCGTGCTGGTCTGTCGAGGGAAAGCCGGATAACGTGGTCGAGACCGGGATTTACAATCTGACCCAGGATCAAACCGAATGTCTCATGCATTTTGGCACGGACCACACACAAACCTGGCTCCTGGTCCGAATGGACGAAAATCAGGACCAGTCAACGGAGGAAAATAACCGGGACAAATAAATACAAACGCATCCATAGCTCAAACCGCGAAACCATCTTGACGGGGCAAGCGGTTGTGGGAAACAATCGGCCCAACCACCCTGTCATGTGGCAGAAGTACCCTCGAACGCATTGATTGAGACTGATGTTTCGCAAATACCAAATCTGGCATTTTTTGATCATCATGTTCGCAGGCCTCGTTACCTGCCCAGTTGCTGATGCCATCAACGCGGCCATGCCGAATCCGCCCGCATCTCCAACCGAAGTCAGTGTGGGGGTCTTTGTGGCGGACATCATCGACCTTGATGAGGTCAATGAAAACTTTCAAATCGAGATGATCTTGATTGCCGTCTGGCATGACCCTCGTTTGGCCTTTGATGCCGAGAAGGAGGGCACTAAAGAAAAGATTTTTCAAGGCCCGTATCAGTTTGCCGAGGTCTACACGGGTTGGTGGCCGCAGTTGCTCATTCTTAACGAGGTGGGCCGTGGTGATTACAACGCGGTGAAACTCACAGTGTATCCGGATGGGATGGTGCGTTACGCCGAGCAACGGAATGTGCTTCTGGAAACGCCGATGTCGCTGCAGGACTATCCATTTGATATCCAACGCCTGCGAGCGTATATCGTGCCGTTTGGAAATCGCAAAGAGGAAGTCGTTCTGAAAATTAACGATGGACTTAGGCAGGCGACAGATGAATATGTGAAGCGACACGGCGATGTGAATATCGCCGAATGGGACCTGAAGCATTTACAAATGGAGGAGGGCGAAACATATTATCGCTATTTCGGGAAAAAACAAGAAATTTCCCAGATCAAGCTCACCATCGTCATGCAACGTCAGAGCGCGCATGTGGTCTGGGATATCATCTGCCCACTATTCATTCTCGTGTCGATGATCTGGTCGATCTTCTGGATGGATATTGAATCTCTTGCCGATCGATTGAACATTTCTTTTATCGGTATTTTGACGATCGTCGCCTATCAGTTTTTAATAATCGATAACATGCCCCGTATTTCCTACCTGACTTTTACTGATGCGTTGCTTCTACTTTCTTTCATCATTATGTCAGCCACGATCCCGGAAAGTCTTTACATTCACTCTTTGGTGCGTAGGGGTAAGCAAACTAAAGCACAACGGATCGACCGTGCGGCGCGGTGGGCATTCCCTCTCTTCTATGTCATTGCCGCAAGCATCAATTATATCGCTTATATCTACCTC
Source organism: Planctomycetaceae bacterium UBA7805 (assembly GCA_002480485.1). Taxonomy (GTDB): domain Bacteria; phylum Planctomycetota; class Planctomycetia; order Pirellulales; family UBA7805; genus UBA7805. Next base: position 13,793 of record DLCF01000020.1, read on the forward strand.
ACCTGATGCGTGCTTACCCGTTTTCTGAAGCGCCATTTGCCTCATAACGTCGCATGCCTTTGATCCGTTTGAGAATGATCCAGAAAAAAGGCAGGTAGATAATATCGGCAAAAAAGAGACAGGGCAGGAAGAACCAAGGGAGCGTGCCCCAAAGCACATAATAAATACCTAGAATCGACCCCCCTGCCTTGCTCAAAAAACCGAGTAGCAAAAGGTCGTAGTTTTCTCGCGGACGCGAGGCTACCCGGTGGTAGCCGACGCCGAAAAGCATAACGAGCACGCCGGTTAATTGCAGCGGCATCACCAGTTCGGGCTTTTCGATGCTGAACAACCGATAGCCCTCGTGATACAGCACGATCATGCCCAGACCGGCAAAGAGATTAAATGTTCCGGCAAATCGCAACAACCTTCGCATCCAGCGATCTAGAAATAGGCGGTGCCCGGCTTTAAGTTCTGGAGTTGTTGCCATCTGAAGCCCTCAATATCAACGCGAATGTACCATGCGCACAACATAGCTCATTTCATTCTCGCCGTCATGATCGGCACCGGGGGCCTGCCCACACGGCTGCACTTACAGTAGGCTAGCAAAGCCGGAATGGAGCATCACCATCCGGATTAAGGCAGAACGAAGTTGGTCCTGAAAGGAACGAGGGAACATGCGAATTTTTCTACTGATCTTTGTTGTTCTGATCGCACTCGGCGGGTGCAATGCCCAACAAGACGCGAAGCCCGAAGACTCTAAGCCACCGGTCCCCCTTCACATTGAGGCGCCCGGTGTCGATGTGCAAATTGGTGGCGGTGAGGGCGTAAAAGTGGACGCTCCAGGTGCGAATGTCGAGGTGGGCAAAGAAAGTAATTAGGCTCGGCAATCCGTGCTTAAAATCTTGGTTCCATTGAAGGGCGACCAACGTGGATGCTGTCTCTGAAGCTGCCTACCTTGCACTTAAAGCATTAATGATGCCCAGAGATACCAATGCACACGGGACCATCTTCGGTGGCGTGATTCTCAGCTACATGGACCAGGCAGGGGCGATCGGCGCTCGTCATGCACTCATGTCCGCCGGCGCGCCGGAAAAACCGCTAGTCAGCGTTGCGATTGACCGAATTGAATTCCTCAAACCAATTTATGTGGGGGACGTTGTCAGCTTCGTCACTAACGTCATCCGCACCGGCAAAACGTCTTTATCGGTGCAAGTCGTTGTCAGCGCTGACCGCGATGGCGATTCGGTGGAGATGACTCGTGGCACGATCACTTACGTCACCGTGCACCTCGGTGCGGAGGGCCATGCCCCGGTCCCACTAGATGCGTAATCCATCTTCGCTGTGCGGAACGCGTCACCTGGCAAATCGAATGGCACGTTGCGTCAAATCTGCAGCCAATTCGCCCTTACCGTCTCACGTCTAATTCGATATAAAATCCAGGGTAAAACTGACTTGTGACGGTCAGCGTACTATAATTGTGTGAAACCGGATATTTTCCATGCAGCGGGTACTGGCACTTTACGAAAGCTCTCTCGGGAAGAAGGTGGTTGTAGCGATCACCGGTTTGATCCTCTATGGGTTTGTGCTGGGTCATATGGTGGGGAATTTGAAGGTTTTCACCGGTAATGACGCGGCGGGTGAGCCTCACATCGACATCTATGCACACTTTTTGCGGACGGTCGGTGAGCCGCTTGTGCCATACAGCTTTTTATTGTGGATTGCCCGGATTATACTAATAGTCGCATTGGTGCTTCACGTGTATACGGTCATCGTACTTGCGAAGAAAAATCATTCTGCAAGGAAAAAAGACTACGCTAGGCATAGTTACTCTCAGGCTAGCAACACGGCACGCTGGATGATGATCAGCGGAACGTTGCTGTTAGTCTTTGTAGTCTTTCATCTTGCCCAGTTTACATTCGGCACCGTCGGTGGAGCGAAATTCGTGGAGGGCAAAGTGTACGCCAATCTGTACTTTGCATTTCAGCGATGGTTTTTCGCCGGTCTCTACATTTTGGTAATGGCTGGTCTCGCGCTGCACGTTCACCACGGAGTTTGGAGTCTTTTTCAAACGCTCGGCTTAGACAACCCTGATCGCAATCGTACCTTTCGTTTACTGGCAACGGCTAGCTCGATTGGGCTATTCATCGGGTTTGCTGCCGTACCGATTCTATTTTATCTCGGTCTAATGCCGTTACCGCCCGCTACCGAATCCACGCAACTCGCTGACGGAGTAATGTAATTCATGGACTTCGATGCGAAAATTCCCGACGGACCGATTGAAGATAAGTGGACTGGTCACCTCGAAAGCATCCGCTTGGTCGGCCCGCGAAATCGGCCTCGTTACAAGATAATTGTCGTAGGCTCAGGTCTTTCCGGCGGCGCTGCGGCAGCGTCGCTCGGGGCCATGGGTTATAAAGTTCATTGCTTCTGCTTCCAGGATAGTCCTCGCCGTGCACACAGTATCGCAGCCCAAGGGGGAATTAACGCGGCAAAGAATTATCGCAATGACGGTGACAGCGTTTTTCGATTGTTCACTGATACGCAAAAGGGTGGAGATTATCGTGCACGTGAGGCGAATGTCTATCGACTGGCTGAGTGCAGCACCGGAATCATTGACCAAGCGGTCGCCCAGGGTGTGCCATTTGCACGGGAATACGGGGGCATGCTTGCAAACCGCTCATTCGGCGGCGTCTTGGTGCAGAGGACCTTCTACTGTCGGGGCGAAACCGGCCAACAGTTACTGCTAGGAGCCAATTCGTCGCTCGCCGAGCAGATCCGTAATGGCGGGGTTCAGATGCACACGCGCTCGGAGATGATGGACTTGGTGGTTGTCGATGGCAGGGCTCGGGGGATTGTGTACCGGGACTTAATTACTGGTCAAATAAGGAGCGAATCAGCAGATGCTGTAGTTCTGGCTACGGGCGGATACTGCAACGTCTATTATCTGTCGACCAATGCCAAAGGTTGCAACGTAACGGCCATCTGGCGAGCCTACAAACGAGGCGCAGCCATGGCCAATCCAAACTTCGTTCAGATCCACCCCACCTGTATTCCCGCATCCGGTGATCATCAGTCGAAGCTAACACTGATGAGTGAATCCCTTCGAAATGACGGGCGAATCTGGGTCCCGAAAAATCAAAGCGACCAACGGCCCCCAAGTGAGATCCCTGAAGAAGATCGCTACTACTATCTCGAGGAACGCTATCCGCGTTTCGGAAATTTGGTGCCTCGCGATGTGGCTGCCCGGAACGCGAAGGATGTTTGTGACAGCGGGATGGGCGTCGGACCAACAGGGTATGGAGTGTATCTCGATTTCCGAGATGCTATCCATGACCAAGGGAAAAAAGTCGTTAATGCGAAGTACGCCAACCTGTTTGAGATGTACGAGAGAATTACGGCTGACGATCCGAGGAAAACTCCCATGCGTATTTATCCCGCCCCGCATTACACCATGGGCGGGTTGTGGGTGGATTACAACCTCATGACCACTATTCCAGGGCTCTTCGCGGTTGGCGAAGCCAACTTCTCCGACCACGGTGCAAATCGTCTTGGCGCGAGTTCACTGATGCAATGCCTGGCGGACGGATACTTCGTACTCCCCTCCACGATAGGAGACTACCTCAGTCGTCACCCCAGTGGTGAGATCGGGGCAGACGACCAACATTTCAAGGACGTCGAGGGCGAGGTAAAAGATGGACTTTCAAAATTGATGTCGATTCGCGGGAATCGATCCGCGTCCTCTCTGCACCGTGAGCTGGGCAAGCTAATGATTGACTATTGCGGGATCTCTCGCAACAAGCAAGGACTTGAGAAAGCGCTGAGCAAAATTCCACAGATGAAGGAGGAGTTTTGGGCACACCTGTCGGTACCCGGCAGCGATGACCAAGTAAATCAAGCCCTCGAACATGCTGGGCGTCTGAGTGACTTTTATGACTTTGCAAACCTAATGTGTCGCGACGCACTGCATCGCGATGAATCGTGCGGATGTCACTTCCGTGAGGAGCACCAAACGCCCGAAGGCGAAGCCTTGCGAAACGATGACGACTTTGCCAATGTTTCGGCCTGGCAATACCGAGGCGAAGATCATGAAGCAGAACTCTATCAAGAGCCACTTAAGTTTGAGGCTGCTCCACTCGCCCAGAGGAATTACAAGACATGAAGCTCCATCTGCGTATATGGCGACAAGATGATAGTCAGTCGAAAGGCCATTTTGGCGAGTATGATCTTGAAAATGTACGAGAAGACATGTCGTTTTTGGAAATGCTCGATGTACTTAACGAGCAACTGATCGACAGTGGCCAGGAGCCTGTGGCCTTCGATTCGGACTGCCGCGAGGGGGTGTGTGGTATGTGTTCGCTTGTCATCAACGGCAAGGCGCACGGTCCACTCGCTGGAACTACAACGTGCCAACTTTACATGCGGCACTATAAAGATGGCGATGTCATAACCATTGAACCTTGGAGGTCGGAAGCCTTTCCAGTGATCCGCGATTTGATCGTGGACCGCACCGCATTCGACAGGATCATGCAGGCAGGTGGCTTCGTCACGCTACACTCAGGGCCCAAACCCGAGCCGAACTCGATACCCATTGAGCCTGAGGTCGCGGAACAGTCGCTAGATGCGGCAACCTGCATTGGATGTGGTGCATGCGTTGCAGCCTGCCCTAACGGCTCTGCTATGCTTTACACTGCCGCCAAGATTTCACACTTGGGACTTCTCCCGCAGGGGCAACCTGAGCGGTACTCCCGAGTGAAACAAATGGTAGAGCAAATGGACAAAGAAGGATTCGGCTCGTGTCGCAACTATGCGGAATGCGAGGCGCAGTGCCCGAAGGAAATCAGTATCAATTTTGTCTCGCAGATGAACCGCGATTATCTGAAGGCGACACTTCTCGAACCGGTTGATCGTCGAAGTAAAATGAACGCGCAGTGAGTTGCCCGTATACATGCCTACCATTCTCTTTAATGGTCTTCGCTCATTCGTTTTAATTTTTTTCGCTTTCAGCTCTCCAAACACTGCACTTCCCTCCAGAGCAGAACTGAAAGATCTTCGCGGTGGCGTGACGCGGATCGAAGTGCCGCAAATCGTTGGCGGTAATACAATCCGTCGCCAGGTGCTGATTCACGCACCGCACTCGATTCACAAACAGGTCCGGTATCCGGTCGTATTCGCACTGCACGGAAACGGTGGTCGCCACAGCAACTTTCTCAGACCACTGCAACCTTTGATTGACAAAGGAACGTTTGTGGGAATTTATCCGGAAGGGCATCGTCGAAGTTGGAATCTAGGTAAGGAAGCATCGACGGCCGATGATATTGCATTTATCGCAGCGATCATGCAACAGCTCAAAAAATATCGGCAGCTTGATACTTCGAGAGCGTTCGTCTTGGGCGTCTCTAATGGCGCAGGGATGGCGCACCAACTGGCCATCGAGACGGATTATTTCAGGGCAATCGCCGCAATTGTTTCCCACCTTAACGCGTTGAACCTTCCAGGTGATCAGACGCCAGAAGTCTCGGTGTTACAGATTAGCGGTGATCGGGATAAGATTGTTCCTTACGATGGCGGCGATTCACCAACCGGCCACCTCTTTCTGCCCGCTGAAGTTAGTTCTCGGCTCTGGGCGCGTCACAATGGCATCGAGGCCCCCCCCAACATTACAGAGACGCGGGACGGAAACCTGCGGTTGTCTTACCGCGGCGGTCGAAATGATACTACAGTCATTCACTACCGGCTGCACGACCACGGGCATGGGGGATTCGATCATGAGGAGGGTGGTATCTACAGACTGATCTGGAGATTTTTTCAGCAGCAGATACCGCGAGGCGGTAGTTAAACCATCTCTGCTACAACATGCGTAGTGCGTTTATCAAGTTGTGGCTCTCTTGCTGGCGGCTCTACGCTTTGCTATACCGCAGTCCACCCGTGTGATTGTTTTCCGTCGTGCCCGATGCGCAGGGCACTGTCGAGAGGTGACCTGAACCCGATTCGAGGGCGCGCTGATGGCAAGACTCTCGAAGCAGGAATTCGCCTGGGCGCTCTATGACTGGGCGGCAAGCGCTTTCGCACTCAGTATCCTGGCAGGTTTTTTTCCTATCTTTTTTCAAAGCTACTGGGCTGAGAATCTACCGGCAGCCGAGGAAACTTTCTGGTATGGCATTCTAGTTGCGCTCGCCAGTCTTGTCGGTACCATTTTAGCGCCATGGATCGGTATGTTCGCGGATACCGGACAAAGTCGAAAAAAATGGCTCGTTTGTTTTGCCATATTCGGAATGGGCTGCACCTGCGCGCTGATTATGGTCGGTCGTAACAATTGGCCACTGGCAGGGACGATCTTCGTGTTCGGCACGATCGGCTACTATGGTGCGTTCATCGCCTACAATGCGCTTCTGCCATGCGTGAGTCCATCGGAAAACCGTCATTTCATTTCGGGATTGGGTTTTGCCATGGGATATCTCGGGGGTGTGATTCTTTTCGTCGCGAGCGTCCTGGCGGTTAGGAACTTTGCTGCACTCGGTCTGGCAAGCGAGACGGCCGCTGTCCACCTTGCTTTTCTGGTGGCCGCACTGTGGTGGCTCGTTTTCACACTGCCACTGCTATTGCTGGTCCACGAACCCCATCGCCCGCAGTCAGCGATTCCTGTCACTGAGAGTATCAGTCGACTCGGACGGACGCTGAGGGAAATCCTTCGGAACCGGTCGGTACTTCTTTTCCTTATTGCTTATTGGCTCTACATCGACGGCGTCAACACGGTAATCTCGATGGCAAGCAACTATGGAAAATTATTAGGTTTTTCAACCGGCACTATGCTGAGGACACTAATTCTTGCGCAACTCGTAGGCGTGCCCAGCACATTGCTTGTGACGTATCTGGCCGGCAAGCACCGTGCCCGTCCTTTCTTGCTCGCGGGCATCGCACTGTATTTGGTCACCGTCGGCTATGCCGCGGTGATGCCGACCGCGCCGATCGATATTTTTGGTTACTCCGTGAGTAGTCTGTATCTATTGGGATTTTTGGTCGGCTGTGCGCAAGGAGGTGTTCAGGCACTCAGCCGTTCAACGTTCTCATTGTTGATTCCCCCGGATCGCACCGCGTCCTATTTTGGCGTTTACAATATGCTCGGGCAGTACGCAGCCCTGCTCGGACCGCTCGCGATGGCCATCGTCACCCGAGTAACCGGTAGCCCGAGGTGGGGCGTCGCATCCATCGCCGTGCTTTTTATAGCGGGCGGTCTCGTTTTGATTCAACTAGGAAATTTGGAAAGCGAAAAGCGGGCGGTGGTCGTCGAGACAGTCAAACCTTAAACTGAGGCGGCGTTCGAATTTTTTCGGGACAAGATCGTTTGCAATCAGGAAAGACACGATGCATGATCCGGGCAGAGTGGTCATCGTGGGTGGCGGCATCGGGGGACTCACCCTGGCTCTGGCGCTGCACCGGGCGGGCATCGCATCCACGGTCTACGAGCAGCACACGCTTCAGGCGGATGGAAGTTTTCAACGACGGGCAACAGGATTTACGCTTTGGTCCTACGCAATAGCAAGGTTGATCGATTTAGGCGTCAACGTTGAGCGGACAGGCAACCCAATTGAGACAACTGAAATCCGTAATCAGTCAGGAGACTTGATCGCAATAATGCCGGTCGGCGACGCGTCGCGCAAATTAGGCGCACCGAGTTATGAAATCCGTCGCGGAGATTTACTTGCTGCAATCCTGGCTGAACTACCCGAGCACACTCTTAAAACCGGTCGCGCTTGCACGGCGATCCGCGAGCACGCCGATTCAGTAGAACTGGAATTTGAAGACGGCGAACGCACCCGAGCGGATTTGGTGGTTGGAGCCGATGGAATCCGCTCGATAGTCCGCGAACACGTAGCCGGGGAGATTCCGCTACGCTATTCCGGTTACAGTGGAGCCAGCGGCGTCACCCGTTTTACGCATCGTGACCTAGCACCGCATACGCACGTTGACGTCTGGGGTCGCGGAGGCAAAGCCGGAATCGCCGATGTGGGTGAAGAAAAAATCCGCTGGTACCTTACCTGGAAAGGCAGCGAAGAGAGCCAAAAATCACTGGATGAAATTCTTTCCCGCCTGGAAAAGTGGTATTCCCCAGTTCATGCTGTTGTTCAAACGACACCCCAGACGGCCATCGTACAGCACGCTTATTATGATATTGCACCGCTTCAAGAGTGGAAACGCGGCAACGTCGTTTTGCTTGGAGATGCAGCGCACGCAACCACTCCTTTTGCGGCAATGGGTGCAAACATGGCGATCGAGGATGCCGCGGAACTGGCAGCACTCTTATGCAAGGCAAGCTCAACTGCAGAGGCATTGAAAAATTTTGAAAATTCGCGGAAAAATCGGACGGAAGAAATCGTCAAGCATGGACGCCGGATGAGCCGGCTCACCCAACTGCACAGTCCCATTGCGGCCTGGCTTCGTGATCAAGCCTTCACGCACATGCCTGAACAGGAAATGGAAAAAGTTGCTCTTGCAATGGCTGCTGGAGAATAGCCACTATCTAGAAAAATACGAAACCCGCAAAAGAAATATTCAAATGGAACAACTGAGAATCATCCTAAAAACCTGGGAACAAGTATGGCAAAGCCCGGATTTTGCGATTGCGATTTTACAATATTTCCCGCTGGTTCTTGCCTTGAGTTTAGTGCCATTTGCGTTCGTTACTTTTTTTTCTATCGGTAGATTTAGAAAATTAATGGTCACACTTTGCCTGTCACTCAATGCAGGCATCTTAATCACTGCTGCCACAACGTCTTGGCTGACCACCGGTTTTTCAGCACCTGCTCTAGAAAATCCCGAAAATAATTTTTGGTGGATTGCGTTGTTGGGATCGGTAATTTTAATTTTGGCATCTTTCGGAAATAAGATCTGGCGATCGATCGGAAGATTGCTGTTTTTTATCTTCTCGTTTACCTTTGCCGGCTATGTACTGCACCATGCGGACACAAGCGGGCAAATTGTGGGAGGCAAGGGCACTGAAGAAGCTGCCCCCACTGATGCAAGTCCTTCACAACCAAACCAGGAACCAGAAACCGCTGTTACATCAAATGCACCACAATTAACCGACAACCCGCCGTCGACAGCCACCCCCCCTGCCCCCCCGTCACCGAAGCCGGCGACACCCAGCGCGGCTGAAAACCAAGCGCAGCTTGTACTCAGCCAAGCAGGACTTTACGAGGCTAAGCCGGGTGTTTGGTATCTCAAGCAGGTCAATAATTTTTCACCCCGCGTGTACAATCGCCTCTCTACCGATGGAGATGTCCGCGCTGCGTTAAGAGCGCTCGGAGGGCAGTTACCACCTCGGACAGACTGGGGCAAGCGCCCCTAGAAATCTGAGTCTAGAAAGTTGTAATAACGTAAGTCTAAGTGTCCTGCCCGTGGCGACTGGTTGGCAAAATTCCAATCCGTGAACCAATCGAACACCGACCAAAACGGGCGACTGTTTCGCAATGTGCCATATTTTTCTTTCCAATGCTGCCACGTTTCGGCACTGTCCACACCCCGCAACTGCAACAGGCAGTCGCTCGCATCCTCGGCCGAGAGACTTACGAAAAGGTTTGGAAAATCCCCGACCAGCCCTCGATAAACACTGAGGGTATCGAGCTTCGGCTGACGCGCTCCGTTTTCATCAAAAATCACATTATTGAAAGCGTAACTTCGATTCGCGATCAGCGTGTAAACCTCCCAACGATCTTCGAAGCGAATCCTGAGATAGGTGACGCTCGGCAAAAACGGGGTAAAAGAGTCGCCGGCGCGCATCGTCAATTCGCTCAATGCCCGTTCCCAGTCTGAAACAGTTTGAATCGGTGCATCTAAATCGAAACCTCCAAGTAAGTTGCTGTTAAGCGGATCAGCCGGGCCGCTCACTTGATCCGTCAGATGCTCCTGAATAAGAGTTAAGATTTGCGAGATCGGATCTCGAGAAACTATCGAAACGTCACTTTTCGCAGTCTCACCGGGAAACGGCATAGTAAAAAGAAGTTCCCGCCCGATTCCGCGTGTCCAGCGATTTCGGTATGGCGACCGATCTTTTTCAGGAAGCAGTCGCAGAAAATTGTCCTCAAATTCCTGGCGCAAATAGCCCATGAATTCCCAGGTCGCGATCTTCGATTGCTCCCCACCCCAATATCGGTATTCCGCGACCAGAGAATAGTAAAGTCTTTCGTAACCGCTGTAGTCAATCAGCCAGAAGGTGGGAGGAATGCCCCCTTTGCGACCATGCAACACGGTGGCGTTGGTTTCATTGCGTAAGATCGTCAACCAAGCGTTTACATTCTGCTTTTCACCATCCCAGATATCGTCAATCGAGTAGCCCTGAGGTTTATAGCTACCAAGTGTGTTGGCATATGCTTTTTCGTAGGCCGCATCGCCCCACACCGTGTAACTCATGAAATCTTTCCAACTCTTGAGGCCCAATTCCGGTTGAAGCACGGAAGGATCAGAGTCGGGATTCACAAAAAATACCCAGAAATAATCTTTGATCGCGTAAGTCGCTAGATTGCCGACGCAAACCGGGCCTCGAATCATGCCGCTGGCAATAAGCTTCGAATTTTCAAGTAGAAATAATGATCGACTTTTTGCCGGAATAGCCGCGAAGACTTCAAACGGATTGTGGCTTTCGTAGCCGGGATTCAACACGCCATCGGCGGCCCATTCAGACTCGTAAAACAAGGCCTCCAACCGCGCAAGCATCGGATCGTTAATCGACCAGAGAAAAAATGATTTCTGCACATAGGAGGATGTAACCCGCTGCAGACGATAGTAGAACTTTTTCACACCCGGCAGATATGGCGTGTCGAACGGTCGTGCGGTGATAATACGTTGGATCGGATATTCGCCTGGTGGCGTCACCGAGCGTACTAATTTATAAAATTCACCAGGCGCGCGCTCAAAGTGGACTGAGGCTAGAAAAATGTGCTCAAAAATATAGCGGCTGATCAGCGGCGATCGGGGATCTGAGCGATTTAAAAACGCTTCCCAACGATCAATCATTTCTGGCTTGGAGGGCTTGCTTCGGGCAGCCATTTCAGCGCGTGTGGGGCCAGGTGCCCCGGCGATGATCCACCTCGAAAAGATTCCAAGTTGCTCCTGCGAGATCCCCGGCAGTCCGAAAGGCATACCCGCAGAGGGTCGTTGTTTCAGATAGTCATTTATCTCCTCACCACATGGGCATAAGTGTGCATCGGCTTTTGTATAAACCGGTTTTAGCGGACCTAACGGGAAAAGCGGAAGATTCCGTTCCGCCCCGGCTGAAACCATCCGGTAGAGCACTGACTGACGGGGGCGTTCCAAAGCCGGGCCAGTCTGGTCGATCACGCTGCAAAATCCGCGCTCACGCCAGGCCTGAAGTGACGGAGCGTCATAAAGTCGGATTGGCTCTTCGGTGAATAAGTGGGGATCATCCACATTTTCACCCTTCGCACCTCGCATCACACCCTCATAAGAGGTCAGTTTTAAGTTGCAAGGTGAATCAAGGCAACCGTGACACGCGATGCATCGTCGATTCAAAATCGGCTGCACACGATTCAAATAAAACTCATCCTCCAGGGCAACGGATTGCCCTGGATACTCGGGCGGATCAAGAACGAAAGGTTGCCAGGGTGTTTTTTCACTCGATGCCTCGTAAAACAATACGACGATCGTGGCGATGCCCGCAAGGATCACCAACGCAATCACGACCGCACTGATTTCCAGTTTGTATTTTACCGACATCTGTCAATCTGTTCTGTCATCAGGCCTGCAGGCTTATCTTTACCCTCCCGCCGAACCGATCTCGATCGCACGCATCGGCAAGGTATTTGATGCTGATTAAATCGTGCATCCGAGGCAATCTAATTTTTGCCCTCGCCGGTCATCGACGATGGTGCCGACCATTGGTTTTGCCACTCCCGGTATAAATCATGCAGCGCCGCCCGCCAGTCGGACGCCCTACGCGATTCAGGATAAGGCTCGGGTTTCACCGACTGCTCGGCCTCCCACACAATGTCAAACTGCCCGTCGCCACGAACTTTACCGATCCGCGGCTTGCGGTATGCGTGCTGGGTGGCAGGATCGATTCGCATTTCGCCCCCGGGACCTTGCCCCCGAACACCGCGAAGCCCACGTCGGATGGCTCCCGGTTCAGTATTTCCCGCTTCGGTCACGGCCGCGGCCCAGAGCATTACCCCAGCGTATGCTGCCTCCATGGGGTCGGTGATCACCTGATGAGGACCATATTTGGCCTTATAAGTCGCAACAAAATTCTGATTCGCAGGCGTGTCAATCGATTGAAAATAGTTCCAGGCCGCGTAGTCGCCTGCCATTGATTCAGGATCCATCCGTGACAACTCTGATTCTCCGACACTGAAAGAAATAGAGGGAATTTTTTCGGGCGTGATACCGCGACTGCGGAGATCTTCAAAAAACGCAACGTTGGTACTACCGTTGATCAAATTTAAAATCACATCGGGATCCGCTTTTTCAATGGCATCCACCACTTGTTGAACATTGCGTGTGCCGAGCGGCACAAAGACCTCGCCTGCGACTGTTCCACCCAGTGTTTTCAGACGATCTTTTATCACCTCTGCAGCCATCCGCGGAAACACATAGTCGGAACCTACAATGAAAAATTTTCGTTTCTGTTTCTCCCGATACAACCAGTCAATAGCCGGTAGAATCTGCTGGTTGGGTGCGGCACCGAGGTAGATCACATTCGGAGACTCCTCCATTCCCTCGTACTGCACTGGATAGACCAGGAGATGATCCGCATCTTCGAAAATTGGAACGATGGTTTTTCGACTTTCCGACGTCCAACAGCCAAAGACAGTGACCACTTGGTCCTCGCGGATCAGTTGTTCAGCTTGTTGGGCGAAGTGACTGGCGCGGCTGCGGCCATCTTTGACAATCGGTACCACAGGGCGATCCAACACCCCTCCGTTCTGATTCAATATTTCGATTGCCAGCAAAGTCGCATCGACCACTGGTCGCTCGCTATCAGCCATCGTGCCGCTGAGCGAGTGCAAGACGCCCACTTTGATCGGTTCTCCTACCGGCACTGTCGGACCACGAAAAAGAAAAAGTCCGAACGATACCGCGATGGCCAGCACAAAGGCCAACCCTACAAACAATCGCAGACTAGCAATCCGCCGAGGCGCCACGGGCCGAGTGTTTTTTGAATCCGGAAATCTCGTTGGCAAACTTCCCTCGAGTCCTCCTGCTACCTCGGAAAGTGCGTTCTCCATCTCTTCCATGGTGGTAAAACGATCACTAGGATTTTTGGCCATGGCCCGCTCTACAATCGCTGCCGCAGCGTCGGGTACAGTTGAATTCTTTTTGCGGGGATCGGGCGGTGGATCATTACAGTGGGCAAACATCACGGTAACCACGCTGGTCTTTTCCGCGTAGGGCCGCTCTCCGGTGAGTAACGCGTAATATGTGGCGCCTAAAGAATAGACGTCCGAGCGAGCATCGACGGGTCGGGATTCGCACTGCTCAGGGCTGATATAACTTGGCGTGCCAATAATCTGTCCATCGCGAGTGATGCCAAGGTCCTCATCGGACACGCGTTTTGCAAGCCCAAAGTCGGTCACCTTCACATTGCCCTGCGGATCGAGCAGCAGATTGGCAGGCTTAATGTCACGATGGACAATGCCTGCCTCGTGTGCCGCGGCAAGCCCGGCCGCTGCCTGTCGGATTATCTTGGTTGCCTGCTCTACCGAGGTCATGGCATCGGGGCGACAATATTGCTCGCTCGTACCTCCCCGGACTAGTTCCATTACGATGTAGTGGACGTCTGCATCGGAACCGATCTCATGCAGCACTACGACGTAAGGATGACTGAGCTTTCCGACCGCCCTCGCCTCATCCAGAAATCGCTGTCGAGCGATCTGTTCCTGGACCAATTCCATGGGCAGAATTTTGAGGGCCACATTCCTCTGGATCGCGGTATCAATGGCCTCAAAGACCATGCCCATGCCGCCCACTCCCAGCACACGGACAATTTGATAGCGGGCAATGGTCCGTCCCACCCAGTCTTCAGGGTGCTTCAGACTGGCACCAGCTGATTCCGAATTGGTTTCACCGTGAGGATCAACTGTCTCGTCGATCGATTCGGGCGAACCACCTTCCCCGTCCTGTCGCCTCGAATTCTCATGGTGCTGATCGTCGGCACTCGACGCGTTTGAAGGATACATTCGCGATCTCATCGTTGGACGCTTTGATTTGAGACATCACTGCTCGCTTCCATCATACCAAAGCACGCCACGCTGCTCGAAAAATTTTATATCGCATCAGACTCGATCAACAAAAATTAAGTAAAGACCAAACCCAAGCAGGACGGCTAGAGGTCCTTTCCAGAGAATGGCGTTGCCGCTGAGGACCGCTTCATGGAACCATGACAGGGTGGCAAAAATGATTCCGAACGCGGAAAGCATAATCCAAATGCGTCGAAAACGTTCGTTTTTCATCAGAGGTGGCCTCGCTTATCATCATGTCAAAGAAAAACTGGCTGAAATTTGATCTCGCTGTGGTGATTACCATGGAATTCGGTCGCGGGCAGCACGTGACAGGATCCCGCCGCACCCTAAATCATCAAATCTGTGCGTCCCCCAGAATCTAATTCGGTGCATCCCGAAACCCGCATTTTATGCCTGCGTGGTAGTTCGGGGCGTAAACAGGCCCGAATTACGTCTGCTCTTGCCCAAGCGATCCGATCCCCGCGACTAGCGCACTGGTTGCGTCGGCACACTAGCTGCAGCCGGTGGTGCCACCGTTGAAGGTGCCGGCGGTGGGGGCAAACTCAGACCCGAGGCGGTTGCACTTGCCGTGTAGCGCTTCAGCAGACCATAGACCTTCTGAAACACAGGCTCGCTCGCTAGCAGGTGATACTGTGGCGTGCTGGCCACTGAATCAAAATGGGAGAGCGATGTCTGAAGCTCTGTCGAATCGACCGGCTGATTTTCGTAATAGACGGATTGGGGCAGAGCAAGAAACGCCCGCCATTTCTCATCCGGTAACGCCGCATACAAATGCGGTGCGGTGGCAGCAAGTTGTCCGCGAATTGCCTCCTGCGACGGAACGCTCGGTGAGAGCTCGGCGGGTGCCGCGGCAGGTGCGGAGTGCACAATGGCCGGGGTCGTAGTCGGGGAAATGCCTAGATAGCTGTCCAGCACGCTGACCAGACGGTAGGCAGACGTCGGCCACGAAGCGCCCGGAAGTCCGGTCGCCGTGTGGTAATACATTTGATCGGCATAGTTATCAACCTGCAGCGCCGATCCGTCAAGTGACACCCCGACAAACGCACCTCGGCTTTTGGAGTAAGACCAGACTTCAGCGTTGAGTTGTGCGTTAGTTGCGGCACTCGCCTGACGTCCGAAAGGCCCCGCCGCAGCCGCCGCATCGGCACCGAGGGTGAAGGTCCCGTGCATCAAGTTTTGAACCGATCGTTTTGTGCGGAAAACCAGCACCACATCGGTCGACTGCACTCCTGCCTGAAAGCCGACGCTTCCACCAGTTAGAGAAACAAACCGCGGCGGAGCGAAACCACCATTGGGTGCTTTGGGCAGCAAAACTCCCATCCCGTGACGAATGCCGACGATGAATCCGCCCTTGATAACGTTCGGTATAATGGCAATTGCCTGCGCTTCGTGAAACACCTTGGTGGGTATTTTTCGCACACGCATCGAGACAAATTCCTCTATCACAGACGTCGCATTAGCGATGATCAGATCTTGACGCGTTTGTCCCACACCAGGGTTCACTTGCATCGGTGCAGCTGCCGGCGTGTTGATCCCGGCACCTGCCGGTACCGGAACTGGTTGCACGGTCTTTTCAACAGGACGATCGAATGTTGGAGAAACGATCTGCGCTTCTGAAACCGCTGCAATGAATACGATAGCAATTAAAATAACTGCAGTGCACACCGCAGGGGTCCCACACCTCCAGGTCGTAGTAGGGGCCATAATCCAACACTCCTTGTCTAACATTGATGGTCTTTACCGCGAGTGGTTGTCGCTTGTGAGGGTGATTAGAAATCAAAGATGAAAATCGGCCAATAGCGATTTTCAAGCTTGTGACGCAGCCTAAAAAGGCCCTTGATTCTCGCCCTAAGTTTCCCACTAAGAATCTTAACCCAGCGCTGCCGCGACCGCTTTGGCAGCGAGCGTAAGCTCCCGATCGGCCAGGCTGGAAACCTGCCAAAAACCAAGAAAGGCGTGAATCGCCCCTGGAACACGCCGGCAGGTGACCGCCACACCTGCCGCCTCGAGCCGATCGGCATAGGCCTGCCCCTCATCAATCAGTGGATCTAGCTCCGCAAGCAGGCAGTAGGCCGGCGGTAACCCCCCGGCATCAGCCACTCGAAGCGGCGAAGCCCGCACATCGTTTTCGCGGACCGAACGGTCATCGCAGTAATGGCTCCAGAACCAAAACATATCTTTTTTCTCGAGAACAAGGCCCTCAGCAAAACGGTCCATGGATCGCGTGTTGCAGGCAGCATCGGTCGCAGGATAGATGAGCAATTGATACTGCACTGCAGGGCCGCCCGCATCTCGCGCCAGAATCGAGACGACAGCTGCTAGATTTCCACCTGCGCTGTCGCCACCGACAGCAATCCGCGTTTTATCAATCGACAGACTTTCGGCCGAATCGGTTGCCCACTCAAGGGCTGCCATTGCGTCTTCAACGGCCGCAGGAAACGGATTTTCCGGGGCCAGACGGTAGTCCACCGAGAGGACCGCGCAACCCGAGCGCGCGGCAAGACTGGCGGTTAATCCGTGAGCCGAGTCCAAATTACCGAGAACCCACCCACCACCGTGATAATAAACCAAAAGCGGCAAACGCTCGCCGGGCTGCGGGTGATAGAGTCGACATGGAATATCTCCAGCATTTGTCTGCGCGACCAGATCATCTTGCCTGCCGACGGCCTGTACCGAGGGGCCTTGGAAAAGATACTCGGCCTGAGCGCGGGCGGCCGCTGGAGTCAACTGGTGGACCGGCGTGTGAGCCGGTCCGTTAAGCAACTTGAGGATCCTGCGAAACTCCTCGTCGACATGCTGCAGGGGCGAATCTGGCATGATGACACCAATCGGCAAGAACCGCTTCGAGAAGAGAAGATCGAACAAACGAGTAAATTATGACTGCGAAGTCTATTTTTTAAACTTTTCCTCCAATGCTTTAGCTTTACTCGAAAGCTCGTTCCCCGTCGATTCAAGCTTCTGCTCGACACCCTCTTTGTTTACTGAAAAATTGACGTTCCCCTCTTCCTGTTTCGTTTCGACATTACCCCATAACAGATAAACGCCAAAGGCGATGATGGCTAAAAAAATCAGCTTTTTCATGACATTCCCTTTATCAATTTTCGGTGAATCCGAAGAGATGCGACGATACATTCGCCAGCAGCGGAGCATAGTAAATTGCGGAAAGGGGAGAAAGATGAGTTTCCGCGAACAGATTACTTACGGAAATTTGTTTTGTGGTCGAAATTCCAGCGAACGCAGGCCTGCAAGCGATTGGCTTGGCCCTTGTTTGATGTGGCACCTTCGCTCGTAGGTATACTGTTGCCGGTGATAAATCGATGACCATACATGTACTCGATGCCTAAGGTGAAGGTTGGGTTCGGGGACCAGACCAGATTGATGCTCGCGTAACGAGCCTGTAGCAATCGACCATAAAAACTGATATCCGCCCCGTCCTCGATGTCATTAACGGGAGTCAGTTTGTCGCTGACCCACTGGTCATTCACCGTTAGCACACTGAACGTGCCGGTCGAACGCAGTTTGTCGGTCCAGAAATGCTGATAGGAGACCCACGAACCCCAGATTGGAACAGACTTTAGCGGGCCGCGTGCAGGTCCACCCGGTCCCGTGGTATTAAAGGAAGCAGGAGCTGCATCGAGTCCCAACCCGGATGAGTCCTGACTGTAGGCAGCAATGCCCTGGCCGCCTTGTGCGGCGAGGATCAGGTTGTTTTTACCCCAGGTGGCTATCTTTCCGCTGAGTGCCATGCCGTAACCATAGCTGGTTGAGCGGTAGCCCGGGCCCGAACCGGTTAATCTGCGGAACAGACCGGCTGCTTCGATATGAGCACGCTCAGGCGTGTAAACATATTTTGCGATGATTGACGGCATCTGGTTAACCGAAACGTATTCATCCTGAGCAGGGGCGGGAGGCGATGTAGGGGCCGGAGTTTCACGAAGTGTGAGCTCACCCGGCATGTGTTCAACACCGAACACTAGCCCCTGATGGTCTCCCAGACCGAGCGACTCGAACGGAATGTTCAGCACGAGTTGCGGTGTCCGCACATATGGAATGGCATTGGGTCCCTCAAAATCGATGGTATCAGGGGCTGCCGACTGATTAAAGAAGACTGTGTAATCTTTTCCTGCTTTGAACCAACCATAATTGGCATACACCTTGTAGATCTGAAAGGCGGTCCGATCCACCTCTTTGAATAAATTCATTAGTGTGTATGCGCGAAATCTCGCAAGATTGGTCG
This sequence comes from Planctomycetaceae bacterium UBA7805, assembly GCA_002480485.1. Lineage (GTDB taxonomy): Bacteria > Planctomycetota > Planctomycetia > Pirellulales > UBA7805 > UBA7805. Next base: position 32,264 of record DLCF01000020.1, read on the forward strand.
GTTGCTCAAACCAAACGCCAAGCTGGGTTTGATTGGGACTGATCACTTCACGCGGATACAGCGTTGATGCCGGAGTTCCCGTAACAGGTATAGCTGAAGTTACAAACTCTCGAACCACACCTTTGTTGGGAACCAATCCCACTGCATTCGTGTCATAAATTTCATCGACCTCCAGAAGGCCATGGAACCCTACCCCCTCGCGGTCACCGGTGAGCATGTAAGGTGCCATCTCGCCCAACCACGCTGGTCCCTCACCGATTCGTGCGGTATATTCCTCGGCCGCGGATTGGCCCGACTGGGATGGCCTGCCGATCCGAGCTCGATTCCAGGGGTAACGCTCATTGCCTCTCGATTGCCGCTGCATTTGCGAAGATTGTTGCGGTTGCATTGAAGCAAGATTGTAATTGGGCGAGTTGTCGGACAGATGCCGATCGACCATCGCCGCTGCCTCGCGATCCCAATCAACCATGTCTGACGGGGTCGCCACCGGTGGCAACCGCTGCATGTGAACACCATCCTCCGCAGCGCAATGCAGCGGTACACTGAGCACTGCGCATACGCACACGGCGATCAATGCGGCGCAGGCGATGATTCGACAATCAGGATTCATCAAAGCCAATTTTGCAGTCCCTCTAAACGTCCCGCCGACAGCACTGCTGTCTTCTGCCGCGCAAAATCCGCGCGCAGGCTCAGTCGGACTTATCGGCATAATCAATCCAGGCGGTACACCTTAACTGGGGGTTCCCGGGATGCTTTTCAACAGTTTCCACCGTGAAAATCTGCAAATGGTTAGAATTCCTCCGCAGAAGATTGATTCTCCGCGGAGTTTCCTTGCCGAGCGCGGATTTGATGCACGCCGAGCTGTACATCATCTCGAGAGCAGAACAAATCAAGCGTCCAGTCGACCGCGACCCGCAAGCGTCGCCCCCAGCCGGGCATTTTGAGCAGATACACAGTGCGCCATAAAAACCAGGCCGTCCAACCAGAAAAATCGAGTCCGAAAATCCGGGCCACTCCACGGTGTCCGCCGAGGGCGGCCAGCGATCCGAGCATCGTAAATCGAAACGGTCGCGTTGCACCGCCCCGCAGCACCGCCGCCAAATTTGCCGCCAGATGGGGCCCCATCCGAACCGCATGCTGCGCAGTTGGCGGGTACGGCTGATCCTGCTTGTCTGGATTCAAAGCGCAGTCACCAATCGCCCACAGGTTATCGAAACCGGTTACCCGAAAATCTTTTTCGCAATCGATGTATCCCCGTGGACCGGTCGGCAATCCGCTTGCCGCCACCAGCGGCGGCGGCGCGATTCCAGCGCACCAGATCACCGTCTCGGTCTCAACCCGCTCACCGGTGGAAGTGCGGCAATGGTCCGATTCGATCGCTGAGAGCGACTCTTTCAAGCGGATCGTCGTCCCGTGCTTTGATAATTCGCGAGCTGCATAATTGGCAAGTCGCTCATCAAGGGTCGGCAAAATCCGATCAGAAAGTTCAAAAAGCGTCGCGCGGCAATCTGTAATTTGCACGTTTTTAAATTTTCTGGCGACTCGCCGCATAAACGCCAGAAACTCACCTGCCGCCTCAACCCCCGTATAGTTAGCTCCAACCACCACCAAGTGTAATAGGCGTTGCCGCTCCTGCGGATCCTCAACGGCGTCTGCCCACTCGAGCAACTGAATGATCCGGTCACGGAGAGCAACAGCATCGATTAAAGATTTCAGCGGGTGTGCATGCTCAATCAGCCCCGGCACATCAGGCATTCGGGGAATGCTGCCGCTCGCGATTACGAGATGATCGTATTCGATCACATGCTGGTCGGCTCCACCAGAGAGTCGGTAGAACACTTGCCGACTCACGGGATCCACCCGCTCGACTTCCGCCATATGAAAGATTGTGCGGCGCAAAAACGAGCGAATTGATACAACCGCATGGCGAGGTTCTACATCGCCGATTCCAGCCTCAATTAAAAGCGGCGAGAAGACAAAGTAGTTATTTCGATCCAGCAGCACGACCTCTGCTTCGGAAGTCGATAGTTTTTTCTCAAGGGCCTGAGCGCAGTAAGCTCCGGCAAAGCCCCCGCCGACAATCACAATCTTTTTTTTGGAGTTGCCTTGCTGCATGCCGAGGTTAAAAAAAGGAAGAGGACTTGCCGCTGCGACGGTGGATGATTTTAGCCCTCGCTTGCCTTCGTCCGCAAGTTTCCCCCAGGTGCCCGGGATCGCTTTTCGGCAAGCCGATTGCCAGTTATGATGCGGAAAAAGACTTCAGGCGAGGAAAACAAGATGATTGAAGCGGGTATTTTTCTGCTACTAACGATTCTGTTTCTTGCCATTGTGCGAGGATTTCAGACCTTTGCGATGATCGTTTTCTGGTGCTGCTTCGGATTTATCTTGCTTGATTTCCTGTTTCATGCCACCAGCCCTTTGGCCATCAGCCTATGAGTAAGGAGCTTCGCAGATGCCAAAAGAAGATTTGGAAACCGGTTCCGTCAGACCGTGGGGCGGGTATCTGCTGCTGGTTTTCATTTGGACCCTGACTGTGCCGTTACTGGGTGCCTTCTGGGTGCAATTCGTCTGGAAGGAAAATCCCTGCCCGCTCTGCCTGATGCAGCGGATGTGCATGGCCCTGGCTGGGATCGGTGTGGTCTGGATCCTCAGTGCGGATGGCGAAATAGACCGCGCGGCGGCGCAGTTGCGCTGGTCTCGAGGCTTCGCCGTCGCCGTGTTAGCTGCAACCCTAGGCTTATGCATCTCATTGCGACAGATTTTAATACACATTTCACCAGACGATCCCGGGTTCGGCACCCCGATCCTCGGTTACCACCTTTACAGCTGGGCGTTCGGAATCTTTATCGTAATACTGCTTTGCAGTGGCATCTCGTTGTTGATGACCGAGGCGATTTCACTGATCAGCAAGGCACTGAGAGAGTCGTTGCTAACGCGAATCAGCATCTGGATATTCGGTCTGATTATTTTAGCCAACGCCCTGGTAGTCGGATTCACCGCTGCGATGCGACTCTTGCCGTAGAAACAACGCCTCGGTGGAATTACCGGGCTCAGTGGGCCATTGCCACCCGACCTGTTTCCGGGTCACCGGCTACATCAATCCTTCCGCTCTTCAAATCGATACTCACCATGCATGGCGCTCCGATAGGTCCGCGAGTCACTTCGATTTTGTGCCCCCGCTGTTGAAGCGGGTCAGCGACGCTTGTTGCTAATCGCGGGTCGAGTGTGAGATTACCCAGTTGTGGTGGCGGTTGTCCGAAAGAGCCGATCAGATGCCGGGTGCCAAAACGGGGCGTGGCAGTGGCTTCTTGAGGCGATGCCCCGTCGGACAGGTGCTGCAAAAGAATCTGCAGTGCGACTTGGTCCTGCCAATCACCTCCGGCAACGCTGATGCCGGCAACCGGTTCGCCTCCACGCAGGATCAGCGTTGGGGTAAGTGTGATACGCGGGCGTTTCCCCGGGGCGATACAGTTGGGATGATCAGGCCAGAGGTTGAAGCTTTGCAGACGCGAACCGAGCCGAACGCCCGTTTCACCGGCGAGTGCTCCCGCCCAGCCGCTCGGTGTGGCCACGACCATACGTCCCTCCGCATCGGCCGTGACACAATTCGTCGTATCCATCACGGGTCGCTGCGAGGAGGCATCCCAACGATATCCCGCAAGCAAAGGTTTCATTTGGGCGGGATCCCCGGGCCGCAATTTCAACGATGCTTTTGCCGAATCAATCAGCGGCCGCCGAAGACGCGCGTAATCGGCAGACAACAACGCTTGCAATGGAACGGTTGAGAAGAGCGGATCTGCATAATAGGCATCGCGGTCAGCCAGCGCAAGTTTCATTACTTCGACGACCGAATGAATTGTGTCTGGATCGCGCTGTAGATATTCGAACTCCTGCATGCAGCTCAGCATTTGCAACGTTTGAAGCAGGTACGGCCCCTGCGTCCACGGCCCGCATTTATAGATCTGGTGGCCCTTAAAATTCACGGTCAACGGTTGCTCGACCCGTGTCTGGTGTGCGGCTAGGTCTTCGTATCGCAACAGAGCATTATTCTCTCGCGACCATCTATCCAAGTCACGCGCAATCGAACCTCGATAAAAAGTGTTGGAAACCGCATTCAGCCGTTCGGCTCGTGATCCGCGGGCCAAAGACTCGGCCGCACAAAGCGTCTTGAACGTCTTGAGTAGATCTTGTTGCCACGCTTCATTTCCGACCTCGAGCATCTCCATAGACATAGCCGCGGCATTTGCAAACGTACTTGTGCCGTGTCGCAAAAGTAACGTCACACATGCATCAAGGAGTGCCGGGACGGCTGCCGCCTGACTACCACGCCTTGGAATACCACCGATCGATTCAAAGTGTTTGCGGGTCGCCAACCGTGGCGCAGCGCCCTGCCCGGCGAGCACCTCAACCGATTTCTTTTTGGGATCAAAGACAAGAATCGGAACTTCTCCGCCGAAACAGTGTAGCTCCCGACCGGCAGGATCGCAGATAGAGAGAACCAACAAACCTGCAGCGGCTGCGTCAGCCGCGTTTCCCCCTTCGCGCAAGATGGCATGTCCGGCTCGGGTCGCATTTACGTTTCCCGTCGCGATACCGCCTTGACTTCCGCTGGCTGCAGCCGCGTCGACTTCCTGCACATCATCGGCAACGCAATGCCGGTTAAGTGCGAGCGGAACCGCCAGCGTGCTGGCCAACAGGACACTCCGTCGCGAGACAACAACACGGTCTCGGTGTTGGTTAATCGACAAACGCATTGCAGGCTCCCTTTTTATGGGTTATTCAATCTGAATCCCAATCACTTCAAAACGGTTTTTTATTTCCGTTTCGTATCTATTTAGCGCAAAGTCATGATTTACCACGAAGCAAACCCATCACAATCCACAAGATGGCCGTCAACACGAGGCTGCCCACAACGGAAATATGAATCGGAATTCCGATCATGGGCAAAATCGAATTCGCCGCCACAATGATCAGCACAAAAATCAGGAGTTGCCCTAAAGGAGTCTGTGGCATCATTCACCTCAATAGTAAATAGTTGATTAACGCATTCATCACCAAGCGACTCGCATTCCTAGTGAAGATATGCTCGGATCGTTCCGGCGGCTATATCCCTGACTTTGGAAAATGAGAATAACCGCTCCGTCAAGTGAATTTGCAATCGGGAAATTGAAGTATTCAACAAAAAAGCCCCGATCGACACGTAAGGTGTCGATCGGGGACGAAGCTGCCATCAAACGTGACATGGAATGCCTCAGGACTTGCAGCAAGCTGCTTGCCCGGGGGCACCGGTGGCATGCGAGGCGTCTGCGTTTTCCTTACAGCAAGCTTTTCCCTGAATCGCCTGTTGCGATGTTGGGCAGCATGGACTTCCACAGTCTTCGCCACATCCGCAACCAGCACAGCTGCATGCGGGGCAATTGCAATCGGTGCAAAGTCCATCAATGCAACCGCACTCCGGACATTTGCAATCTTTGCCACAACAGCACGCCGCAACAGACGCGTTGTCCGCTTTGACGGCAAATGCCGGGATCGTCAAAAATGCGGCGACAGCGACGATGGCCAGCGCGGCAGATATTTTTGAAAAAGTAAACATTGCTCTTTCCTCTCTGCGGAACGTGTCCGCGTTGGGTTAAAAAAGATAGCTCAACATGAAGGCGACGCGTTCGGAACGTATCGCAGGCGGTGCATTAGTTGAGC
>DLCF01000113.1:0-16111 GCA_002480485.1 Planctomycetaceae bacterium UBA7805
TCCAGGTTCGCCCGTAATCGGGCAAAATAACTTTGCTTCTATCCCTACGCAGCACGTTGGAAAAGCGTTCGTTACGGGCGTGCCTGTATCCCTGATTATGGTACAATTCGGCTGCATTTGGATACCGGCATTCGACGCGTGCCGGCTGGTTATTTGGCGAGGGATACGCTCTATGATCGGTGGGAATCAAAAACCTGAACGTACGCTTACGGTCTTTGCGCTGGTGATGATCACGACCGGGATTATTACCAGTATTCACGGCGCACCGTCTATGGCCGAATACGGATTCTCGCTCGTATTCATCTATCTTTTTGTGGCTGTTGTTTTTCTGATGCCATCGGCGCTAATTTCGGCCGAGCTTGCCACTGGATGGCCCGAAGATGGCGGAGTTTATGTGTGGGTCAAGCAGGCATTTGGTGAGCGTATGGGGTTTGTTGCCGTCTGGCAGCAATGGATTGAAAATGTGATTTGGTTTCCCTCGATTCTCACAGTGACTGTGGTTGCAGCGTCTTATGGATTTGATCCCGAATTAAAAGATAATAATTGGTTTATTTTTTATTCGGTTAACGGATTATTCTGGCTTCTCACCGTCACCAATCTGTTTGGTATGCGGACAAGTGGCGCAATTGCGACGATCTGCACCATATTCGGCAGAATCATTCCTATTCTATTTATGATGGCCTTAGCCCTAATTTATGTGGGTAAAGGGAATCCGATCGGTTGCGAGTTTTCCTGGGATACGTTTGTTCCCGATCTTACCAATACGGAAAAGCTTTCATTCATTGTTGGGGCTTTTCTGACCTTTGCTGGAATCGAGGCATCGGCATCCAACGCAGCGTCTGCCAAGAATCCTAGGCGAGATTATCCAATCGCCATCATATTTTCGGCGTGCATCGCACTGGTACTCGTCACACTCATTGCCCTGGCGATCGCGATGGTGGTTCCTTCCAATGAAATAAATTTGGATGCCGGTATTATGCAGGCCATCGACGTGATGTTTGCCACGAGCGGAATCGGAGTGATGGTTCCAGTTGCCGGATTGATTATTGCGCTAGGGATGATCGGTGAGGTCAACAACTGGATACCAGCACCGACCCGAGGATTGCTTGTCGCAGGTAAGGATGGAACGCTGTCACCGTTTTGGCAACGTGAGAACCGACACGCCGTCCATCAGCGAATCTTGCTGTTTCAGGGTATCATTTTTTCTGCCATTTCCACGATTTACTTGTTTTTTGACGTTCAGATTGCGTTTTGGTTAATGAACGTGGTACCCACCATGCTTTACATCATTATGTATTTCCTGATGTTCGCGACCGGAGTCCGCCTTCGATACACCGATCCGGATGTTCCGCGTCGTTACCGAGTTCCTTTCGGTAATGTTGGAATGTGGGCGCTGGCGCTTATTGGTTCTGCCGCAGGCTTGGTCGCGATTGCATTTGCTTTCATTCCCCCCGGAAATGTGCCTGTAAACATGCGGACTAGCTACATTACCGTCGTAACGGTCGGGTTCGTGCTGTTTACGACGTTGCCTTTTGCAATCTACGCAACGCGTAAATCAGAGTGGCGTTCTTCCGTGAAAAACCAAGCTTCGTCTGCCTAATCTTTCGCCACCGGTTAAATTTCTTTACAGATCAAACCGAATGCCTTGAGCCAGCGGTAGATCCGTTGAGTAGTTGATCGTATTGGTGGTACGGCGCATGTATTGTTTCCATGCGTCACTTCCCGACTCTCGGCCCCCGCCGGTTTCCTTTTCGCCACCGAAGGCCCCGCCGATCTCGGCACCGCTGGTGCCGATGTTCACGTTGGCGATGCCGCAATCACTGCCGGCGGGTGAAACGAATATTTCAGCCTCTGCTACGTCAGACGTCAGGATCGCTGAGGATAGTCCCTGAGGTACGCCGTTGTGCATGGCGATAGCCTGCTCAAGCTCTTGATAGCGAACAATGTACAAGATTGGGGCAAAGGTCTCGTGCTGGAGTATGTTTGCGGAACCATCAATCTCAACGATTGCGGGCCTCACATAACATCCGTTCGATGGAACCCCTTCGGTGATTTGTTCGCCCCCGCTTACGATGCCGCCCTGTTTCACCGCTTCCTGCAATGCTTTTTGCATTGCATCGAGCGCACTTTGATCGATCAATGGGCCGACTAACGTGTTTCCATCCCTGGGATCTCCAATCGGCAGTCGAGCAAATACATCCTTGAGTTTATCTGTTATCCGATCAGCGATCGATTCATGAACGATCAGTCGGCGGAGGGTTGTGCAGCGCTGGCCACAGGTGCCAGCCGCAGAGAATGTGATCGACCGGATTGCAAGGTCGATATTGGCTGAGGGGGTGACGATCATGGCGTTATTGCCCCCCAACTCGAGCAGTGATCGGCCAAGTCGCTCGGCAACCGTACAGGCAACGGCCCGTCCCATCGGCACAGAGCCAGTTGCTGAAATTAAGGGCACGCGAGGGTCTCGAGTCAGCGCTTCGCCGGTTGTCCGTTCCCCGATAATTAAGCACGAGGCCTCAGCCGGAAAATCATCATCCTTTGCCAACGTTTTTTGAAACAGCAGTTGGCATGCAATCGCGGTGAGCGGCGTTTTCTCCGACGGTTTCCAGATCACCGGATCGCCACACACCCAGGCAACTGCTGCATTCCAAGCCCATACCGCAGTAGGAAAATTGAAAGCGGAAATTACCCCTGCCGGTCCCAGCGGATGCCATTGTTCTGCCATTCGATGCTGCGGTCGCTCACTAGAGATAGTTTTTCCGTACAGTTGCCTACTCAGACCGACGGCGAAGTCGCAGACATCGATCATCTCTTGCACTTCGCCTCGCGCCTCTGCCGTTATTTTTCCGACCTCATACACGATCAATTCGCTCAGGGCATCGTGGTGTTCGCGTAGTGTCTCCGCAAACCGCCGAACAAATTCCCCCCGACGTGGAGGAGGTATTAATCTTAGTTTCTTGAAGGCTCCGACTGATGCTTTGACGGCTTCATCCACCTGGCCAGCGGTTGCCATTTGGAATGATCCGAGTGCAGAGCGATCAATCGGGCTGGTCACAGCCAAAGTTTCACCGTTCCCATCGTACCAATCTCGACCGATTGAGATGGCTTGCAAGTTTCCCGAAAAGCCGAGCGGAGCTAAAAGCGATTGACTCATGCGATTGCCTGGGGGAATGTGGAACGGTAAAAGTCTGCCGATTTATTGGTCAAGTGTTAACGTTGGCCAGCGAGTGGTTGTGGGCATTCGACGCTGCACTGATGTCAGATACGTAAAGTTTCCCAAAACGGTTGTCCATGAAATCCTCGAAGCGCACCTGCTCTTGGCGAAGGAATCCTTGACTCGGCAATTTGCCGGCGGTGAATAAGTCGAGCACGGCGCAGACACCTGCGGCGGTCGTAATTTGAATACCACTCCAGTTTTCTCCGTCGATCGACTGGTGGTAAATTTTTCTGGCATCCGTGATTTGCACGAACTGGCCATTTTGCCAGCCTGTTACCGTACAAAAGGTAACGACAACATCTTGAAAAGTGATTGGAAGCGCATGCTCAAGAATGTCCTTGAAAATCTCGCGACGTTGTCCGAGGTCGAGCTCACGAACAAGGAGTACCGCCAGATCGCGATGGCCCATGTAGCGGATTGTTTTGTAATTTAATTCACGGACATTTCCCTCGAGCGTTTGGCATAATGTTCCCAAGCCTCCGCTCGTGTTGAATGCCTCGTATCTGACTCCATCGAGTGAAAATTGTTCGAGTCCCTCTAGCGCAAGCACTTCGATGGGTTTTCCGTCGTGAATTGCCTCGCAAGGATTGCAATATTCATTGATGAGGCCGTCAGTTGACCAGGTAAGATTGTATTTCAGTTGACCTGTAGGGAACTTCGAAAGTGCGCCAACCCGCATCCGCACGGCGTCCAGTTTGTCGAAATGACTGCAAAGGTGATTAGCCACAATGGAAATAAAACCCGGTGCAAGCCCGCACTGAGGCATGAAAACCTGGCCGGCTTTTGCTGCGTCTGCACACTCACGAACGCGTCGCGTGGTGGCCACATCCTCGGTAAGGTCAAAGTAACTCACCCCACATTTCAATGCGGTTTGGGCAACAAGCGGATTGTAATAAAAGCTCAGAGCGGAAATGCATGCATCGCAACCCTTCATCGCGTCGGCCAGCTCTCCAGCATCTTCTGCATCAATCGATCGGGTCTCGACACGGTCCCAGCCTTCAAGGCGTTTCAGGGCCGCTTCATTGGTGTCGGTCACCAAGAGCTGGTAGTCACCCGTGTCTGAGAGTAAGCGAGTGATCATTCTGCCGATTTTACCGGCCCCCAAAAGCAATACGCGATACATAGCACTTCCTCATAACGGTTTTCCGCGCCCCTTCGGCATGCGGTTCGTGGTCGCATTTTACAAAACAGGTGCCCGTTTAGCGAGTATCGCCCGGACGACCTCTGGCTGGAAATAGGTCACGAATTCTTTTAACGACGAAACAACCCCGAAATGGCGGTAGCGTCAGAGGCGGTGCAGAGTCCTTATATCGTCTAATTATCCAGAAAATGAAACCAACTGACAAAAAACTTGACACCCATTCCGCCAGGGGTGTATACAGCCGATAAGTGAGAGAGATTGCACTGTTTCGTCTTATCTTTTTTGCACGCTTTCTCGCTGCAGTGGCGGGAGCGGTAGCCCATAGGGCACTGCTTTCGGAACATTGGAAGGCCCGTTTCGGTGTCCTAGTCTGGACATGGAAACTGATGGAATCCGTGCTGTCGTCGCGTTCGCCGACCTCAGTGCTTGACCGTATTATCTCATCAACGGGGAGGCCGTCATGTTAGTCATCAGCAGAAGGCAGGGAGAGTCAGTTTGGATCGGGGATCAAATCAAGGTAGTGGTGTGCACCATGCGGGGAAAACGAGTCAGTCTCGGCATTGCTGCGCCGAGGGATGTTTCTGTGGTACGAGATGAATTAAGGCAGTCCGACCTCGAAAAAGCGTTGGCCGCTTCAGGCCTTACAGGCCGCCAAGATTTGGAAATTACGCAGAGCGATTTGTTAAGATAAAATCGCCCTCTTTAAGATCATCGATTGAGCAGCCCGTGAGGGGCTGAAAGGTGCGTGTCCCTCACGGGCTCGCTCGAGAGCAGACTGCAGCGCGTCTCGCGATGATGCGTATTATTCGCATTTCACCTCCAATTTTGTGCAAATTACTTTGCGCTATCGTTTTATCGGGTTACGTTGCATCGAGAGGGCGTTAGGAACGGTTGGCGTTCAGGGTTTTTGCGACGGCCATGCCAGAGGCCGCACTTCAGTGAAATGTTGTGAAGCAAAATTGCTCTGATAGCCAGATGGAGAAGTCGCGATGTCTCGCTTAGCTTACCCGAAGATTGCATTCGGGTGCCCGATCTGGTGTCTGATGGTGTCGATTGTGTATTTCTTGTGTCCTATCGGTGGCTATGCCGATACATACGCTCGCGAGTGTAGGCCGCCACTGTTGAGCATCCATTCCGCAATGGTGCAGCATTGGATGCCGCCCCGCCCAAAATTCGAGCTGGTTGCTGCGCCCCGTTCCATATCGGGGCCCATGGTCTCAACGCCGGAACCCTATTCCTATCTGATGGCCACATTTGGCGTATTCGGACTCCTAACGATGGGCACACTTTTTCGCAAAAGAAAAAATCGGCAGCAGCCTACAGAGCGAAGCACGTCTAGACGATCGCGCAAGATAAAACATGCTAAATGTCGAATTTCCTTGACCGGCCGCATGCGGTAACGAGATCTGCGCTGTTAGTGCATTAGCGCTCGGGCAACTTGCCATACCATTACGATGAAAATGATTAGTCCTGTCGCCCCCAGAAAATTCGTTGAGACGCGATCCGTGTAAAGCCAAAATCGCATGCGACGGCTAAGAAATGGAACGAGCAAAAATCCAAGCAGCGTGACTGCTGCGATTGCCGTTAACAGCGTGATCGTCGGGCGACTCATGCCCGGCAGCACGGGGTGGAGTAACAGCGGAAGCAAAAGTGTTAACGGGTAGAGTGCGGTAAGCACAAGAAGGTTGGTCTTCATGCGAAGGAAGAAGGAACTCTTCGGTGTCGTATTGTCAGCGCCCTCCCCTGTCCAGGCAGAAAAACCATCTGTTGCCTGTGGGTAGCGCACTTTAACATGATCTCGAAATCGCTGGTCAAATGCTTGCATTAGCGATTTCCGACGGTCTGATTCCAGCCAGCGAATCAGATGGTCCGTAGATTCAAAACAGTGCATCGCGATCACGGAGGTCATGCTCTGTTGTGAACGGGCAATTTTTTTGGATTCGGATTTTATGTGACCTGGAAACAGGGAGGCCGCGTCTGCGAATTTTATTTGTGCCTCGCTCACAGCTGCTTCAAATTTCGATTCGAAAGTGAGTTGCACCATGATGCCCACCGAGTCATCCGAATCGTCGAGTGTCTGTTTTTGCATGAAATCGTGCATTTTTTAAAATGCATAAAAACATCAAGAGATTTGTCCGCAATTTATTTGAAAAATCAATTGACTGATGGGGTCAGGTAATATGCAATTTTCCGTGAGTCTGGTATGCGATTGTTTCACGACTTGAAATAAGGGCAAGTGTGGATCAGCAAACAGTTGGTGTCGTGTCGGCGGCGCGCGTACATGTTCGAAAAGAAAAGCTAAGGGCGGATTTCTTGACTCGACGTGTCTGCCACATATAGGCCAGGGTCGACCGGCACCAGTTGTTTGTGATGTAGCCTTCCTTATTGGTGTACCAGTTTTTTGCGTATCCGTTCCACACCTTCTTGTTCAAATGCCGCTGTAAATCTCGGTCAAAATCTCGTGTGGCTTCTTCGGTAACCTCGAAGCAATCGCATGCCTGGTTTTCAGTCATGCGGATAAGTCGAAGCAGGTATCGGACCTGGCATTCCACCATGAAGATAATTGAGTTGTGCCCGAGGTTTGTATTCGGACCATAAAGCATGCAAAAGTTAGGAAAGTATGGCACCAGCATGCCAAGATAACTTTGCGGCCGAGTGCCCCATAACTCCGAGAGGGATCGATTTTCCCTGCCGTGAATATCAAGTGGGTAAAGGAATCGATTTGCCTGAAAACCTGTTGAAAGCACAATGGCATCGAGTGGGATTTCACCGGATGCCGTTCGAATGCCCCGACTGGTAATTGACTTGATTTGGTCGGTAACCAATCGAACGTTTTCTTTATGAAGGGATTCCAAGTAGTTATTTGACAGAAGCACTCGCTTGCAACCGGCCGGAAACGTCGGAATAACGTCACGGGCCATTGATGCAGGTACCCTTCGTTTCATCCGCATGCGGCTCCACCCGGTGAACATCTTATTGAGAAATGTCCGACGATTGTAAAAGAGAATTCTAAATTCAAACGCAAGATACATCAAAAGACGCTGCAGCCGCGCCGCAAACGGAATATAACGATTCAGAAATTTCCAGTAGCGTCCGTAGGTGTGATCATGCCGAGGCAGAATCCAATTAGGTGATCGTTGGAAGATTTCAACCTTTTGCGCTGACTTTGCGATTTCCGGAATAATCTGGATAGCGCTTGCCCCATTGCCCACCACGCCGACTTTCAGATCTCGAGGATCAAAATCATCCGGCCAACGGGCGGAGTGAAATAATGTTCCCTCAAAAGATTCGATTCCCTCAATGGAAGGAAAGGCCGGTCGACTTAATTGACCGACAGCAGAGACAAAATATTTGCACGTGATTATCTCGCCAGAGGATGTAGTGACTTCCCAACATTTAGCGGAATCATCCCATCGCGCTGAAGTGACGGATTGTCCAAAATAAAAATTTTGACGAATTGAAAAACGGTCGACGCAATCGTTGAAATATTGAAGTATTTCGGTTTGCGGTGCGTATTTTCGAGACCAAGCGACCCGTCCTGCAAATGAAAATGAGTAGAGCAAGGACGGGATATCACACCCGCAACCGGGGTACGTGTTGTCAAGCCAAGTTCCGCCGACATTATGCGACTTTTCCAAAACGATAAAGTCGTTAATTCTATTTCTTGCCAATTGCGCTGCGAGACAGATTCCGCTGATGCCGCCACCGACGATCAGAACCTTACAGTGTTTTGGGAGGGTCGTTCCGGTCCCTATAGCAGCGTGTTCAATATCCATGCAATGCGGCGTAAAAACAGATTGACTTGACTCTCGCTGATTATACGCGGCCAGGCGGATCGATAAAGCTCAATGCACACATAAAATGACCACCGGCTTTTTTCGCGGCTGCGAAACTTCTATAAAGATGAATCAAGTTGCGTTCTCCAGGCACCGCACATATCCACGGAGGCTTACCCGATGTCTGACGATGTCATCGAAACGGCACGGATCTCAAGCCCACGCTTATTGTCTTTGGATTCCTATCGTGGCGGCGTCATGCTGCTAATGGTATTTTCCAGTTGGCGGTGGCTTCCACCGATTATAGGTGCTTATCCGGACAACAGCTTTTTAATCTGGTTGCGTGGACAGTTGCTTCACCTTGAGTGGGCCGGATGCACTATCTGGGATATGATCCAACCGAGTTTTATGTTCATGGTTGGTGCATCACTTGCGTTTTCCATGAAAAACCGCATATCGGCCGGGCAGTCCGGTCGACAGATGCTGAGTCACGCAATCCGGCGGGCAATCATTCTAATTCTATTGGGTGTTTTCTTGCGGAGCTTTGCGTTTCAAGGTACCTATTGGACATTTGAGGATGTATTAACCCAGATTGGTTTAGGCTATGTTCCTCTGTTTCTGCTCGCCTCTAGATCCATAAAGTTTCAATGCATGGTGCTTGTAAGCATCCTCGTGGGATATTGGGCATTATTTGCTTTGTGGCCATTGCCCGGACCGGAATATGACTATGCAGCTGTGAGTGCTGACAAACCTGGCGTGCGTTTCAACGGCTTTGCCGCCCATTGGGATAAAAATGCCAATCCGGCACACTACTTTGACCGCTGGTTTCTGAATCTTTTCCCTCGGCCGATTCGCAATGACGGTGTTGTGATCGGTCCGTTCCATCATCACAGTGGCGGTTATCATACGCTAAGTTTCATCCCGTCTCTTGCGACCATGCTGGTCGGCCTTCTTGCAGGCCAGTGGTTACAAGTGAAGAAACAAGAACGATTAAAAATATTGGCACTACTGACTGCCGGACTAATTTCAATGGCGGTTGCCGAGGGGATGGAGTTGTCGGGAGTGTGCCCGATTGTAAAAAGGATCTGGACCCCTAGTTGGGTTTTATTTAGCGGCGGAATCTGTTTAATTGTTCTTACTGTGTTGTATGCCGTGATTGATGTTGCGAAATGGAAAAAGTGGGCTTATCCATTGGTAGTGGTCGGCCTGAATCCCATTACTTTCTATGTGATGAGTTGGACGCTGGTAGATGCGATTAATAGTAACATGAGGCGGCATCTCGGTCCGAAATTCTTCAACGAGATTGCGGGCGAAGCCTTTGGACCGCTTTTGGGCACGCTTTGTATGGTCGTTATCCTATGGTTAGTAACTTACTGGATGTATCGGCGTAAGATCTTTATCCGTATCTGAAAGATCACAAACATAAAGCATGTACCATCTTCCTAGTTATTACGACATCCTGAACACACCCGGGACATTTGAGGACATCAATCTTTACGAACAGGTTGCAAAGCGATTTGGTATTCGCATACGTCGGTGGCTAGAACCGGGATGTGGCAGCGGACGACATTTGCGTGTGCTTGCGCGTCGGGGTTATGAGACAGCAGGCTTTGACTGTAATACCGAGATGCTTGACTATGCAAAAAAATCTCTCCAGCAACGAGGGTTGTTTTCCCATCTGTTTTGCGCCGAGATGGATGGCTTTATCGATAATCTCCAGAATGCGAGATTCGACATCGCGATTAATCCACATAGCACGATCCGCCATTTACTCGATGAGCAAGCAACTTGTGTGCATCTCAACCAGATCAGAGATGCATTGCGACCGGGCGGGATTTATGTCGTGGGAATTAGCCTTGCACGGTACGGCGAAGATCAGACGGAAACTGATCTATGGCTTGCTGCACGGGGCCGTTGCCATGTTCGCCAGGAAATACAATATACGCCACCCAAACGTGGTGAGCGAATCGAGCAGGTTCATAGCACGCTAACTGTCACCTCACCCACAACGACAAAGCGACATGTCGATGGCTATCGGCTCAGGACGTATAGCAAGGACCAGTGGCGTGAGACACTCGCGCGATCTGGTTTGAAAACAATTGCCGTTCTGGATGAGCAGGGAAATGATGCGGGAAACATGAACCTATCATATTATTTGTACGTGCTTACTCCCGCATGATCATTGATCATGAGGAATGAAGCCGCTCAGGGTCGCCAACCCTGTTTTACCTTTCGCTCAATAATTGCACGAATGAGAATCGAGGGGGTCCCGACACTGTCGCCTTTGATTTTGTACCCATCCGACGAGCGAAAATACTGATAAGCAGTGACGATCCCAACTAAGTTTGCGTATTTATCGATGATCATTCCACCGCTTGCCCCTTTGTCCACGGCAGCTGTGAAGATAACTTCCGTGGGAACACCGTCTGGTCCCGGTGCCCGATATTCGCGAATAATTCCTGTTGTATCACTGAATTTTCCACCTGGAAATGCTGCGACACCCACCTTCTCGCCCTTGGGAAGAATTCGAGGCGAAAGCGGGAGTATGGGTAAATGGTTCATTTCTTTTGGTAAAGGATATACGGCGATGTCGTAAAGACGATGCCATCCATGAGGCTGGGTCATGATTCCAGTGGACTGGTCACCGAAGGACTCGAGTCGTATCTGCCTGCTACCCTCGACCACATGATGCGCCGTGAGCACATATTTCCTTTTCATAATCCGCGTTACTACGCCGGATCCTTGATAGCCATTGTCGGTTGTGATCCGTAGCGTCGCATGTGCTACTTTAGTGCGAAGGCTGTCCAGTTTGCCCTGCGCATGCACTGCGGGTGAAACCAGCTGCATTAGTACTATCCACAGCACACTGAACGCACGACGATTCCGAAAAGAGACCATGCTGATAATATAAATCAATCTTACTGCCGCCGTAAGCTATTCGAGGTTTTATCGACTTTGCTTCAGTTACCGAGCTATTTCCAGGATTTTTCCTGCCCGATCCCGAAGGGCAATAAATGCTGAGTTATTTTCCAGTAATCGACCCTCGCCAATCATTACGGTTTGATAGTCATGGTCCTTCTTAATTAACTGAATCGGAGTAGCGTTTGGTTTGAGGATAAACGCGGTGACATAAACCGACTTTTTCCCTTCGGTCTGTAAGATCATTACAGGCATGCCGGAATGCTTCTTTGCTGCAATTCCTTTTCCGACAAGAACCTGGCTGGGGGTTAGTGCCGCAATTTTTCGCCCGTATCCAAGATGCGCGGTGAGCGGAGCCATGCCGGCTTCGTTAATTTTAATGTGTCGGTATCCGAATTCATGCGATAGTGCTTCCATGGTGTGAGGGCGAACCTGATCGCGATCAATTGTCACCGGTGCGTCAATATGGAGAGCGTAGTCGTAGCGATGGTTACTTTCTGACTCAACCTTGAAAAAATCGTAAACAACCGAATCGATCAGAACGATAGTTCTTTCCATTCGGACCCCTGGGTAGGCGTCAGTGCACTCCGCTCGGAACGCCTTTAGCTGGTTTCCTGCATAAAACAACAGAGGCCGACCACGGACAACCGAACCTGCCTTGGGGATAGCCCAGGCGTTATCGGTATCACCCTGCGGCTGCTGGGAGACGTGGTCAACCGTCACCGTATTATGCGCAATCGTCTGCCGATCCCACGTTAAATATGCAGGGTCTCCATAGCCAAAATACCGAGCCTCTCGAATAACCTTATGATTGCCATCACTTATTACGATAGATAATTTATCGGGATGTGAGTGTCCGGACCCCCAGCAGCCAAAATTCATCTCGGCACAGACAGCATCAGGATCAGTTGATTGACGGAGGATCGCAAATCCGCCGTTCGGAAATAAAGTGCACCCGTTCACATGTGACCCGGTGTTGCCGATGACTGCGTTCTCGTCCAACGCAAAGTGGCCTTTCGGTAACGACGGATCAATCCAAAAAAGGTCGGCAGCATCCCGAATCCGAGCACTTTCTCGGAGGCTGATTCCATCCCACGGTCGTCGGTCAGATTCATGAATTCGAGCGACGTAGGCGTACTTTGGATCGCGCCATGCTCGCCATGCTGCCTCGTAATATCGGCGTCGGATAAAAAAGTCAGCCGACGCGTTTGCTACATTAGTGACCGCCCCGTCGCTGAACGATCGGTAAAAAAGCGCGTCGAATACCGCTTTGACACTTTTCTCTTCGGGTGGTCCGAATAGCCGCTCGATGTCCGATCCCGCATCCCGCGGGTCTGCCGACACAGAATGGTGCCAAAGGTCTACTCCGCTGTGTCTTGCTGCTTCCATCAATAAAAAATAGCTGTCAGTCGTGTATGCCTGATAGCCAAATGAGCGTTCATAAAAAATCCCGTCACCGAGTATCGAATACCCAAGGTGCTGAATAAAACCGTTACGGAGGACGCGGTCATTTTCGTCTCGGTACCCGTTGATTGCTTCATCAATGAAATCACAATCCCCGATGCAAAATCCGATAACCCCTAGCCCGGCGATCGCACGTGCACGCCAGTTACTGCGGGTTTTATGGTTGCAGATCCGCAAGACCTCGCCACACGGACGAAAGACTTGATCTTCGATCTGTTTTTTATCTTCGGTGTGAAGTGCGGGTGACGAATAAATTAAATCATATGCTGTTGCTAAATCAATGATCCACCGCGCTTCATTCAATGTCGATGGCATTGCTTTGCCTTTGGTTGCTGTTACCGCATACGACGGGTAAACCTCGGCATAGGACAAAAGAATTTGCTTAGCAGCCGCCGCAAATTGTTCCTTGCCAGTGAGGATATAAGCGATGGCAAAGTCTCGCGCGAGAGTACTAATGTTACGGTTTTCCATATCCCTCGGTTGCACGGGCGCGTTAGGGATATGATTCAGCTCTTTTTCGACCCGTGTGATGAGGTTGTCGACAAAACGTCGAGCCTCGGCTGAGTTCCTGATGAAGTTTTTGAGCGCCCGCAATTCACCAGGGTTTGTGAACAAACGCGGGTGTGGTGGAAATGTTTGGGGACAGGGGATTCGATCATCCGCGTGGCAACAATAAGATATACCGAAGAAAGTCAGCAGGATGGACCAAAACGCGACCCACAAGGATTCGACTGGCGGACGTTTAAGTTTAACTCGAGATAAATGCAGATCGCGACGGCTGAAATACATTGCCTTTAATAGAGGTGGTGATTGAGATGGATTAGAAGGAGTCTTTAAGCATCCTTGCTACGGAGCATGGACTTGCGACTCCAGACGTGGCCCAGAAAACAGAGCAAGCCGAATATCGCAATTTTCAGCGTGCCTGTTTCGGGAACAGCATTCAGTTCTACCCAATCATCATCGTTTCGCGACCCCCACCAAATGACGGGGTTGGAGACACGTGTCGCCTTCGAGATTGATAAATCGTTACGTGTCGCACCCCGATCACTGTAGGCACTAAAAAGTGTGTCGGGCATCAGATCGAAATAGGATACCCAGTATTTTTCGGCAGCCGTCACCGAGAAAAGCATCGCGATATCAAAATCGTGACCTGTTCGCATGTCGGCATAGCCCATGAAATCGCCTGCACTAAGGGTGTCCGTGACGTATGTGGCATCATCTGCTTGATGTGCGGGCCAGACGGCAGCTGGCCAGTCGTTTTTTATCTGGGGGAAGTCATCGTCCAAATTGATGTGGAATAAAACCATCATGTAGTCTGGATAGTCGACGGAAGTTAGCTCGATGCGTTTATTGACGATTGTGGGATCGCCCGCGTTGGTTTCCTCAGTTACTCGAGTTATTACACTATCAAAAGGCGCATAAATCGGCACTGTTGCCGCGTCACCCAGATGGGGTGCATAGGGAGCTAAATAATGCTTCATGCTGCTGGCCGGTTCAGTGGCATCAGTTGCGCCGAAATATTCGCCAGCATACGTAAAACTAGGATCATACGAGAAATCATGACCCGCTCCTGAGCGAAATTTCGAGATCTCTTCTAATTTTTCAATGTCGGTTACATGGGACTGAATTAGTTGCGGATGCACCAGTGTCGCCTGAAGTTTATCGCTTAGCGGGCATAAAAAAATCGCAATCGTTAATGTGATTTTTATCTGGCTCTTGCGCATTGAGTGCTCCCGTCTTAGTTGGACAGAAACCGTATACCATGTTTGGCATGAGTCGCCTATACGATTCGTCTCCGGAGCGGGTGCAGAGGCCTATGTCATTTGCCAGCAACCGCAATCCAGGCTTCTCCAGTGCGGCTGAATTTGCGCAACATAGATCCACATCCACGCCGAACGACGATCTGCTAGCATTACCTGCGTGCGCCGGAAAAAAGAAGGGTGCCGTTCATACCGATCGATCTCAACGAGTCGGTCTTTCGGCACAGCGTACACTTCTCCTGTGATGGCGGTTTTTCCTCCGGTAATTGCAGCTGGCCATTCGCCGGTGTCGAAAAGAGTGAATTCGGCTAGCGTCAGAGTTTCACCAAGAAACCGAGCGCCCGCAAGCAGACTGTGCTGAGGCATACCCGTCCGGAGAGAACCATAAACAAAGATGGATTCGACATCTGTCATGGGAAATCGCCGTGTGAAGAGTATCTTCTGGCACGCTAAAAATCTCTCACTGCCTCCACCAAATATTTCGTTGATAACCGCTTTGCGTGATGGAGCCCGAACTGATCAGCAGTATGAATTTCCCCGGTTTTTATGCTGCCGTCATCATCGACACAAACCCGGTAGGTGCAGGCGGGTTTGTTGATCGGGTAGATCTCGTCGTGGTGGCGTTGCATCACCGGACGGAGAAAAAATTCGGCCGATTGTTTCGGCTGATTATTTTTTTGCGGCGATTCCTTTTCGTTAGAGGGGATTGCAAGAAGATTGTTAGCATCGTCATCAGATTCTTCAGGCGTTTTGCGACCCAGAACCGTTGCGGGCGTGAGAAAATAGAGAGGCCTTTTCGTCGCTTGGTCACCCCCTATTGCAACGATTTTGTACCAGTTATAGGTCGTCTCTCTCGCCCGAGATCCATTCGTATCCGCATTGCAGTGCCGGATTCTTCCGCATAGACGCGGGCCCACGATTGAGATAGTGCGATAGCGTTGTTCGTTGGGAAGTTTGACCTCTATGTCGTGCTTAAATGATTCGATGGGCCTGACCCGCTCGGCAACAAGTGCTGTGCCAAGGCTCGCAGGTGTGAGTGCTGTGGCGTAGCATACGACTAAGGTGACAAATGGCTGAATCATTCTGCGTGGCGCTTACTTAAAAAAAAGGGGGAGCGAAATAAATCGCTCCCCCGAATCTTCGTCTAGCTCTAAGCCTTCATTAAGCCTGTGGGAGCAAAACAGCATCGATCACATGAATGACCCCATTTTTGCATGGGATGTCAGCCTTGATGACCTCAGCATTATTGATTTTTACCTTGCCGCCATCGACGGAAATATCAACATCGGAACCCTCAAGCGTTTTCGCACTGCTGAGTTTAACAACGTCCTTAGCTTTCACTCGACCAGGAACCACGTGATAGGTCAGCACCTTGACGAGCTGGTCTTTGTTTTCTGGCTTCAGAAGTTCGGCGACTGTGCCCGCGGGAAGCTTGCCAAAAGCGTCATTCGTTGGTGCAAACACGGTAACTTGGTCGTCGCCCGACAGGGCATCTGCTAGACCGGCAGCTTCCACAGCAGCCACGAGTGTTTTGAAATTATCGTTGTGCTTCGCTGCTCCCACGACGGACTTGTCACACGTGCCACAACCTGCATAGGCGCCGGCAATTCCAACGGCAAGCACGAGACTACATACGGCGATGATCCTCTTCATCATTCTCTCCTAAATAGTGTTGATGTCAGGACTGCCGGCGTGAGGGCAGCCACTCTGATGCTTTAAATATAGACAGACCGCCTTGGCAGACAACCAGACGCAGGGCGGTTTTTACGCATTTCCCATCCCGAGCCGCCCCGGGACCCGGTTCACACGCAGCATTCGAGCGAAGCTGATTCAT
>DLCF01000113.1:16490-37638 GCA_002480485.1 Planctomycetaceae bacterium UBA7805
CGCTTTGCAGCCACGCATCATGCATAATTTATGCGGGACTATTGCTCAAATGACCGCTGGTTTCTTGCGGGGTAACCGCATGGTTGTGGAACTGCTGGAGGCGGTCCTCCCGAGACAATTGTATCGAACAGCGAGAGTTCTAAGCTCATTGCAAAGATGTGCCGGACTTTGGTGACGGCATTGGGGGTCCTTGTGCATTGCCATTGCGATAATATCAGCGAGGTCAGATGGGATAGCGCGTGAGAGGATATCTACCCGCTCCGGATCTTTTTCCATGATGGCTGAAACGAATTCAGCGAACGTGCCCTCGGAAAAAGGGTGCTGGCCCGTAAGCATGTGATACATGGTGGCGCCCAATGAATATATGTCGCTACGGTGGTCGGCGCTTATGGCATTGTCTACCTGTTCAGGTGGCATGTAAGCAAGCGTGCCGACGGCTTCACCGGGGGACGTGATCGCAGATTGCATCGGTCGAAATAAACGCTTGGCAAGACCAAAGTCGACAAGTTTTGCAACTCCGCGTCGGTTGACCATGATGTTGCGCGGTTTGATGTCGCGATGCACGATAGACCGTTCATATGCGTATTGGAGAGCTGCCGTGATTTGAATTCCAATTTGCAGCGTGGTCGAAACGGAGACATGGCCGTATTGGTTAATGATCGAACCAACCTCCTTGCCCGATATGTACTCCATCGCGATGTAATAAACGCCCTCTGATTCACCTGCGTCAAAAATCCGAATGACATTCGGATGTGTAATGTCTCTGCAGATATCCACAGCCCTGAAAAACCGTTTTGAACCAGATTCTCTCGAGATGTATACCGGATCAATGACTTTCAGAGCGACCTTTTTTTTGTCATCTGTGCGAACTGCAGAGAAAACCGTTCCTACCGAACCCTCACCGATTTTCCCGTTGATGTGATAGCCGGTCACCATGTTCGGGGCCCAACTAGGACTGCCATTTGAGTTGTAGCCCGATTCCATACGAAGGTTCGTTCTCGAATTTGTCCCAGAGAGCCCCTTCTCAGGTCTCCAGCCCTCCTGCGTGCTGCTCTCCGGACAAAAAGGCATTTGTTCGTCTTCGGACTTGCTGGGATGATGCGCTCGTACCTCGAACAGATTTTTACCGATTCCTACCCGATCACCTTCCTGGAGATTGGTCGGACGCAAAATGCGTTGTCCGTTGACGTATGTACCGTTCCAGCTCTTTAGATCGAATACCGATAGGCAACCTTCGGAGTTAGCCAGTTCACAGTGTTGCCGCGAAACCAGCGGGTCGTGAAAGGTAACGTTCGTGTCGCGAGATCTGCCAAGAACCAGTCGCTGATTTTCGGCAACGACGACTGATCTCCCAACGTTCTGCCCTTTTACAAAGCGTAGATTAAATTGCATGTGACAATCCCCTTGGCGGTTTGCCCCATGCACTTCGTCCGGTCAGGCAGCAATGCGTGCAATTCGCGTGAATCACGCTAATTCCATGAAGCTGTCGCCGAAGAAGCGCATCGCCTTCCTCGGATGATGTGGATCAAGTTGCTCTTTTCTCTATTCCAAACGTAGCGACTACCTTCGCTCGCATGCCAGAACTGGCAAAACGTGATAAGTCAGGTCCCTCTGACAGTACATTGCTGTTTGGGCAAATCGGTGGACAAAAAATTGCAAAAAAATATTAAAGATGAGGGCTAGTCTTAAACCCATTCAAATTTGGTACTTACGACATATAAAAGTGCGCAAGTCCGTAACCCTGCGAGCCATTTAGCGTGGAGTCACTGATTTCCCTGCCTCGGCGTACGCACGCTGAGCAAATCGGTCGATGCCGTGGAACGCGGATTCTGCCCGATTTTAGCCGCTGAGATCCTTCGAGACCGCTACCAAGGATTGACCCAATCGCCCCAATGCTCCAGGTAGGTTGAGATACCCTGAATTGAATCTGCTTTCGATTCTAGCCAGGTCTTGGTCTTTTCAACGATACTCTGCTCCTGCTCCCGAGTAATTTCTCCGGTCATGACCCGCGTGCGAAGAAACACGAAGTAAGTATCCAGGACATCACAGCGGCAGTATCCATGGATTTTATCGAGCGCACCTTCGTCATAGCATTGTTGTACATGCCCGCCCTGCATGTCCATTTTACCCGGTTTTCCAAGAATTGTTGCTGCTAGATTCAGTCCGCCATGAAAACGACCCGCCCCGAAATTAGTCAGAAGCTCTTGTAGGTCGATATGGCCACCATCGTTGTAACGATAACGGGGTTGCTCATATAGTTTGCTGCCCGGCGCGAGCCATCGTTTAATGTTTACTCCGTAGCGGTATGCGGCCAACTCCATCACCGGTAGATCAAACCCTCGTCCATTGAATGTCACTAGGCAAGGACAAATATACTGTTTCCACCCGTGCCAAAAATCCTGAGTCATTTTGTGCGGACGTGAATGTTGCTCGTCGAGAGACTGAAGGTTAATGAGCGAAAAATCTGCCGAAATCTTCGCTACCGAGATGGACACCGGCACGTGGTAGGTTAACGGTATGAAATCGCTTCCGAAATCGGCGAGCCTTTCGGCTGCGTATTTTTCACGCGCTTCCTTGGCGTTGAGCGACTGTCCGGGATAATTGACTTGCCAAACCAGGTCGCCATCGATAATGGTTTCAATGTCAAAAACAAGGTATTTGACGTCCTCTTCGACTTTTGCCACCAGAATCCATCCTTTTGTTTGCTGCGCAGTCTGTCGTGTGCTAATCCGTTGTTCCGGTAGAGCGAATCTTAGAGATAAACTCCTCGATGTCCGTGATAGTTTTCAGATACGATGGATCATCCATTGAGTGCGTTTTAACGATTTCCTCACGGAAGTCATCGTAATTCAGTTCCTGGCTCAAGGAGAGCATTACTTGGGACCAGATATTTTTGTCGACGATCATCTGTGCTTTAAAGGCGGATTCGGCAACCTCTTTCAAAAAGCAATTGCCGATCAAATCGGGAAGATGCGCCTTGAGCGCCTCAAGATGGTCCGACTCGACTGCTCCAATCACTAGACTGTGGGAGTCAATCTCGTTGTCGTGACTGCCATCACCCTGTCGGGCAGACGCCACGTTGAAAAATCCCCAACGCGTGAATAGCCACATATCTTCTCTGACCTGAACTAAACCGGAACGACCATGGTGCCTTTTATATCGCAGAGCGTGCGACGAAAATAGTGCCACGGCCTGTCCGTCTATAAAAAAAGAACTCATAATCGTTCATGTATGCCACTCTTTTGTTCCGACTGCCTAGGATGACAGAGTGGTTTTGGATTCACCTTTTGGGAACATCTGATGATGCAACAAAAAAATGTCGATCCGGATGGTCTTGATGAGTATTCGGTGGTGTTCACCAATCGATCAGTCAACCACATGTCCGCGCTTTTCTGCGGGGTCATGCAAGACATCTCAGCCTCCTTGAAGGCGACCTACGGGGGTGAGGCCGTAGCTCTTGTGCCTGGTGGCGGGACCTTCGGAATGGAGTCGGTCGCAAGGCTTTTTGCGGACTCAGAGCGGTGCCTAATCGTTCAAAATGGTTGGTTCAGTTACCGTTGGCGTCAAATTCTGGAGGTGGGCAAAATTCCATCCGGGATCACAATAGCTCTCGCAACAACGGAAAAACAGGATGGTGTCGACAGCTATCGGCCCGACAAATTGGAAAACGTCCTGCAGGCGATTCGAAACGAGCGACCGGCAGTTGTTTTTGCTCCCCATGTAGAAACTTCAAGCGGGGTAATGCTGCCGCACGACTACATGCAATCTATGGCCCGAGAGATCCATGCATATGGCGGAATTTTTGCACTTGATTGTATTGCCAGTGGAGCACAGTGGGTCGATATGCAAACGCTTGGTATTGATGTGTTAATTACCGCACCGCAAAAAGGTTGGAGTAGCACTCCTTGTGCAGCGGCAGTGCTACTGTCCTCTCACGCATTGACGGTTGCCGATGATCGCGAGACGACCAGCTTTAGTTGTGATTTAAAAAAATGGCTTTCCATAATGAAAACTTACGAATCCGGCGGCCACGCTTATCATGCGACGATGCCGACTGATGCGTTGATTCAGTTTCGCGATGCAATCGCCGAAACTCATGGCATCGGTCTCTCGCGTCTCGCGGAGGCGCAGAAATTGCTCGGCATGCGTGTGCGGGAGTTGCTCCAAACCGCCGGTTACCCGAGTGTGGCTTGCGAGGAGTTCAAAAGCAACTCTGTCGTCGTAAGTTACACTGATTGTCCTGAGATAAAGAATGGATCGCGATTCGCTAGGGTTGGAATGCAGGTCGCAGGCGGTGTGCCACTGATGTGCGGCGAGGGAAAAGATTTCTCGACTTTCCGAATTGGTTTGTTTGGGCTTGATAAATTGAACCATATTGATCAGACCGTTCAGCGACTGGAGGAAGCATTGGTCGCTATCAACTCCGTAAAATAAATTTATAACCATTGTGGTGAGCAGACTCAGATGAGCACCTACGACTTTGAAAATCTTCCGAATAGGAGTAACACGGGATCGATTAAGTGGGATCGCTATGCGGACCGCGATATCCTGCCCATGTGGGTCGCTGATATGGATTTTCGCGCTGCACCAGAGGTGGAGGCAGCGTTGCAAGAGCGGGTTTCGCACGGAGTGTTCGGTTATACAAACCCGACGGCGGAGGCAGTCCAGGCAATTTGCCGCTACATGAGCGAGGTACATGGTTGCCATATTGAAGAGACGTGGATTCTCTGGACACCGGGTATCGTGCCAGCACTTAATATCGCAGCTCGGGCATTTTGCAACCAAGGTCAGGGCGTGATCACAACCGTTCCGATCTATCCTCCTTTCCTCACAGCGCCACGATATCAGGAGCGTAAGTTACTCAGCGTGGCTTTACACAATTCGGCTGGATTCTACACGTTTGATTGGGACGCCTTGGAGCGAAATATCACCGCGGAAACACGCGTGTTTTTTCTCTGCAATCCTCACAATCCGGTGGGACGAGTATGGTCGAGAGATGAGTTGACGCAGGTTGTTCAGTTTTGTGATCGGCACCAATTGATCTTGGTGTCCGATGAAATTCACTGCGATCTGATTTTGAGTGCCGACCATGAGCACTGCACGGCATTGAAGATCGACGATTGGGTGAAAAAAAATGGTGTTACGCTGATGGCACCAAGCAAAACCTATAACCTCTGTGGATTGGCCTGTAGTTTTGTGATCATTTCTGATGACGCTTTGCGCCGCAGCTTTCGCCGATCGATGCGTGGTTTGTTCAACGAGCTAAACTGTCTCGGCTATGCCGCCTGTGCAGCAGCTTATCAGCACGGCGAATCATGGCGGCGTGAGTTACTCCAAGTTCTGCGTCGGAATTACGCCGAAATTGTTCAGTTTACGGAAGAGACTATGCCGTTGATTAAGGTTAGCCCACTTCAAGCGACTTATTTGGCTTGGCTCGACATTAGAGCGCTAAAACTGCACCACCCGCGAACGCATTTCGAAAGGCGTGGCGTTGGTCTCAATGATGGTACCGAGTTCGGAGTCCCCGGATTTGTTCGGCTAAATTTCGGCTGCCCCCCGTCTCGACTGCGCGAAGCCCTGCGACGAATGAAAATTGCATACGACGATGCGGTTCGTGGCGATAAATGAGTGATTGGGTGTCATCACTGTTTAGGATTTTCACGCTGGGATAGAATTCGGCAACGGCTTACCTTCTATTCCCGCAAGGAGGTTTTGCATTGCGATCTCGGTCATCCAGCGTCGATCTTCAACTGTCGCCGTACCGATATGCGGTAGCATCAGGCAATTTGATAGTTCAAATAGCTCCGGATCGATATTCGGCTCATTCTCGTATACATCCAATCCTGCGGCTCGAATGCTTTTATCACGCAGTGCCGCAATAAGAGCCTTTTCGTCGATCACGCCTCCTCGGGCAGTGTTTATGAGCACAGCACTTTCCTTCATCATAGCCAGCTCGTTAGCACCAATAATATGGTGCGTCGCTTGATTCAGGGGTAGGTGAAGCGAAACAAAATCAGCTTGTCGCAGCCCCTGCTCTAGGGTCACGCGTTGCGCGAACAAAGGAGGTTTCTCGATTTCAGGTTTATCTGTACGTGCGAGATATTTCAAGTTCATGTTCCAGCCTACGGCTCGCCGGGCAACGGCACTGCCGATTCGACCGCATCCAACAACAAATAAAGTCTTCCCGACTAGTCGATTTCCAAATTGATCACTCGGGGCAATTCCGCTCCAAGTCCGACAACGCATTTTTTCGTAAGCCCGATTGAGATCGCGGTTCGCGCCGAGAATCAGCAGCCACGCGATGTCTGCGGTAGGTTCCGTGGTGGCATCCGGAGTGATACCAACCGCTATAGCTCTGCGTCGGGCTTCAACGATATCGACGTAATCAAATCCCACTGAGTAGCAGCTAACAACCTTCAGATTGCTGCCGGCGGCCTTAAATATTTCCGCGTTGATCGGCCCATCGCCCGGGGTCACGACAAGGCCCGCAGCTCCCTGTACTTGTTCGAGCAGTGCGGAGCGCTGCAGAATCGCTGCCTTTGGATTGACCCAGACATTTTCGCGTTCGTTCTCGCTCAAAAATTGCATCGCATTTCCCGGAAGCGGGTAGCTGATCACAATTTTACTGTGCATGGGAATCTGCCTCTCTGTGATGATACTTGCTGTCCCTTCTTGCGAAGGGGTTAAGAAAATTAAAAAATTCAACTTAACACGTTTTTGTATTGCCTATAATATTGCAACGAATTAATTGGCCGGTCGCTTCCCACGTTCTAGTCCCCGAAACATTAGCCCGTAAGGCATACTGATGACCACATCCATTGGCCACATCAATGACATGCTCGAACCCACCAGATTGCAGCTGCTAAGACACCCGGTGTACACGCAAATGTCTAGTTTGCGACATGTGCAGATCTTCATGGAGCATCATGTCTATGCCGTATGGGATTTTATGTCATTACTCAAAGCGTTGCAGCGGAAATTTGGTTGTTTTCGGATTCCTTGGACGCCTTCAGACAATCCCGATGGTGTTCGACTGCTCAACGAGATTGCCGTGGCGGAGGAGAGCGACGAGGGGCTAGACGGAACGCATCGAAGTCACTTCAGTATGTATCGCAGTGCGATGGCAGAGGCAGGTGCATCCACCGAGGCGATCGACCGATTGGTTGAGGTGGTTGACATGGAGGCTGGCTGTTTTCCAGATTTGAAAAAAATCGCACTTTCGGATGAGGCACGCCAATTCGTTGGCTCCACGTTTGAAGTGATTGCACGCAACGACAGTGTTGAGATGGCGTCTACGTTTCTGTATGGGCGCGAAGATTTACTGCCGGGTTTGTTCACAAAAATCGTGGAGCAAGTCTCTGAAGAGCATGCGGGCAAACTCGATCAGTTTGTTTACTATTTGAACCGACACATCGAAGTAGACGAGGGCGAGCATGGTCCCGCAGCAGAACGGCTGTTAGCTATGCTGTGCGATGGGAAAATTGATCGCATCGAGCGGGCTCAGAAAGCGGCATCCGAAGCTCTACGCCAGAGGATGTTGCTGTGGGACGGGATTGCGGCTGACTACAATCGCTCTTCCTCCGACACGGAAAAAGAGTTAGTTTAAGCGTCATGCTTAAACAACTGGCGTGTTGGAGAATTCTATGTGTAATCAAACATGCGGCGCTGTGGCCCTAGCCGGACGCGTCGCCATATGTGCTATTTTTCTGACAAGCGCTCTGGCGAATAAAATACCGCACTTCTCTCAGGTCGTGGAGGTCATGCGAGCTAAAGCGATACCCTTTCCTCGTCTCGCGTTGATTGTCGCGATTGCAATCCTGTTGTTGGGTAGCGTGTCGGTGATTGTGGGATTTAAAGCTCGCTGGGGTGCGTTTTTGCTGCTGGCCTTTTTGTTCGCAGCGACATTTTATTTTCATGATTTTTGGAATATCGAGGGGGAGGGTGCTCGCGTTCAGCAGATCATGTTCATGAAAAATGTATCCATTGCGGGGACCATGCTTCTGATCATCGCAGCTGGGGCAGGACCTTGGAGCTTGGATGCTTGTCGCGTTTCGGACAAGGCGTGCGATACCGTTGCAGGCTAGGGGTCTGAAGATTAATGCGGTGCTTGCACGCGAGTGGGCATGTATTCGCTTGCGACGTTTTAAGTCCTAGTTTACGATAACAACGGAAGCTGATCCAAAGACCAGACCAAGTGGAGTTTGATATGGCAAGTCGTCGAGAGTTTCTGAGGAAATCATCTGCGGTGATTGCAGCTGGGGCGATCGCCGGGCACAAGCCCCCGCATGTTCATGCTGCAGGCACGGATGAGATTCGTTTTTGCATCGTAGGTTGCGGTGGCAGAGGAACCGGTGCGGCGGCCCAAATATTTAATACGAAGGGGAATACCAGGCTGGTCGCAGTCGCCGACGCTTTTGAAAAAAATGCCAAGAGTGCCGTTAAGCGATTGAAGCGTCATGCAGGTGATAAAGTAGCGGTCGAGGCCGATCAGGTGCACTGGGGCCTTGATGCATATCAAAAAGCGATTGATTCAGATTGCGACCTGGTGGTCATTGCGACACCGCCTGGATTCAAGCCGCAGCAGTTTGAATATGCCGTCGAGAAGGGAAAACATGTTTTCATGGAGAAGCCGGTGGCCACCGATGCACCCGGCGTTCGGCGCGTGCTGCAGAGTGTAGAAGAATCCAAGCAGAAAAATCTGATGGTTGCATTGGGACTGCAGCGTCGCCACGAGCCACGCTATATCGAAACCATCAAGCGTATTCACGATGGGGCAATTGGGGACGTGGTGTTGCAGCGGGTCTATTGGAATGGTGGCGGGATCTGGTATCGCAATCGGCAGCCCGGACAGAGCGAAATGGAATTCCAGGTGAACAATTGGTACCACTTTAACTGGGTTTGTGGGGATCAGATTTGCGAACAACATATCCACAACCTCGATGTTGCCAACTGGGTGAAGGGAGACTACCCGGTTGAATGCAATGGCATGGGTGGCGGCGAACAAAGGATGGGCGGAGACCGCAGCAAAAGCCAGATCTTCGACCATACGTTTTGTGAGTTCACCTACCCCGACGGCTCTAAATTATTCAGCCAGGGTAGGCATTTGGCCGGCGCGTGGTCACACGTGGGTGAGGCGGTTCATGGTACGAAAGGCACTGCCAACCCGGCGGGCAGCATTGATGGGGTCTGGCAATATCAGGGCCCCTTTCCGAACGGTCACCAGCAAGAGCAGCACGACATGATCGCTGCGCTGATGAGCGGGGACATCTATAATGAAGGTGAATATGGTGCAAAAAGCACGTTCACCTCCATTCTTGGACGGGAAGCTTGTTACAGTGGGCAGATTCTCAAATGGGATGAGCTTCTCGAAAATGGGCGGGAACTCGCGCCGGGTATCGACCAATACACGTTCGAAACCGTCGCGCCGGCGCAACCCGACAAAAACGGCCTTTACTTTGTTCCGACCCCAGGAAATTACAAACCGCTGGTTGAAAAGCCGGTATGAGTGGCACGCTTACCCAGTCAGTGGTCTGTGTTGAGGTGCCGTGACGACAGTGGCACACGGAGATGGACCACTTAATCACCACCTCGCAGCACAGTGAATTCGCTGCCATTCGCGGTACGGATTTGTAGCATAACGCCCTTCTGGGGATCGATCTCTTCTGCAACAGCAGCAAATTTTCCCGGCGTAACCACCGGCTGGCGATCGATCGACTGCAGCGTACCCCCCGGCCGAATACCACCTCGCGCGGCCAGCGACCCGGGCATTACGCGGAGAATTTTGACACCGTCGCCGGTTTCTCGATCAGGACCCACGGTAAGCCCTAGCTTTTCACTGGTTACCGTCTCGGTTGGTGCTGCGGGAACGGAAGGCGGGCGACGGGCTGAAAGTTGCCTCGCAGTTGGGAGCGCGTCCAGGGATACCGTGATTTCACGAACGTCACCGTCGCGAATCACTCTGACGATGTGCGGTGTGTCCATGGCAGATCGCTCTACGGTTGATTGCAACTGGGACGGAGTTTTTACCGGAACGCCACCGAAGTGAGTAATCACGTCACCGGCAATTAGCCCGGCTACATCACCCGGCGAATCGGACAACACGGAGGATACAATGACACCACCCCGGCGGGGAATATTGAACTGTTTTCCAAGCGCATCGGTCATTTCTTGAATCTGAACGCCGAGGTAAGCTCTTTGCACAACTCCTTCATCAAGTAGTTGTTCTGTAACCCAAGAGACGGTCTCTGAGGGAATCGCAAAACCGATGCCGTTGTATCCACCGCTTCGGGAGGCAATGGCCGTGTTGATCCCGATGAGCTCTCCCTCGAGATTTACGAGCGGCCCGCCCGAATTACCAGGATTTATCGCCGCGTCAGTCTGCAAGAATTGTGAGCGGGAGGCGGCGGAGAGCGATCTGCCTTTGCCGCTTATGATTCCCGCACTGACTGTATGATGCAATTCGAAGGGTGAACCGATCGCAATGACCCAATCGCCGATCTCCATCTGGTTTGATTTGCCTATCGGAATAGCGGTAAGGTCCTTAGCCCCTTCAATTGTGAAAATTGCAAGATCCGTCAGGCGGTCTGTCTTGATGGCCGAACCTTTGAAAGTTCTCCCATCGGCAAGTTGCACCATCACCTCTGAAGCGTTTTGAACGACGTGGTTATTGGTGAGCACAATTCCGCGGGGGTCGATGATAACACCCGAACCGGTTCCCTCCGCCTGTCGTGGCATTGAGTCTCCCTGAAACGGCTGCATTTGCATGCCGCCCCCAAATTGGTCAAAAAAACGACGAATTTCCGGAGGAAGGTCATTTAGTCCATCGATTTTGGGATGCCCCACCATCGCGGGCGCCATTTTCACCGAAATTGCAACGACCGCTGGAGTGGCTCGATCTGCGGCTTGGCGAAATGCCCGCGATAACGTGTGCGCGTGTGCGACCGACGCAGTTGTGTCTTCATCCGCCCGAACCATTGGGGGTGTAGTGACGCTAAAAGTGATTGCGGAAATAGCACATATTGCGACAACAAGAGAGGAATGACGCATTGGAAGGAACTCCGGTAACGCGGTGGGTTTTCAACAAGGTCAGGCCACAACAGAATAGGGCTAAACGACTACCGTATTATTTTCATCGCACTAATTTCCGTCAAGCGAATATGGGGGCCCACTGAAAAAAACTCGGTCGTTGCCATTAGACACCTACCAGCCGGTTTAATCGGTAACAGAGGAATTGCTTTTGCCGGGCCGATATCCTGTAGCGAATAATACAATCGACATTGTTACGATCGACGGTCTAAACGAACAATAGCTCGCCAATGTTCGAAAAAATCAGTTGCACATTATGAATCGCAAAACCAAATATGACAGGCAGGCGAATGCGTTCTCTGCGATGCCGTCTTGACACGAGTGAGCTAAGAATTCACGCCGGATCGACCCCATACCACGGAGTGACATGATGCAAACACAAGCAACCTTTCCAGTGATCAATCCGGCGACAGGTCGCCCGCTTCGGGAGCACCCTTTGATAGACGCATCAGAGGTCTTATGCCGGATTGAGGCAGCACACAATGCTTTTTTGGATTGGAGAAACGAGCCGGTTTCAAACAGAGCCGGTGTCCTGCATGCTGTTGCGGATCAACTACTCCTCGGCAAGGAGAGCTTTGCAAGACGGATTACTGCCGAGATGGGTAAGCCGATCACCCAAGCAATCGCCGAAATTGAGAAATCTGCTCGCGTCTGCCGATTTTACGCCGACGAGGGTGAGGAATTATTGAAAGATGAGCAGATCGCGCTTGAGCACGGTGAGGCTCGCTTAGTGGCATGCCCGCTTGGCGTGATCTACGCGATCATGCCGTGGAATTTCCCATTCTGGCAGGCGTTCCGTGCAGCAGCACCGGCGTTGATGGCGGGAAACGCGATGCTGCTCAAAGGCGCACCGAATGTACCCGGTTGCAGCGAGGATATTAAAGAGATTTTTTCAAAGGCAGGATTGCCAGCAGGACTATTTTGTGATTTACCGATACCAATTTCAGAAAGTCCTGCAGTCATAGCAAATCCGTTTGTACGCGGCATTACGTTGACTGGTAGTGAGAGGGCGGGCCGCGAAGTGGCAGCCGAAGCTGGTGCTAACCTAAAGAAATGTGTTTTAGAGCTCGGCGGGAGTGATCCGTATCTCATTCTTGCAGATGCTGATTTGGAACTAGCTGCTGACCGGTGTGCTACAAGCCGTATGCTCTGCGCTGGGCAGGTTTGTATTGCCGCCAAGCGGATTATCGCGGTGGACACTATTTATGAACCTTTTCGCGATACTTTGCTCGACAAAATCAAAACCTATACGATGGAAGACCCAGCAAAAGCAGAATGTCGCCTTGGCCCGCTTGCTCGAGAGGATCTGCGTGATGCAGTCCACCGTCAGGTTATTGAGAGTGTTCGCGCAGGAGCAGATCTTGTGTGCGGTGGTCAAATACCTGACCGGTCGGGATGGTGGTATCCGGCAACAGTACTTGAAAACGTCCATCCGGGCATGCCCGCGTTTGAGGAGGAAATATTCGGGCCGGTAGTATCACTCGTACGGGCCGAGGATACGAATCACGCAATCACACTTGCGGGTAATACGCGATTCGGCTTGGGTGGCGGAATTTTTACAGCGGATGCGGGCTTCGGAGCAGAGTTGGCATCTCGGCAAATCGACGCCGGTAGCATCGCCGTAAACGATTTTGTCCGCAGCGACCCAAGGGTCCCGTTTGGCGGCACCAAGTCAAGTGGGTTTGGTCGAGAGTTGGGTCGTGCCGGCATCCATGAATTTGTGAATCTCAAGAGCGTTGTGGTTGCAGGCGGTTAAAACCGCTGTGATCTTGTCCTTTAGGACCACAACGCTGCGATCGCGCTCTGGATGATCTTTTCACTGCCGACCGCAGGCGGACCCAGGTTTGGCGACATCACCTCATGGGCGCTCCAATTAGGCATGCACCCGGCCTCGTAGCCACCATTTGGCCCCATAGCGAGGCCCGCATCACTCCCGATGTAGCCGCGACCACCATTAGTCAGTGTAAACGCCATGGTATTGGCAAACGGCGCCGCACGATCAATCCATCGTTCTGTATGGCTGAAATGTTCATAAGGTAAACCAATTAGGCAGAATTCCTTACCGAGCATTAAACCATGCGCATCAAGTCGCCTAGCAGGTGGCACCTGGCCGGTTGCCCGGTAGGCTGTAATTTTCTTGAGTTGTCTGATCCGGTCGGGATGATCTTTTTGCGCAATAAGCTGTGCCTCGATCAGCTTCTCACTCGGTAATGGCATGGTCGGAAGGATCGTCGGAATTGTATGGAAACGGATTGAATCCCCAGTGATTACATTTGATTTATCAAGTGCCACAAGTGCCGCCTCGCCAAGTTTTATACCCGCGGCATCTGCATCCTCGTGGGTAGTCCGCAGAGGAAAGCTGTTGATGTTCGCACTGCAGCCCTGCCCAAACGCGGCAATGCAATCGGTGGGCAGAGATTTTCGCAATTTGGCCACCGCGGCCCCAGGAAAGTCGGCGCTCACCAATCGACTCGTATGGGGTACCGTGACCGGATGAGCAGCGTGTTCAAAGAGTATAAAGATGGGTTGCTGTGTTTCCTTGCTGTGGGCTGAAAGTGTGCTTACCCAGGGAACAATCAGCCCTTGGCGATTCCAGCCCATGTGTGTGAATCCGTCGGGTCTCGTGACACGGCGGTTGATACCAACTTTCACCGGTGCGCGACCGGTTCGCAGTACAGCGGGCTGAAGCGACTGAGTTGCCTCGCGCACCACATCGACAATTTTTTGGTGGACGGAAGTATTCCAGGCAAGTTCGGCGGGTCGCTCGATAAGGGGAACGTGCGTGCCGTCATCCCACTGCAGCTCTTCCGTATATTCTCTGTCCGAACGTGGTGTAGAGAGCACCCAACGTCCCGAATGCGTGTGGCTGCATGAAAACCACACCTCATCCATTCCGCATTTTTCCTTCACCCGATCGCGGATTTCATCGCAGGTTGCAAAACCAGCGCCTAGTGCATCTGCGCTGACCAGGGCAATCTGCTTACCGCTTGAATCGCGGATGACTAACGCCCTGACATAAAGTGGATCATGTACTCCGATATTCTCTCGTATAAAATGTGTGATTTCCATGCCTTCGGGTGGCGTGATTTCGCGCTCCGCAGCGCCCGCAAAATAAGCATCTGGATCAGGTGCAGCAAAAGTCTTACGCCATGCTGTCGAAGCCGTCGCACCGGCGACTGCGGCGGACAGTAAAAAACTTCGCCTCGTTTTAATAGAAGTTGGCATGGATGGGTCTCCGAAGAGTCAGGTTTTCCATTTCAAGGGTAACCGACTCGCCCTGCTCTGTCAGCCCTTACAGTAGACTGCTTGCCAGATCGGCTAACTTGGATCGCTCGCCCTTCTCGAGCGTGACATGAGCATAGAGCGACTGCCCGGTCATTCGATTGATCAGGTGGCTAAGGCCATTGGAAAGCGCGTCGAGATAGGGTTGATCGATTTGCTGCAGATCTCCAGTTAGCACAACCTTAGTCCGTTCACCAGCGCGAGTAATAACGGTTTTTACCTCGTGCGGGGTGAGATTCTGGGCTTCATCGATGATGAAATACATTTTTTGTAAACTTCTTCCTCGAATATAGGAAAGCGGTGTAATTACCAATTTTTCCTTATCGAGCATCTCCCGAATCCGGAGCGCATCCTGGTCATTTTCTTTGAATTGGCCTCGGATCACATTAAGATTGTCGAAGAGTGGCTGCATGTAAGGATCAAGTTTTTCCTGAATGTCACCCGGTAGGTAGCCGAGATCACGGTTGGAAAGCGGTACGATGGGTCGCGCTAGTAGAATTTGACGATATCGGGCTCTGGACTCGAGTGCGGCTGCCAGCGCGAGAAGTGTTTTCCCGGTGCCGGCCTTCCCGGTGATGGTTACTAGTCGCACCTGATCGTTGAGCAGCGCGTTAAGGGCAAACGCCTGCTCTGCATTTCGAGGCTGAATTCCGTAGGCTTTGGATTTATCAATGCGGCGAAACATTTTATCGTTCGCCGAAAAGGTCGCCATCGCTGAGCGTGAACCATTACGTAGAACAAAATTTTCATTTGCCACAGGCTCGATGATTTGATCAATTTCATCTTGCGGAACAAAGCCGCGTCCGTTGTAGAGCAAGTCAATCTGATCGGCATGGCAGTGCTCGATTACCCGTTTCCCGGTGTATAGCTTATCCATGTTTTTAACTTTGTCCGCCTCGTAATCCTCGGCTTGAATACCGAGCGACTTAGCCTTCATGCGCAGATTAATGTCCTTCGACACCAGGACGACCGCTCGTTCTGCATTTTCCCGGGTGAGGCGAAGCGTCGTGTTTAGAATGCGATGGTCCGGTGAATCTTGAAGAAACGCGGTGTAAATCCGATCATCCAGCGGACCACCGATGACGACGCGGATATTTCCAAGATTATCGCCCCGTGAAGCACCCTCTTCGCTCAGCAACGGTCCGGTGACTGCATCAAGCATTCTCAGAAACTCGCGCGCCTGAAAATGTATGTCCTCGCTACCCCTTTTGAATTTGTCGAGTTCTTCAAGGACCGTGATCGGAATTGCGATGTCGTTCTCTTCAAAATTATCGATGCAGCCGGCATCGTGCAGAACAACGTTAGTGTCGAGCACAAAAAGCTTGGGCGCTGGAAAAGGCACGATCGGGTGCTCCCGGGGGTCTGAGTTCGCCGAAAGCATCATAACACCGAAAAAAATTGTAGCCAACGTGAGATTTAAGGGCCTTTAGGGTGCTAGCCGGGGAACGATACGGGCTTACATCCCTTGGCTTTTTTGGCGGCGATCTTGTGCGATGCCACACGGCGCAAAATCGTCGGGTAAGCAAACGGCCAGCAAAACCTGCGGGCTTCATCAACGGCGACCACTAGCGTGCCATATTCCGTAAAAAGAATAGCGCTGACAACGTAAATGCTGACGCGCTTGTGATCAACAATCCAATCAACAGATTGCCATAAGGTTGCGTATGCTGAACCTCGAATTGGTAGACACTACCAACATAGGGTGGCGGAAGGGTGACATCGATTGAGTCGTAAAGATCATCAGAAAAAAAGTCTTCGTCATAAACCGTGATCCGGCGAAGTTGCTCCAAGTTAATTAAATCGTTCGGTACATCAAACAATACGCCATTGCCGAGTGCCGCGACCTCAATCACCTCAGTTCGATGCTTTTTAGTCGAGAGAGTTCCGGCGTACTCAAGTATTAAATAGAGATCCGATACGCCTCCCTCTGCTAGGCGTTCTCCAAGTTGTAAGCCTGTTAAGGATGAGGTGACCGCCGGTTTTTCTTTGAGCAAAATGCTTGTTACCTTCGATTGGGGTGCATTAATCCATGTAACA
Organism: Planctomycetaceae bacterium UBA7805; assembly: GCA_002480485.1. Taxonomy (GTDB): domain Bacteria; phylum Planctomycetota; class Planctomycetia; order Pirellulales; family UBA7805; genus UBA7805. The sequence goes on from DLCF01000113.1 coordinate 32,895, forward strand.
AGGGCGGTGACACCGGATGTCACGGCAACTAGAAGAAGCACTAAGCACAGGGTAACACGTTTTGATTTATGGTTTAATCTCTGCTTTAACGCTGGTTCAGAATTTTCAATCACGTAATTATTCCATCATTAATTTTGGCTCAAGCGTCAATGCTTTTTGCAGTTTGTAACATCGGATTAAATCGGGTAACGTCCAACAGCAGTCCCGCTAGCAGCGAAAAAAGAACGGAGCCAAAGAAACACAACGTGCCCCATCCTATGTCAACGCTGGCAAACCCATCGACCTTCAACGCAACAACCATCAGTGCGACAACCATTACATCTACCATAGAAAAGCGTGCAGTTTTTTCTGTTATGAGATAAAGGATCCGGCAAAATCGATTAGATAAGGGAACGATGGTGGTGGATAATATCACCATAAAGATCAATTTGGAGAGCGGGAAAAGCGTACTGAATAGAACAACAATCGATAGCAAGGTCCACTGCTTCTCCTCTGACAAGCGAGAGATTAAATCGAAGATGGAGTATCGTTCTACTTGTCCCATGGTTTCGACAGCCATGAAAGGCCCGAGCAGACCGGGGATTAATAGTGCAAGCCCAAGTGTGGCACAGGTGGATGCATTGGCATTATTAGGTTGCAGCATGCCCATCAGTTCCATGTGCTACAGAATTTAGATAATGGCTTTAATTTTTGTTCGGATCGGGATGGGCTAGGTGTTCAATACGAAGCTCATCGTCAGTTGCCTCAAACAAATGCCACCGTTGCGATTTAATCGTGAAAGGCACGTTTTCTCCGGCTTTTATAGCAAGGTCTTCTTCAATACGTGCCACCAACGGGTCACCCGACAACTGAAAATAAAGCACTGTTTCATGTCCCATTCGTTCAACCACCTCAATCGGTACTGAAAAAATGGATGTGGTATCACCCTTCGCAATAGTAAGATCTTCCGGTCGCACCCCTAGGGTTGCGGGACCTTGATGTGACACTTTGTCTAGAGCCAATCGAATACCGCTGCCACTAAACACGGACTCCATTACATTTCCTCGTATAAAGTTCATGGCAGGGCTGCCGATGAAACCAGCCACGAAACGATTACGCGGGTGACGGTAAAGATTTAAAGGTGTGTCAACCTGTTGGATGACGCCCTCGTTCATCACCGTAATCCGATTACCCAGCGTCATCGCCTCTACCTGGTCGTGAGTCACATACACCGTGGTGGTTTTAAGTTGGTGGTGTAGTTTAGCGAGTTCAGTGCGCATCTGAACCCGAAGCTTAGCATCGAGATTTGAAAGTGGTTCGTCGAAAAGAAATGCGGAGGGTTGTCGCACAATAGCCCGGCCTACCGCAACGCGTTGTCGTTGCCCACCGGACATTTCTTTCGGTTTCCTATTAAGCAGATTTTCGAGAGAGAGGATTTTAGCGGCCATATTTACGCGATGATCAATTTCATTTTTATCGACACCTCGCATACGCAGTCCGAATCCCATGTTCGCTCGCACCGTCATATGTGGGTAGAGCGCGTAATTCTGAAACACCATCGCGATATCTCGGTCACCGGGTTCCAGGTCGTTTACCCGTTGGTCGCCAACAAATATGTCGCCCTCGCTGACTTCCTCCAGGCCCGCAATCATTCGCAATGTGGTCGACTTGCCGCAACCTGAAGGCCCGACTAAGACCATGAATTCGCCATCGTGAATCTCGAGTTGCGCGTTCTTGACCGCGACGAATCCGTCTTCGTATCGTTTGATGATGTTTGTTAATCTGATCTCACTCATTGATCTTCACTTTGGAAAGGTCTGGAGCAAAGTTTCATCTTATTCCTTCACGGCTCCGAGTGTCATTCCCGAAACCAGATATCGACTCAGCACCATAAATAAGATCACAACCGGTAGGCTGACGAGGATTGCACCCGCAGCGTAAAGTCCCCATTGGGTTGACATGGTTTCTTGAAAGCTTTTTAGGCCTAAGGGAAGCGTAAAATTTTCGCTCGTCTGGAGGACTTGCGCCGCGACGAGATACTCGCTCCAGGCAGTCATGAAACTGAAAAGTGCCGTGATCACCAGACCCGGTACGGCGAGGGGCAGTGTAACGCGAACGAACGATTGCCACCTGGAGCAGCCATCGATTCGGGCCGCCTCCTCCAGGGACACGGGAATCGTATCGTAAAACCCTTTCATTTGCCAAAGGCAGAAGGGCATCGCGGTGGCCGTGTAAAAAAGCATGAGCCCCAGAAAGGTATCAACCAGATGCAGCCGAGCGATCATGACATAAAGCGGCAGCATCAGCATGGTAGCTGGGAACATTTGCGTTGTTAGTAGCGTCGCCATCCCGGCACCTCGCCCGACAAACCGAAATCGGCTGAAGGCATATCCACCAATTGATGCCAATGTGACTCCAAAAATGGTGACCAACAGCGAAACGAGAAGGGAATTTCCAAGCCATGTTAAAAATGGCTGCTCAGTAAAAAGCGATATATAGGAATCGACCGACCAATCTTCCGGAATGATGGAAAGGTCGGTACTCCGTAGTCGATCTCCAGGACGGAGCGAGATCGACAGTACGTTTAGTGCCGGATAAATCGCGAACAGCGAAAACAGAATTAGCACTGCGTGTCGTAGCAAAGTGATTCCTTTTGGTTCTTTCATCGTTTAGTAAAACCCTTTATGCGACCGCATCGCCAGCTTTAGTGCGTTTCAGGAATAAGATCGAGAATGTCAGCAACAGTGCAAAAATTACCATTGAAAGTGCGGCCCCGTAGCCGTAGCGATACAAATTGAAAACGGCCTTGTAGACATAAGAAACTAGGATATGTGTTTTGTCGGAAGGTTGACCTCCTGCAGATACCAACCAGATCACATTAAGGTTGTTGAAGGTCCAGATGGTGCCGAGTGTGACGGCTGGGACCAATACTGGCTTGAGCATTGGCATCGTGATGTGTCGAAACTGACCCCACCGTGATACTCGGTCAATCCGGGCTGCCTCATACAGGTCTCGGGGGATTCCCTGCATCCCTCCGAGTGCGATCACCATCATGAAGGGAAAGCCGAGCCAGATGTTAGTGATGATACAAGCAATGAACGCAGCGTTAGGTTCTCCGAGCCAATTCACCATTGGCAAACCGAGGATACCGTTTCCGATAAGGTTCATGGCACCGTATTGGTAATCAAACATGCCTCGCCAGGTGAGGGCTGTGATATAGGCTGGAATCGCCCAGGGAAGAATCAGCACCAGTTGGTAAAAAAATTTCCCTCGGACCGGTCCATTAAGCACTGCGGCAAGCATTAAACCAATCGCAACGCTGAACACGACACACACCAGTGTCCAGATGATCGTCTTGAGCAGTACGATGAAGAATATCGGCTCGGAAAACACTTCATTGTAATTTTGCAATCCAGTTACATCCCAGTCGNNGAGCCAGATGTTAGTGATGATACACGCGATGAAGGCAGCGTTAGGCTCTCCGAGCCAATTCACCATTGGCAAACCAAGTATACCGTTCCCGATGAGGTTCATTGCACCGTACTGGTAATCGAACATCCCTCGCCAGGTGAGGGCTGTGATATAGGCTGGAATCGCCCAGGGTAAGATCAGCACCAACTGATAAAGTGACTTTCCCTTGATCGGGCCGTTAAGTGCTGCGGCAAGCATTAAACCAATCGCTACGCTGAAGACGACACACACCAGTGTCCAGATGATCGTCTTGAGCAATACGATGAAGAATACCGGTTCGGAAAACACTTCACCGTAATTGTGCAATCCAGTTACATCCCAGTCGCGAAATCGGCGAAGCGACATATTGGAAAAGGAGAGGATGATGTTGTACAGAAAGGGATAAATAATCGTCAGTACCAGCACGGCCATCGCGGGGGCAACGAGCAGATAGGCGAAACGATTCGTTCGGAGATCCCCAAAAAATGCCCGGAAATTATCGCGTTGCCACCAAAGAAACAACACCGCGAGCAAGAAAGCAATGATTTGCAAGACCCAAACAATCGGTCCCGGTTTGAGTTCGGCGTTCATGCGTTGAATGTTCTGCTCTGCATCCGATTGCATGGTGGCAGCCGCTTCTTCGGGGCTGACGCTTCCGTTGAGAAGCGCCTGATAATGGGGCCGCATCGCCTCCCAAACACCGCGCAGTTCGGCATCTACCGGCATTGCGATCCCCTGCTTCCGTTGCTGGGCTGAGGCCTGCAAGGTGCCGTCCGATGAGCTTTCGGCCTGGGCGAGCAGCGCCTTGCGCGATGGCAAGGTTTTGAGACGTGCCATATATTTTCGTTGGACTTCCTCCGAGGTGAGATAGCGGACAAGATCCATTGCCGCTGTTGCTTGTCTCGAATCGGCATTCACATTTAGACTATAGCCGCGCGGCGCAACCATCGGGGCCATAGACTTGCCAGTTGCGGTAACATTCGGGAGCGGAATAACCTCTGCCGCAATATGTGGGTTGTTAAGGTAGTCTCCCCAACTCCAATCGCCATTGATAATCATTGCAGCCTGGCCGCTCTTAAAGAGTGTGTCGGCCATTTCGTAATCGCAGTTTGCAGGAAGCACGCCATGCTTGTTCTGCAGGTCTCTTACGAAGCTCAATCCCGCGATTACCTCTGGGGTGTCAAGAGAAGGGACAAGTTCACTAGCCGATTCATCGAACACCCAACCGCCATGGCCAGTAATGAATGGAATGATGAAGAAAGGCTCAACGAAATTAAACACCAGTCCATATTGAGGATTACTACTGTCGCCAAGT
>DLCF01000163.1:0-976 GCA_002480485.1 Planctomycetaceae bacterium UBA7805
TGGAGCAACTTGGCTGAATTTGCCGAACGCTAGGATCTTGCCGTTCTCGATGACCAGAAGTCCGTCGGTAACGAAACGTGCGGCAACGGCCTCATCCTTTAGATCGGCTGACTCTTTCCAAGGATCGCTGATCAAGTCAAAAAATGTGCCGCGGATTCCGCTCCGCTCTGCGTCAGCTGGGCGAACTGAAGCCATTGGGAGTATCAGTAGCAAAAACAGGGTCAAGAATCGTGACATAGAGAGGATTCCCTGTAGCTGAAGCCTAAAGAAATTAAGAATCAAACCGTGCCCAAACTGTCGCAGAGTATATGTTTCATCGATTTGGCTGTCAAAACCCAACGTGCAAACTGCGGTTTGTCGCGACCATTTATCAGCAGTTAGTTTTCGCGGTTTGATGCTTTTAGGAAAGTGCCTTTCAGAGGATATAAAAAAGACCCTACTTGCCGGAGGTCGGCAAGCAGGGTCTTTAGGGTTGACGCAGCCGCACGGAAAACGCCACGTCGATTTTGCACACTAACGCTTAGTCAGTGAGTTACTTGTCCTTGAAGTCGAGGAACCACCAGCCATCATCCCATTCGAGGGTGACTTTTCTCCATCCAAGCGGTACCTGAGGGTACGGATAGAAAGGGCCGATATAAGGCCAGGCGGTGGGTGAATACTGCTTGGGATATGTCAGCGCCGCATAGTTCGGATAGGGCGCGTAACTGGGCCAAGCGTAGGCCGGCAGTTGCGGCTGGTCATAACCGACCGGGGCAACACCTCCTCCTGTGCCCGGCACGAAGGAAGGTTGCGGGCCCGCACCTCGTGGTTGGCCACCCGAGGACATCGCGGCAAACGGTGCAGCGACAACAGCCAACGGCGCGGCAAGTGCCGCCATCGCAGAACGCTCGTGGCCGGCCCGCGGAGGCGTTGACGGCATGGCGGATGCCGACATCGATTGCGGGGGTGGCAGCATCTGTGCCATTCGCGGATCCAT
>DLCF01000163.1:1339-2698 GCA_002480485.1 Planctomycetaceae bacterium UBA7805
CATCTGTGCCATTCGCGGATCCATGGTGGGCGCTGCCGCGCCCCGCGGAGCGGAGGTGGCTAGCGTACTGGGTGCCATCGGAACCGGCCGCGAAAAGGCTGCCGGGTTGGGTGTTGGAACGCGTCGCGAAGATCGCGACGGCGTCGAGTTTGCCGCGAGTCGTGGCGTGTTGCCCGTCAGCGGTGGCGTCACCTTTGTCGTTTTTACGGCAGATGGATCGGCAGAGCGACCACTTAGGGAAGCGGTAACTACCTGCGGACCATCCGAGTTAGAGGCCCCAGGAGCAGGGACAGCGTCCTTCCGCTCAGCGGAAACCGGCGAGATCCGCACCGGGCGATCGAGTGGTGCAGCGGGGCGAATTTCCACCGGATTCTTGATCGGTGCTGTAACCGAAAGCTGATTCACCACGCTTTTTACGTGAGGTGAAGCCTCGGTAATTTCAATTGCGGTCTGAAGTTGTTGATTGCTGGCGACTGTGCCTTGCAACCGCGCCGTCCCGTCCGAGAAAGTCACCATGATATCGTAATCTTTGAGCTTGCCGGTCGCCTTCATCACATTAGCGATCTGCTGAGCGATCTCCCGATCGTCTGCCCGGACATGATCCGGTGAAAGCGAGGCAGTCAAAAGAACCGCCGCGGTCAGGATTAATTGCATCCGTGCCATCGTAATTTTCCTCCTTGAACATTTTCCGTTTTCGTGCGGCTGCGTGTCAGTTTCCCTGCAAGGTCATGGCAGGTGTAAGCTGACCGGAATCCTCGCCGAAAGAATATCTCTCGGCGAGGTTACCGAGGTGCAGAATCCGTTTCCCATGCTGTGGAGGATGCTGAATTCCGGGGCTAGAGAATGCCCCGCGCGAACCCCCCACGGCACCGGCAATCAAGATGATCCAGCACCTGAGAATTAACTTCGGTTACCGGTTGTGCTGAATAGGAGCTTTTTTTTGAATTTAACGGATCCTGTTTCCATGCAGTGCTATGAGCGACAGCGGTGCATGAGGTGCTGATCAGCGGATCCAGCCACGTAGTGTCCGGTACGTGAGCACCCTAGAAAGACTCGAGGGGCGTTGGGCGGAAATCCCAGGTAGCGGAGACAATCATTACACCGAGCGTCATAGGCGGAAATAGGCTCAGACCTGAGGGTGCCCCGATGAAAAAGACAGCGGTGAGTCCGACGGCCAGCATGCTGGTGTAGAACATGCATACAAACAAACCATGCAGCGAGGAGCCTTCACTTTTTCGCATAAACAGGGCCGCTAATAAACCAAAAATACAGCTTGCGGCAAGAATCCAGAGGGTCACGTCGGGCTGAAAGTGCGGTTCAAAATTCGGCATGGCAAAAACTCCTGGATTCCTTTCCGGT
>DLCF01000163.1:3109-6397 GCA_002480485.1 Planctomycetaceae bacterium UBA7805
GCCGCTAGCATTACCGGAGGCGATTATTCAGGGGAAGCGAGCGCGAAAAGAAATAAAAAAGATTTATGAGCCCTCGCCCCACCTCCCGTACGCACCGGCGAGATCTGCAGTTTTTACAAATTCACGCTTAATCGATGAATCAACGACACTACGATATTAGAACCGTCACAACCGGCAGGGGGGAGCAGCAAGCAATGCATCTGCGCAGGTGAAAACCCGCGGGACAAAGTAAGAAACGCGGTTTACCGTTTGGCGATCTCTGCCCGCTTTTTGATTTCCGTTTCGACTTCGCTGATGTGAATGTTACGGCTGATTACGCGGCCTTTTTTGTCGAGAAGCAGCATGGTTGGCAGTGTCAGGATTCCCAACTCGGTAGCGGGTCGACTTTCCAGTCCGCCGCTCTCATAGATCTGTGGCCAGGTGAGCCGAGACTTTTTCATCGCATCGATCGCGATTTGGCGATCATTATCAACGTTGATGCCTACCGCATAAAATCCGCTGCGACCATACTTGGCAACCAGATCGCGAATGATCGCCATATCCGCTTTGCAGGGTTCACACCAGCTTGCCCAATAGTGCACCAGCACTACTCGACCGGCCAGTTGCGCGAGATTGAGCGTTTTTCCATTGATCGTGCGACCCTTGAATTGGAGTGGTTTTCCCGGCGAATCGAGGCGTCGGATAGCACCGGTCGCCTTTTTTGCCTGCGGGCTCTCAGGTGCAACAGATGCAATTTTTCTGTACCAATCCTTGGCTTGTTCATTGTTGCCGGAGAATTCTTCGGCAATCGCGATTTGCAGCAGGGCCTCCGCTGCGTCATTAGACTTCGGATATGTTTTGACGAACTGCTTGAGATTTTCAAGCCAATCAGATTGGATTTTTGCATAGTCTGCTTTCGGTTTCTGCATCGCCTCGCTGTAGGTCGCCAGCAACGAGCGGTAGCGAACATAAGCTAAAATGTCATTGCTCTTGCCCTGCTTCTTCAATCGCGCGAGTAGTTTCTCTAGGCGTTCGGTGCCTTCCGGCATTGCGCCCGATTGGGTGGCAGCGCTTAGGTTGTCTGCCAGTTGTCGGATCCAGGCTTCCTTCTGGTCGGCGGTACTCGATGCGGCTGCCAGTTGTTCCAGCAATTCAGCCTGTTTTATGTAGAGGGTGCCACTTTTCTGAGGCGTGGACGCGGCAAGTCTGGCTTCGATTTTTTCGAGCGACGCCAGTAGTTCCTGCAATTTTGGGCTGATACCGGCGTCTCTGCGGGGCCCGCTCACTTGCTGCGCGGGAGATTGTTCGCTGGTGAAAAATAAGCCGCTCAACGTTGCCGCAGCATTGGCATCTTCTCGGACGGCAGGGGCGGCGATCAATCGCCAGCAGTCGCCCGCCTGCACGAGTGTGCCGACTTGTAGAAAGCCTTGCTGGCCATCACTTTCTGTCATCGCCACCACATTTTCGTAAACCAACAGGTCCCGTTTGGAGCCTCCTGTTCCGGCCGGAATGACCCCAGGCCTGCTCGCCGAAAAATGCAGCCAACGAGTATTTTTTCCTGGGGCCCCCTGCCCCTTAGTAACTTTTTCAAAGGCTTTGCCAGCCGACTCCAGGCCCCCCCTGATTTTCTCGGTGGCTTGCGTGCCAAGCTGCAAATCATCGAGCTCGCTTTGAGTCAGCAGTAATCGCGCGAATGCAGCTTTATCCCCGGCTGCAAGTGCTGTGACCAGTTCGGCGGTGGCCTCCTCGGCAGAGATTCTTTTCCAGCGATCAATCCGGCCGTCTTCATTTTTATCAATTGCCCAGCGTGAGCCGGCCGTTCCCAGCCAGCGATGCGCGTCGACCTTGCGATTGTAATTGGTGTCCAGATCCCGGTAGACCTCAACGCCTCCCAGATAGTAGCACCAAAGATCGACCGCTTTGTCCGCGTTGCTGTCGAGAAAACATCGAAGTCTGCGGCCCGTGGCGTCGACCACGGCCCAGCCTTTTTCCTTCTCACTCACCACTGGCACCATCCGGAAATCAGACCACGCGGCTTTCTCTGGCAGATCGATGTCCACTTTCTGGGTTGGCTTGAGTTGCATGGCCGATTCGACAGTGGGCGGTTTACCGAATGCGGCGGAGTTGAGCAAAAGCATTCCGCAGAGGGAGCAAGCGAGTGGTTGTTTAAGCAGGTGACGCCAAATGGAGCGGTGCATCGAAAGGTCCGGGGGTTCGGTGTGATTTTGTGAGCGTTATGCAGTTTGGAGGTGCCGAGCACACGGCGGACTATATCCCTTTTTACGCGGTGAGGGCTACACCGAATTGACACGCAGAAGTACCGATTTAGAATGGTCGATCTGTTCTTAAATGGGTTTCCCGTATGATTTGCGGGCGTTTTGCGAGAAAGTGTCAAATAAGGGCGTATAGCTCAGTTGGTTAGAGCGCATCCCTGATAAGGATGAGGTCCCTAGTTCGAGTCTAGGTACGCCCACTTCGAGATGAGATGCTGTGAGGGGACGTAGCTCAGTTGGGAGAGCATCGCGTTTGCAACGCGAGGGTCGTCGGTTCGAGTCCGATCGTCTCCACTGTTGGAGTGTTTTTGCGGGTTTCGGCAAAACCCACGTCTGGTTTTCTTGCTCGCCGGGGTCTTCGGCGAGAACCATCTGACCGATTTGTGCGTATAGACGAGACGGTGGCCAGAACTTTTTCTGTCCAAAGCGTTTAGGGGCTTTGACAGTTACCGCCTTGCAGCTATACTCAGTCTCCTCCTCGGGTGGCAACTGGGTGACCGTTGTGTCTGAGGTGCGAGGTTGGTGGCGTATTTCTCGAATGCGGAGTGATACTTCACTGCCCTCGATGGTAGGTGGCGTTCGGTTCTTAAGGCCTGAGCGTCGCAATGATCTTTGACAATTTAGCAATTAGCAAAAGTGGCATCTTCGTTGTGAGTTTCGACTCACAACGATATTGATTGCGTAAGAAATTACGCGATCTCTCTTTGGCGCGTTTTGGCGTGATTCGGTGCGGAACTGGTTTTTGCAGAGCAGTTTTGCAGCAGAGTCAACGTTACACCAACAGTAGTAAGAGCATTTGATTTATATGGTCAAGCTACTAAGGGCGCATGGGGGATGTCTTGGCATCAAGAGGCTTTGAAGGGCGTGGAAGACTGCGAAAAGCCCGGGTGAGTTGTCAAACGAGCGTTGACCCCGGGATTCCTGAACTGACATATGCTGAATACATAGGCATGTGTGGCTGACGCGGTGAACTGAAACATCTAAGTAACCGCTGGAAAAGAAAGAAAAATCGATTCCGTCAGTAGCGGCGAGCGAA
>DLCF01000163.1:6473-7593 GCA_002480485.1 Planctomycetaceae bacterium UBA7805
AAGTAATATGGTCAAGTAAGTAAGGGCTTACGGTGGATGCCTTGGCATTGGCTGGCGATGAAGGACGTGGGTTGCTGCGATAAGCGTCGGGGAGCCGTAACCAGGCTTTGATCCGGCGATCTCCGAATGGGGGAACCCGGCGGTCAGAAAGGCCGTCATCCCGCAAGGGAAGCGAACCCGGGGAATTGAAACATCTAAGTACCCGGAGGAAAAGAAATCAACCGAGATTCCGTCAGTAGCGGCGAGCGAAAGCGGAACAGCCCAAACCGCGGGGGTTTCCTCTGCGGGGTTGTAGGGCCTTTCACATGGGAGTTACAAAGCAATCGGTTAGCAGAACGATCTGGAAAGGTCGACCACAGAGGGTGACAGTCCCGTAAGCGAAAGCTGAATTGCCTCCCGAAAGGTACCTGAGTAGGTCCGGTCACGTGGAACCCGGACTGAATCTGCGGGGACCATCCCGTAAGGCTAAACACTCTTGAATGACCGATAGTGAACTCAGTAGGGTGACTGAAAGATGGGAAGAACCCCTTCTAGGGGAGGACACTGAACCTGAAACCATGTGCCTACAAGCGGTCGGAGCACTATGCCCCCTCGGGGGAATGTGTGACGGCGTGCCTTTTGCATAATGATCCGGCGAGTTACCGTCTGCGGCTTGGTTAAGGCCTTCCGGGCCGAAGCCCAAGGGAAACCGAGTGTGAATAGCGCGATTTTGTCGTAGGTGGTAGACGCGAAACCTGGTGATCTACCCATGGACAGGTTGAAGCGCGAGTTATATCGCGTGGAGGACCGAACCCACTTAGGTTGAAAACTGAGGGGATGATCTGTGGGGAGGAGTGAAAGTCTAATCAAACCAGGAGATAGCTCGTTCTCTTCGAAATAGCTTTAGGGCTAGCCTTGAGTCACTACGCATCGGGGGTAGAGATACTGAATCGGTTTGGGGCCCTTCCCGGGGTACCCTGCTGAACCAAACTCCGAATACCGATGCGACTACCTCAGGAGTCAGTCCGCGGGGGATAAGCTCCGCGGTCGAGAGGGAAACAACCCAGACCATCTGCTAAGGTCCCGAAGTCGTTGCTTAGTCACTAAGGAAGTTGAATTGCTGAGACAGCCAGGATGTTGG
>DLCF01000029.1:0-2888 GCA_002480485.1 Planctomycetaceae bacterium UBA7805
CATTAAACTGACTCAGTGCATCGAGATCACGCCCGCCTCTCCGAATCTTGACAAATCGTTTAACGAAATATGGCATCACGCGGTAGTTGAAAATTTCCTCTCGCTCGGCACAAACACGAGTATGAGGATCATCGTTGAACTCGTCAGATCAGTCCTAAAAATAGCCGCATCTTCAACCGGCGGGCCCCGAAAGAGTCTTACGATGCAAGGCCTGCTGCAGTATTTGAGCAGCCATGGAGCGAGACACCGTGGTAAAAATTGCGTGTTTTCCAACAAAAATCAGTTTCTAGAATCCCCGCCCCGATAGGACCGTTTCATAAAAATTCTGTTTCATTTCAATCCTTGGTGGTTTACCACACTTGGCAAACTCTCGCCCAAGTGACCAAGATATAAGACCATTGTAAAACTTGTGTCGCCGTGAGGGTGCCCATGTCGGATGAATTCAATCCATACCACAAATGGCTTGGCATTCCCTTAAATCAACAACCGGCGAATCACTACCGATTGCTTGGGTTGGAGCAGGGTGAATGTGATCCCGACGTCATTGCTCATGCTGCAGAGCAACGGATAATGCATCTCAAGTCGATTCCAACCGGCCCCTATGGTGATTTGTCTCGGTCGTTGGTCGATGAAATTTCTCGGGCATGTAACTGTCTGCTGGATTCGGGACAAAAAACGGCCTACGACACGCTGCTGCAATCACAACAAAATAGCACGCCATTTACTACATCGCCCCGCCCCCACTCTGCTACGGCCCCAGAGTGGCCTCCAAGGGATAGCAGTGAAAACAAGATTGATGGTGCTTGCGACTATCCGTTTTTTAACGAGGATAATTCATCGCCGCTGCCAATCCGAATCGACACAGGTAGTCCCCCGCAAATACATACAAATAGCGATCGTTCCGAAAATACGAATAAAGCCTGGGAAGCGCTTGATACTAAGCATGGTGACTTACCCGTAAACAGCCCAACCGCACCCGACTTCACCAACGTATCGAGAGAAGAAAAACAGGAACAAATTGTTCCGCCCGAACCTCCGCCCGTTGAAAAGGTGGACGCGTCCGCCGAAATGAATCATGTCGGCATACCCATGCCGCCACCGTTTCCACCTGCTCCCCATGTGGAGGTACCACCAGCAATCGGCCCTTTGACGAATAATGCCCCTGCTTTCCCAGAGCCGCCACCGCTGCCACCGACAAAAAATACGTCAGACACTCAGTTTGAGCCCCAAGAAAATCCGCCAGCTTGGCCTGCTCCACATGCCCCAAAGGATGAGACAAAGTTTCCGCCGTGGATCGGTCCACCCCCTTTTCATCCACTCGATCCCCTGGATGACACTGAAAATACGCCAGGCGAACCCGATTCATTTGGGAATGGTCCTGATGCGGGCGAACCGGCAGGCGACGATATCTTTGGACCTGCAAACTCAACCGGAACATTACAATCGAAAAACCCTCTGGGGAAGGCAAATCGCAAGAAGGAAAAGCGTATCCAGCTAATCGGTCATCTCTTGGCACCCATCATAGGGCTCATTCTCGGCTGGATCATCCTGCAATACCTGAAAACTAAATAATGCATTGCCGATATCGAAGTTGGTAGCCCTCAGCCACCGAATCCCGGGAAGAGACGCGGACGATCGGGAAAGACGCGAAAAAGATTTGGAATAATGTGACGATCTCGCAGATGGCCGACCTGCCAGTGCGGGCTCACTTTACGCACCACCACCTCTACGGTGCTATTAAAATTGCCTTCCATTGTCCACACTTGACCGCGTTGTGCGTCATAACTCAGCAGCATAAAACTGTGCCCCGGAACTCGAACGTAATCTCCATGAATCGGACCTTCACCACTGAGTTCCGGAATATGGCTTCCCAGGTTATAGGGGTTTTCTTTATCAAATAAATTGTGGAGTTGTGTTCGGCCATTTTGGTTTCCCACCGTGCAGAATCCAGTTGCCCACATGTAGTAGGCGTAACAATCCATCGGATATTTTTCACCGGTCTGCCATCCGTTGAGTCGGTAATAAAACTCCTTGAAGGTGCGCATCACAATCGTTTTTCTCGCACGATCCAGGCGCGTGGATCCGGATGTTGCCGTATAAAAGGGATAAGGTACTTGTCCTAAACGCGTGTGAGGCCCTTGGCTTTCAGCCTCTCGATGCAGATGGACAAACAAGCGGTACACGCGTGCGGGCGCTAACAGCGGTGCCTCCCAGCCGCGATTCTCCAAATCAAAATGCGCGTATCGCACTACATGAAATTGATATGCGCTGTTGTCCCGTGCATTTTTAACCGATTCGGGTTGCGGGGATGAAGCAAGTCGCGCACTGTCTCCTCGAAAAACATCCCGGTCGATGACAAGCGGGACATAGCGTACATGCGTACGACTCGAGTGCCGCAAATCGGTAAGATGCACTTCCGCTACAAGTGGTCCACGCATTGAATCAGCGTTATCTAACCCGAGGCAAAGATGCACCCTTATTGATCCATCAAACAGTCGCTCCTCACGGATAACTGGATCATAATGAAAGCTCACAGGTAGCGGGTTGATGACGGGTACATCCGGATCGACCTTCGTGGCGATCTGCTTGGTCAACTGAACTGTTTCTTGAGCATCCGCAGACGACTCTGTGCCGAACGCCAGCAGTAGCAAACCGATCCTGATCCCTAAAAACTGCTGCTTCATGACTGTTCCTTTCGTTTAGCCGCCGGGCGGGAAGTCGGTGTGTCAATTTCCGCAAGACAAGAAGTATTGGCGATCTAGATATGTTCTGAGAAATAAGACGTGACTTTAAGGGCACATTTTCGTCAGTTGGGCAAAGCACGAAAGGGGGGGCGTTTTATTGGATTCAATAAACAGCGTTCGATGCGTCAAACACAGCCTGAAGGG
>DLCF01000029.1:3263-35716 GCA_002480485.1 Planctomycetaceae bacterium UBA7805
GGGGCTTCAGCGAGCCGGTTGTGCCGAGCCGAGCGTTTGCTCCAATCCGAGTGGAGTGATCTGACTTCCTTGATGTTCGATCATCCGCAGGTTTCTTAGCGGTGCCAGATACAAAAGGCCGCGATCACTAATTTGCGTATGTGACAACCCGATCCCGACCAACGCATTGAGCCTCGATAGATAGCGCAAGTCGTCGTCCGCTAGAGTACATCCGGCTAGTTGCACCTGTTCCAGATTTCGCAACCCTTGCAAGTGGCTCAAAATAGCAGAATTGAATTTTTCGGGATTGAATTCGATCGCGTAGATAGGGCCGCCTTCCACTCGGGTTAGCATGGTTGCACCATGCCGTTGCAGCGCGAAGAGACTGAGCGGGTCGTCAAGAAAGATGCCTTTGGTAATTGCTGGAGAGGTGCGTGAAAATTCGCTACTGGATATCTCTGTCAGCGACTGGTCGGGACCAATTAAAAAAAAACGCTCGTTCGCCCAGGGACGACGATCCAAAATATGCAGCTTATCCCCAACGTCACCCGTTTTCGAAAAGATGGTGCGAAAATGACGTTGCTCCCTTGGAAAAGGGACGCCCAGTTTATCCCAACCACTCAGTATTTTCCGTCCGTCTTTTGTCGTCATTGCAGCCGCGGGTGTATTTTCTGAATAAAGAACGAACGCCAGACCACGATCGACCCAGCCCCCATAAAATCCGATCGGAAACAACAAACAACCAACAGCAAACCATCTTTCCCATCGAGTGGCGGGAATGATCTGCGTTGCATTCCAAAATAACGCGTACCCAACAATAGCGGTTATCAAATTCCATGGGACGACCGATACATTGAAGTCAAAAAATAGCGGCGACATGAAAATTGCAATTCCGCAGTGAAGCAAAGCACAACCGATCGCTCCGAACCGTGGACGAATCACAGCTAGAAGTGCCACCCCGATTTCAATAAGGGCAATCAACCAGGAAAAAAATGCGGTGGATTGAGCCGTATGCAGGTTGATAATTTCAAGGAGATTCGATGTGACCATCGGCCACTCGGGAGAAAATATTTTATGCATTCCAGCCCAAAACCACAGAGCGATCAAATACCACCGACAAAGCATGCGACGCTCTGAACTACTGCATCCGAAAATTAATACCGCAATGGAAATGAATTGCGGTTGGATGCGATACTGATCTGCAACACATGCGATCGCCAAGATCACAAGATGTATCAACGCGCCCCGACGGGGGTCAATCAGCACATAGATCAACGATAAAAGCAGGAGGCCACCAAAGGGAATCCACGGGCATTCCCAAAGCGGAAAATTGATCGGAGTCTCGCGAACCTGCCAAAGCTGCCAGGTCATTATTAGGGTGATGAACTGCGCGAGAGCACAAAGAGCTATCAGGCTGTACCAGCCTACATCAAGCCCGCAAACAGTCCGTCGTATTTTTTCCTTGTCGATGGATCGTGGTCCCTCGTGCATGAAAATCACCACATGCCATAGTCGCACTGATAATGATCGGGCATCGCAAAAGTAATGTCATTGTGCATTGCGAGAATCAAATGCATCCCGAACTTGGTTCACGCGTGCACGATTTACGCCCAAATCGGAATAACCGATCCGGGATGCGGACCTAACTTGAATCATCCGAGTATCTGAGTCAATGAGAAATTCGAGATCGTCAACAAAGCGAAACAGTCGGCTACGGCATTCAAAATGAAGATAATTTTCTTTTTCAGTCACAAGCTTCGTACGGGGCATTTCCTTCACCACACGAATTAACCGCGCGCGAGCATCTGCAGCTGTGCCGGTAAATTCGATGCGCGGGATAAGATGCGATGCGTCAGTCGCCTCGGTAGAGACACAGTTGGGTGAATCAGGACACTCTCTCAGTTTCCCCTCAATCACCCCTAAGTTCTCAGGTATTGCAGAAGTCATAAAAATAATCCCTAACCAAAAAAGTAAAACGATCAATAAAAACCAGACCAGCCCTCTCCGCCACCACTTTCTTGGATTCGTAACTGGCATCGCGATAAGAACTCCTACAAGCAAGCACATACAAAAAATTGACTCCTCGAGTATACCCCCAGGCGATATTTTAAGAATCGGTCTGCTGACTACTATTTATCGTATCTTTGTCTGTGGTCGTTTGTAGTTTTTTTATTTTTATGCGGTAATGGGAAAGGCGTTTAAATTATCGATTAGGATATTAGGGTCTCCGAAAAGGGTGTTCGATTACTGCAATGGCCGCGAGTTAATGCACCATTAAAATCATCTCTCGTTTCACTTTGTTAACAAGAAATACACGTCAATGAAAAAAAAGTCTCGAGTCGGATTTACCCTGGTAGAATTGTTGGTAGTAATTGCAATCATCGGCATCCTTGTCGCGTTATTGCTCCCGACACTCAGCGCAGTGCGTGAGTCAGCACAGCGGGCAAGTTGTGCAAATCACCTTCGACAAATCGGGCTTGCCACACAAACACATTTAGATGCTTTTGCTACTTACCCTTCTGGCGGTTGGGGATACCAATGGGTTGGAAGTCCCGACCGGGGTCACGGTCCGAAGCAGCCCGGTGGCTGGATTTATAATCTGCTGCCCTTTATTGGTGAAGAAGCAATACACGGTATGGGTCGCGGTCTCCCGCAAGATGACATGTTAAGTGCTATTGCCGAACGGAACCGCATTCCTATCGCCACATTCACTTGCCCCTCTCGTCGCGATGCAAAGGCGTGGCCAATTACCGGATCGTCTCCACATCTCTATCAACCGGTCAACTCAGGGCCGGTGACCCAGGTTGCCCGTGCCTGCTATGCGATAAACGCCGGAAGCGTAATGCCCGCAACTCCCTCAGCCGGACCTAACTCCGTGGAGGAGGCCGAAACTTTTGCTTGGCAAGATAGACGTGATTTCAACGGAATCAGCTATCAAAGAAGCCGCGTTCGGGTGCGGCAGCTAATTGACGGACAAAGCAACACACTGCTCGCGGCAGAAAAATATCTATTCCAGGACAACTACCAGACAGGTGCTGATAAAGGAGATAATGAGAGCATGTATGCCGGGTATTCCATTGATGTCAATCGCTTCGCGAGTCGTGACCTGCTACCCCTTAAAGATTCAGTTGACAATGGCGATGGCTTGAATCGTCAATTCGGTGGTCCCCACGATGTATGGAATGCGGTCTTTTGTGATGGGTCGACTCGAGGACTTTCCTTCGATATTGATCCGCTGGTGCATGAGAATCAGGCAAACCGAAACGACAGCGAACTGTAATCTTTAACAAAACGCAACCGTAACATTTCAACCCCAAGACGTAATCGATGGAAACAGTGGTAACTGAACAGCGGGCTAATGAAATAATTGGTGTGATTATTGTCGATCATGGATCGCGACGCGAGGCAAGCAACCAAATGCTTCTAGAAATTGTTGATGCATTTCGAAAATCAGGCACTTATCCGATCATTGAACCTGCGCATATGGAACTTGCGGAACCGTCGATTGCCGATGCGTACGATGCATGCGTGCAACAAGGTGCAACGCGGATCATTGTCCACCCTTTTTTTCTTCTTCCGGGAAGACATTGGGACAGCGATATTCCGCGGTTGGCTGCCGAAGCAGCAGCAAAGCACCCGCCAACATCTTTTCTGGTTACCAATCCCCTTGGATCCCATCCGCTGATGATTCAAATCATTTCCGAGAGAATCTCTGCATGTCTTGAGCAAAATCGAGAATAGTCGTGATTTAACCGAGTTCTTTTGGGCCAGCGAAAAATGAAATCGAACTCAATCACCGATTGGTGTTAAATCCGCCTTATCCAGAATCTTTTCAATCACATGGAGGGTACGTTCGGCTGCCTCAACTTGTCGCGCCTCACGGTGTCCCGAACGCAGCTGATGCTCATCCTCGATCAACGCACGGGTGCCGTTTGCTTTGGGGTCACGACAAGCCACTGCGATAAATATTTTTCCATCTAGTTGCTTCGGCGCGTCCGGCCCGAGATGCCCAGTGATGGCGACTGCAAGCGAGGCCTCCGCAGTTAGACTCAAAGCAGCAGATGCCATCTCAAGCGTTACTTCGCTGCTCACTGATGAATATTTTTCGATCTTCTCCGCAGCAACTCCGAGCCAGTCCCTCTTGGTTGCATCCCGATAGGCCACCATCGAGCCACAAATAAACATAGATGCTCCGGGAATCGACGTGAGTTGAGCAGCAACAAGACCACCGGTGCAGCTTTCTGCCAACACGATTCGCTGTTGAGACCGGTTCAATTTATGGATGATTCCGCTTGTCAGGGTCGCATTCATGCTGCGTCCTGATTCATGGCATCAA
Source organism: Planctomycetaceae bacterium UBA7805 (assembly GCA_002480485.1). GTDB lineage: Bacteria > Planctomycetota > Planctomycetia > Pirellulales > UBA7805 > UBA7805. Next base: position 7,579 of record DLCF01000029.1, read on the forward strand.
ATTCCAACAGCTTGCAGTGCGCCTCATCACCATCAGACGTTTCCTCGGTCAATCCGTCTCCCTCGAGGTTCCGCGCTTGACTGAGAGCCGAAGTCACGATCGCGGCGGGAACTGCCACAATACCAATGCCAACCATCAGCACGGCGACTGTGAAAAATCGCCCGCCGATGGTCACAGGATATATATCACCGTAGCCGACCGTTGTAAGAGTAATAACAGCCCACCAGAGGCTGTGAAAAATTGAAGCGAATTGCTCAGGTTGGGCACTGCGTTCAAAATAGTAAATTCCCACCGCGGACATAAATAATAAGATCCCGGTAATCGAAAAGAAGAGCGCAATCTCTTCCTTCGATAGCAAAAATGCGCGGTGGAATCTTTGGATCGCTTTGCTGTAACGGACGAGTTTAAGTATTTGAAAGATGCGGACGATCCGAACCGCACGCAGCACGCGAAGATCGATACCGATTCTGACATAAAACGGCAGAATGGACATCAAGTCAATAAGTCCAAAAAAGCTGAATATATATTTCCATTTATTCGGTGCCGCAATCAGACGAATCACATATTCGATCGTGAAAATAACAACCACCGCAAGTTCTTCCCACCAGAGAAACTGCCGAAATCCGGGAGAGAGGTCCGGCAAGGTCGACACGGCGAAGGAAAGCAAGGAACTTAATATTAAAACCTGGATAGCCAACGCAAACCGGCGCCCCAAGGGAGTGCCCGGGTGCTCGATCAATTCACAGAGAGTGCGCAGGGCCTGCATTCGAAATACTTTCATTATTTCCAACAGCAAAACGGAGGTGAAAATTAGTCGGCCTCAGAGACCAAGGCAAGATGAAAACGACCGCTTAATTAGGAAACGCACCGACTGCATGCCTTGCTAGCATGGATTTCTTCATGCATGCCTCATCCATCTTCTTATATAAATTCGATCGCGGTCTCCGCCCCCTCCCTTTTTAATTGTTTGTCACCATAATCTCCGTTGTCATTGCTACTTTAGTTTACTGGTCCCACGGGCTGCCTATGTGTCCTACCGTCTTGGTGCGTATTGAGCAATTATTACGGGCACAAGAAATTGCTTACGACATTCTGCACCATCCGCCGGTAAAAACAAGCGCTGAAGCAGCAGCGGTTCGCGGAGTGCCCCTTGCAAGCGGTGCCAAGGCGCTGATCTGCAAATGTGATCAAGAGATGGTCATGTTTGTGATGCCAGCCGACCGACGCTTGGCAGGCAAATCGATCCGACGACAAGCACGATACAAAAAGCTGCGATTTGCAAGTGAACATGAAGTATGGGCATTGACCGGTTTGAAGCCGGGGTCGATTCCTCCGTTCGGAAGCCTGTTCAATATCGCAACGATCTGTGACCCTGCTCTCGGACACAATAAACAGATTAACTTTAATGCAGGAGAGCATTCTGTATCGATCAGCATGGGATATGACGACTACCTTAAAGCAGAATCACCGCGGATGCTTCAATGCTCCGAGACAACCGATCAACACTAGGTATTTTGCATGAAACATCTGACCGAAGAAATCTGGATGGAGATCCCCAAGCGACGTGGCATTGTATCCCTTCAAGCTGAGGTTGAGCGACTGGTGAAAGCGAGCCGGGTGCGAGAAGGCATGGTTTTGATAAATGCCATGCACATTACGGCATCGGTGTTTATCAACGACAACGAGTCAGGACTGCATGCCGATTACGAACGGTGGCTTGAATCCTTGGTGCCTTTTCATCCCGGGACAGAGCCGGAAACCGGCGGATATCTGCATAACCGAACCGGTGAGGACAACGCCGACGCGCACCATAAGCGACAAATTATGGGCCGCGAGGTTGTGATAGCGATCACCCAGGGCAAGCTCCATTTAGGGCCCTGGGAACACATCTTTTACTACGAATTTGACGGTAATCGCAGAAAACGTGTGCTTGTAAAAATCATCGGCGATTGATCTTTTGAGCTATTTTTTTCCTTCCGATTCACCTGTATCGAGAACCGCCAGAAAGGCCTTCTGAGGAATATCCACGCTCCCGATCGACTTCATTCGCTTCTTTCCCTCTTTCTGCTTTGCCCAGAGTTTCCGCTTTCGAGAGATGTCTCCACCGTAACACTTAGCAGTCACATTTTTTCTGAGGGCAGAAATTGTTTCACGAGCAATAATCCGCGTCCCGATGGCGGCTTGCAGCGCGACCTCGAACATGTGCCGATCAATCTCCTTTCGGAGTTTTTTAACCACGGCTCTTCCGCGTGGATCAGCATCGCGCTGATCACAAATAATGCTCAGAGCATCGACCCGATTGCCCCCGACTAAAATATCGAGCCGAACCAGATTGGCCGGAAAATAACCTAACAATTCGTAATCCATCGTGCCGAATCCCTTGGTTGCACTCTTGAGTCGATCGTGCATATCGTAAATGACTTCGGCAAGCGCGATGTCATAGATCAGGATTGCCCTTGTCGGCGACAAATATTCAGTGCGGATATATTTTCCGCGGCGATCTTCACAAAGTTTCATAGCTGGGCCGATATATTCGGTTGGCAGCAACAAGCTGACACGGACGATCGGCTGACGGAACTCTTCAATCTGCCCGGCATCGGGTACATCTTGTGGCGTATGTATTTGCAGTGTCTCGCCCGCAACCGTATCGATTTCATAGGTTACATTCGGCGCAGTCTGCACCAAATCGAGATCCGACTCCTGCTCTAATCGCTGTTGAATAATTTCCATATGCAGCAAACCCAAAAAACCACAGCGAAATCCAAATCCAAGGGCATCGCTGGTCTCTGGTTCGAATTCGAAGCTGGGATCATTTATCGCAAGTTTTTTGAGAGCTTCCCGCAGTTGTTCGAAATTCTCACCGTCCGAGGGATAAAGCCCGCAGTACACCATCCGCTTCGGCTCTTGATAGCCAGGCAACGGTTCGGCGGTGGCATCTGCGGTAGCGGTCACGGTATCGCCAATGTGGACATTGCCTAATTGCTTGATATTGCAGATCAGATAACCCACCTGACCGGCCTGCAATTTATCGGTGGCCTGGCGTCCGGGGACGAAGTGGCCAAGTTCCAGAACTTCATGTTCAGTACCGGCACGTAAAAAACGGATTTTCTGTCCTTTGCGCACCGTACCGTTCATCATGCGAATATAAGTGATCGCCCCGCGAAATTCGTCGTAATGGGAATCGAACACCATTGCTTGCAGAGGGCTTCCCGGATTGCCCTCCGGGGGAGGAATCCGCTCCACTATTTGCTCGAGTAAAAGATCAACTCCGACACCGGTCTTTGCACTGCACCGCAGCGTATCGACAGCGTCAAAACCCAAACTTTGTTCAAGTTCTTCTGCAACTTCGTCGGGGCGGGCATGGGTCACATCGATTTTATTGAGGACCGGAATCACTTCGAGATTATGCTCTAAGGCTGCATATGCGTTGGCCACCGTTTGTGCTTCCACGCCTTGAAAGGCATCAACCAGAAGCAGGGCTCCCTCACAACAGGCCAACGAACGCGAAACCTCGTAATGAAAATCTACATGACCCGGCGTATCGATCAAATTGAGTTCATACGCCTCTCCCTGATGGCTGTAGTGCATCGTCACTGCTCGGGCTTTAATCGTGATGCCTCGAGCCCGCTCAAGCTCCATGTCGTCGAGCATTTGAGCATTCAATTGCCGCAACTCCACCGTTCCAGTTGACTGCAACAGTCGATCGGCAAGCGTGCTCTTCCCATGATCGATATGAGCAATGATGGAAAAATTACGGGTGTGTTTGCAGTCCGGCATCAGAGATCAGCTTTAAGGGTCAATCCGATTGAATATTTATCTATGTTCCAGATCCATCGTTTATCTACGACGACGCATGCTTTTCTTGGTCGTGAGCCATTCGACCAATACCAGCAGCGCCAATATATCCAGCATCACCCCCCAACGATGCAAAGTGCAGTGCCAGATTACGCGATAAAACTGGTAATGCTTTTGCCTGAATTTCCTGCACAATGGTTGAGAGAAATTTTTTCCCAATCGGGTTCTCTCCGCCACCGAAGTTCATTGCTCCACCAAGAATAATCGCCGCGGGATCGAGAATATGCAAGAGTGTCGTGATGCCCATGCCTAGGTAGCGTGCCGTTTCCAGAATCATGTGTTCAGCAAAAGCACTTCCCTCTTCCGCTGCACGGTGCAAAATTAAGGGTGTCAGATCTTCTTCGGGACCCAAGAGATTTCGCTCAACTTCTGGAATATGTTGCATCGCTTCAATTGCACGAGCGATCAGACCGGTTGCGCTGCAGTAGGCCTCAAGATGGCCACGCCCGCCGCAAGCACAGACTCGGGCCTCGGGGTCAGACGCAATAATCATGTGCCCAATTTCTCCGCCGTGACTGTTCGCTCCGTCAAGCAACGCGCCCTCGGTAATGATGCCTCCCCCCACACCGGTTCCCAGAGTCAGCAGGACCATGCTCGAATAAGATGCCCCGCTACCGACCCAGAACTCGCCGTAAGCTGCCGCATTCGCATCGTTGGCGTACGCGACCGGCAACCCCGTGTGCTGGGAAACCTGATCACGGATTGGAAAGTTATTCCAGCCGGGCAAATTAGGCGGTTCGAGTAACATTCCCGCACGGATGTCCATCGTTCCCGGAGTGACCAGCCCCACATGCGTCGCATCCGATAACTCGATACCTGCCTGATGCGCTGCATTGCACGCCGCTTCCGCCATCCGTCGCGCTCCCGCCTCGGGTCCCTTCTCCACCTGGCTGCTCAGATGAGCATAACCGAGAACGCGGCCTCGATTGTCCACGACGCCACTTTTGATGTTGGTACCGCCCAAATCGATACCCACAAAGAATGGCGGTTCCGCAGACGACAGGGGATAAAGATCTCGTGAGACCATTCGCGGTTGCAGAGTACGCGGCAAGGAGGGCAAGAGGATTCGTGAAAAACAAGTTTGAAACCACTCTGGAATTTTGAGCAGCCAAGCGATTCTATTATATCTGGCTACCAGGTCGCCGGGTAGGAGAGTAATCACTCTGGCTGCAAACCACCCCTTCTTCCTGTTGATTGATGCTGATTCGTTTCAACCCGGCAGCTACACTGAATAAAGGGCCCGTTTACCGTGACAATCGATGAGCATGATTCGCGTGTTCTGCAGTACCTTAAAAAATATGAGAAAGTCTTTTAGGTTACCTGGACTGGTAATCCTCAGTGTATGCCTGCTGAGATCAACCATTGTGATGGGTGAAACTTCTCCGACTTCACCTGAATCCCTAATTGATCGTCACGCGGAGGCAATGGTCGCATTTAAACAGCATCTCAAAACGCTGGAGCGACAATGCCACGCAAGTCAACAGCCCGCATTGGCCAAGCAAATTAAGAGTTTCTATCCGGCTCCGATAAGAGATACTCTGTTTTTCTTCCGACCAAGTGACGAGCACCTGCGAGCACCATTGACACCCGAGGCGGAGGCTTTTCTGACGCTGCGACAGAAGCATGGGAAGTTTTTACTGAATCTTGCCGAGGAGGCTGCGGTCATCGGGCATGCCGGAGTGGCGATTTCACTACTCTACGAAGCACTCTACTGCGATGGCGATCTGGCAAAAGCTCGCCAGATATTAGGGCAACAAAAATGGGACGGTAAGTGGGTATCGGCTCAAAAAGCTGCACGATTGCAACGCGGTGAACGCTGGAGCGATCGATTTGGCTGGCTGCAGGAAAGCAATCTTGAGCGTTACGAGCAGGGGGAGCGTTTGTTCCGCGGCAGGTGGATTTCAGAGGACGAAGATGGCCGCCGGCACCAACAGATGCGAAACGGCTGGAGAGTCGAGACCGATCATTACGAAGTTACAACCAATCTGAGTCTCGACGCGGGTGTTGAACTTGCTCAAAAATTGGAAGATTTTTATACCGTTTGGTCGCAGTTATTTGCCGACTATTATCTTTCGCCCCAAGTATTGGAAAAACGGTTTCAGCAGACGGACGCGGTTGCTGTCACCCCAAAAAAATACAAAGTGCGGTATTTCAGCAATCGATCCGAATACGATCTGGCACTTGCCCGTATTCAGCCAGGTATCGAGGGAAAAACACTTGGCGTCTATCTGGAAAAAATGAGGACCGCCTATTTTTTTGCACCGGCTTCGAGCAACAACGAAGAAGTCGATCTTTCGCAAATTACTATCTGGCATGAGGCTACCCACCAATTATTCGCCGAGCGCATCGCAACACGAAACGTGAGCGGCTTGAAAAATAATTTTTGGATTTTGGAGGGAATTGCCTGCTTTATGGAAACACTACATGAGGTCGAACAGGGCTGGAAACTGGGGGGCCCGATGGCTGGCCGTTTACCGGCGGCCCGGGTTCGCCTGGAGCGTGACCGCTTTTATATCCCCTTTACTGAGGTCGTATCTTACGGAGCCCGAGCCATGCTCAACAATCCACAATACCGCACGCTGTATACGCAAGCGGCCGGACAGGCGGCCTTTCTGATGACGGCCGACAATGGAAGATTTCGCCCGGCAGCGATTGACTATTTGCATCGCATCTATCGTGGTCGGGCAAAGCTCGGCACACTCGCTTCTTTGATCGGGACTCCGCTCACAACACTTGATGTGGAATATCGTAATTTTCTCTTTCAATCAGCCGCGCAGTAAACACGTAATCCGTTGACCGAGGGACGAAGCCCAATTATCATGCAGAAACAAATTTAGTGGACGCGGTTGATGATCGTGGTGGCTGTAGCTCAGTTGGTTAGAGCGCCGGATTGTGGTTCCGGAGGTCGGGGGTTCGAGCCCCCTCAGCCACCCTTACTTTTCGTCTATTTATTAATAAGTCTTTGCTGGATTCTGTCAGAAACGCAGTGCTCTCGATCCGCGGAATCGAATTCGATGACCGCAGAAAACATCCAGTAATGGGAACAAGTTGAAGCAGAACGGAGCGCTTACGAGACTAGTCTTATCGATGACAATCTGCTGATTGGCGCGAAAATTCAGGTCGATCTATATCTGAATCCACCACTCGATACATGGCATGAACTCGAAGACTGTTACGCGTTGTAAGGCGACGTGAGTGGTAAAACCATACTCGAACATGGATGTGGTGATGGCAACAACACTCTTGCTCTTGCTCTGCGGGGCGCCAGCGTAAAAGCGTTGGACACGACTCCAGATTCGATCTTGTATCGCCAAAAAATGATTAGATGTGAGTCACACTGAGGGAGACGTGGAATTAATTGTCGGATCGACACACGATATCCGGCTTCCTGATAAATCGGTCGATATTGTGTTCGGGATGGCAATCCTTCGCCATTTGGATTTCGGACTTTCCGCAAAAAAGCAAGACGAGTATTAAAAGATGTGGCAAAGCCATTTTCAAAGAACCTTCGAGGAATTCGCGACTTGTAAAATTTGCGCGAAAGTTAGCTCCGTATCACGTGCCGGATATTTCTTTTTACGAACAACCTTTGACCGATAAAGAACTTAAGAATTTTGCGTCTCAATTTGATCAATCGGCGACGAATCTAATCCCCGGTTTGAAGCACTTTGCAGATAGGCGTGTGGTGGGACTCATCAAATAAGTGCGGGCTTGCTTGCCTGAGCAGCAATCACAGCGTTTCACCGCAATCGAGGTGACGTCGTCGGTAAGACATTTTCCTCTCATTGAACACGTAAAATCGTAAGACCGCAGTAACAGTCAAAGACAATAAAGGTGGAATGAGGATTGATTTGTACCTTGATTGATCCGACTATTTTTAAAAAAACCATCTTCCTAGCCAGTGATTAAGAGCTGCCTCGCAGCGGGGCGTTGTGGGGAACTGGTCTGACCGTCTGCGTAGGGTGCTCTCTTTGAAACATTGCTTGCACGTTTTTTAGGCATTCGTGCTGCAGCAGGGAACGACTCGCCTCGTTTCTCGCGTAACGCGGTAGGATTGGTTTGGGCACGCGATTTGCGTATTTGTCCGTGGAAGCTGCCTTGGTTCTGCGGCTCAATGGTTCCCAATGATTAGAAAAGGTGTATCTCCATGCGTCGAGGCTATTTAATCGATATGGACGGGGTTATCTATCGGGGTGGAGAAATTATTACCGGAGCAGATACCTTTATTCACCGACTGCAGAAGGAGGATATACCCTATCGGTTTCTAACCAATAACAGCCAACGGACACGGCGGGATGCGACAACAAAACTGGCCCGCATGGGCATCGAAGTCGATGAATGCAATGTGTATACATGCGCCATGGCAACCGCCCGATTCCTCGCTCGGCAACATCCGGGTGGTACGGCATTTGTGATCGGGGAGGGAGGGTTGCTTGCCGCATTGCATACCAATGGTTATGCCGTCGTCGATCATGAACCCGATTATGTCGTAGTGGGCGAAGGACGCACCGTCACGCATCACATGCTTGACCATGCCGTACAACTTATTTTGGATGGGGCAAAACTCATTGCAACCAACACTGATCCCAATTGCCCGACCCAAGGAGGTACTCGGGCCGGTTGCGGCGCTACAGTGGCCTATCTAGAAACGGCAACTGGAAAAGAGGCGATGAATGTGGGAAAGCCTAGTCCGATCATGCTGCGACAAGCACGCAATGAACTGGGAACTTCTACATCGGAAACGATTATGATCGGCGATACGATGGAAACCGATATTTTGGGCGGTGTGCAGATGGGTTATCGTACTGTTCTAGTTCTTTCAGGGTCGACTCGCCGGGAAGATTTGGCCGACTATGCCTATCGACCCGATTTGATCGTCGATTCGCTGGCCAAGCTGGCCGATTCAGGTGTTGACCTCAATTCAGTAATCCCATTGGGCGTGCAAAATGAGGACTCGGTGGTGGATTTGGACACTTGGAAAAAAGTGAACCGCTGTAAATAAGGCGTTTTTTTCGAATCGGCTGTGAGTAGCTGAATGCTCGTCCCGCTATTTTGATAGACCCGAGAAAAAAATCTGATTTTATTGGCATCCATAGCCAAATTTTACTATAAAGGAGGTGAAGAGCTCAGAGCGTAACCAAAAGGTAAATCCGATGACCCACAGCTTTTCGTACACGCTTCTCCTGTCCATAGCGGGACTCGCAATGCTGTCGGGATGCAATCAATCGAAGCAACCCACTCTTGAAGAATCCGCCTCGGTCCCAGCAATCGGAAGTGTGCCTAGTTCACTGTCAACACTTTCACTCGCCATTTCCGGCATGTCGTGAGCGTTCGGGTGCAAGCCTCGGGTCGAGGCAGCGTTACAAAATACGCCAGGAGTACAAACAGTCACAGTCGATTTCAGCAACAAGAAGGCAATCGTTCAGCTTAAATCCGACGCTTCGGAGTTTGATAACAGTACCTTGATCGATTCGCTCAAAAGCGCCGGATTCGACGGCAAACTCATCGAGTAACTTGAATGCGGACGCATTCACGGTTCACTGCGGGCGATCCGTTCGCTTGCGTCTTTTTTGCGAACTCGAATTTTTTCGCCCTTTAACCACTGCGGGTTTCTCCACGGTCTCATCGACGGTACTTGGGCGAGCAGGTCGGTAGCCGGTACCTGGTTGATTGCGGGATTTTCGCTTTTTTCCATTGGGTTTACCGCCCTTGATATGATGAACGTACTCCCCCTGGAATAAGCGGCTTTCACGCCTTCGTGCCGCAATTGCTTCGCGGGGCGGACGCTCCGAAATCAAACAGTCACACCCGCTTCCGATCAAATCCTGGCGACCCGCCTTTTCCAATGCCTTACGGACCTGGAAATAATTTTCCGGCTTAAAAAACTGCATCAGAGCCCGCTGCAATTTTCGATCGCGCAAATGGCGCGCGATATGTACCTCTTTGCCTGTGAACGGATCGATGCCGGTGTAGTACATCGCGGTTGCGACGTCAAAGGGCGCGGGGATGAAGTCCTGAACCTGATCTGGTCGATAACCGGTTCGCTTCAGATAGAGAGCCAGATCGATCATCGCATCGAGATCGCTGCCCGGATGACTAGCAATGTAATACGGAATCAAAAATTGTTTCTTGTTTGCCCGTTTTGATTCTTGATCGAAAATTTCTGCAAACGCTTCAAAATCATCGCCACTCGGCTTGCGCATTTTATCAAGCACTTCCGGATCGGTGTGCTCGGGTGCTACCTTGAGATGTCCACCCACGTGATGCTTCGTCAACTCACGCATGTATTCCGGCGAGCGACGTGCCAGATCCATTCGAATGCCACTGGCAACAAGTGCCTTCTTGACCCCAGGTGTCTCTCGCACATCCTTCATCAACTTCACCAACGGACCATGGTCGGTGCCTAGCAACTTACAGATCTTCGGATGCACACAAGACTGCCGACGACAAACCGCTTCAACCTCGGGCTTGAGGCATCGCATCTGATACATGTTGGCAGTCGGTCCCCCGATGTCACTGACGACACCCTTGAAATCCGCATCGTCCGCCATCTCCCGGACCTCACGCTTTATCGATTCCTTCGAACGAGACTGAATAATTCGGCCCTGGTGGGTCGTGATCGAGCAGAAGGTACAACCACCGAAACATCCACGCATTATAGTTACTGAGTCTTTGATCATTTCAAACGCAGGGATCGATTCGTGGTAGGCAGGATGAGGCTTACGGGTATAGGGCAGTCCATAAACTGAATCCATCGATCCCTCAGATATCGGCAAAGTTGGCGGGTTCGCCACCACAGCCTGCCGATCATGCCATTGAATGAGACGCCGAGCATTGTATGGGTTAGTTTCATTATGAATCATTTTCGTGGCCCGAGCAAAGCTTCGTTTATCCTGAACCACCTCTTCATAGCTCGGTAGCGTGAGCGCGTCGTTTGGTGGCGTCTCTGAGGCACCCATGGCATAAGCGACGCCGCGCAGATCACGTAAGTCTCTCACCGTTTCCCCCGCTTCAAGCCGGCGAGCAATTTGAAGAATGAGTTCTTCTCCCATGCCAAAAGCCAGAAGATCTGCCTTGCAGTCAAGCAGAATTGAGCGGCGAACTTTGTCACTCCAATAGTCATAGTGTGCCAGTCGTCGAAGCGACGCCTCAACACCTCCAGCGATTACCGGCACACCCTTGAACGCTTCTCGCGATCGTTGGCAATACGCAAGTGTCGCCCGATCGGGCCTTCTGCCGATCCGTCCTCCCGGTGAATAAGCATCATCATTACGAACCTTACGATTAGCCGTATAGTGATTTATCATCGAATCCATATTGCCAGCACTCACGGCAAAAAAGAGCCGCGGCCGACCGAATGTTTTCCAGGGATCACAACTTCGCCAATCGGGTTGCGGTAGAATGGCCACTCGAAAACCAGCAGCCTCCAGAACACGACCTAAAATGGCGGCGGCAAAACTGGGATGGTCGACATAAGCATCGCCTGAGACAAAAACGACGTCTACCGCATCCCATCCGCGATCCAGCATTTCATCCCGGGAAATCGGCAGCGGTCTTGCCCGCGTACCTCCAGAAATTCGCTCCAGGACCGTGCCTGTCTGGCCGGCCTGTTGAAGAATCGGGAGTCGGTCTCGGGGAGGCAGCATGGATCAATCCTAGTGGAACTGAATCCATTCATTCTAGTCGGGTTCGCACCAGGAAATCTGTCGGCACGCGAATTTCCCGCCCTAAAATGAGTATAACAAACCGGTGCTGCGAAGGATTACCGATGTTGTCGGAAATCGGGGTTCGATATACTCAATCAATACAACGCTCGGTGCCGTCCGATGTAGCCGTCCCTCACGAATTATCTTGTTGATTAAAATTGAGCACTTCCATGTTCCATTTGTCGCGCGTCATTCTGCCCTGGTTAGTGCAATTTTCTGTTGCCACCGTTTTTGCAGGAACAGAAGATCCTATCGGTCCGATCATTAATTGGACCCTACAAAAGATGCCGCAGTCTGCCACGTCAAAGGCAGATAAATTGCCCCACAGAATTTCGCTCAAGACGCAGGAAGCACTTCAATTTTCTGTCGATCGCCCTCACGCGATCTGCTTGTCCGGAGAGCAGAATCCGTTTCAAGTACAGCTCGACCATGGACAATTCGCTGATTTACCGACAAAAAATATGTCGCTTCAAATCTGGGTGAGACCGGAAAAAAATCAAACTAAATTTAGTCTTGTTTGTTTAAAACAGAACGGACGGAATGCCTGGTCGCTTGGAGGTGGGCCAGACCATTTTTCTTTCACACTAGCAAGCAAAGCAAGACCACGGTCGACTGAAATCGTTGCTCGACCTTTTTATCAGGATGCCCAATGGTACCAGGTCACGGCTACTTACGATGGGCAGCAGCAAAAAATCTTTGTAGATGGGAAGTTGGCCGGTGTTGCTTTTGAACAGCGTGGGGATCTTTTGCCGATCGATTCACCGAAGATTCAAATCGGAACGCTCTACGGAAAAAATCAAAATCAAAAGGGAAAGACGTGCTTCTCCGGTCAAATCGCGAACATTCGCGTGTGGAACAGGACCCTAACGGAAAGCGAGATAAAATCACAATTTTTAAATGAGCAGGCCATGTTTCCGGGTGCTCTAGCCACATACAACCTCTCTCGTGATTGGCCCACTTTTGGCCACGATAATCATCGAAGCCGACGTGCCGGCAGCCAACCGGCACTCCCTCTGCACTTAGCCTGGCACCGCAGGATTCATCCTGGTCCTCAACCGGCCTGGCCACCACCGGCACAGCAGGACTTCTGGAATCGCAAACAAAATCTCAAGCCGCGAGTTGGCTTTGACCGATGCTTCGAGCCGGTCGTTGCGAATGGGAAAGTGTATCTGGGTTCCTCGAGCGACGACCAACTTTATTGTTTCGATTTAGCAAGCGGTGAGAAGCTCTGGAATTTTTCTGTCGAAGCCCCCATTCGACTTGCACCGACAGTGGCCGACGACAAGGTACTCTTCGGCTCCGATGATGGGGGCGTTTACTGCCTGGATGCCGAAACAGGGCATGAAATTTGGAGATACAAACCCACGGCCAACTATTTTCCCGGCAACGGACGGTTGGTCCATCCGCAGTTGGTTCGCAGTGGCATTTTTGTTGAGCATGGAAAAGCGTGGTTCACTGCAGGACTTTTTCCTCGACAGGGAGTGTATCTGGTCGCGCTTGATTTGCGCGATGGTGCGATCTTAAAGAAGACCAACCTCTCACGCTCCCCTCAAGGCTATCTGGGGCGTGTCGGTGGTCGGCTCTATGCGCCGACCGGTCGGAATCTCCGAGGGGCAATCCTTGAGTTGCTTGAGAGTGAAGATAAAGATCCGGTTATTGAGCGACCTCAACTGCTGCCGCCCCTTGATCGCACGGCAATCGAAGCCGGTCAGTTGATCTTTGCCGGTGGAACAGGCACCGTAGCAGCCTTATCACTTGACGAGCAAAAACTGTTGTGGGACGTAGAAATCGAAGGCACCGCTGGGAGCTTGGTGCTTGCCGACGATCATCTTCTTGTAAGCACCGAAGAGGGTGATCTTTATTGCTTCACGCCACAGAAACAAGCGATCAAAGAATATTCGATTGAAACGGGTGCCCGGCAGAAGTACGACCCTGATGATCAAACAGCCAAAACCATTCTCACGACGACCGGAATCGGGCAAGGTTACGGTCTAGTGCTCGGCGACGATTTATCCGACCTTGCAATCCAAATCGGACTTCAAACCGATGTGCAGGTGATCCTTGGGATGCATGACGCTAAAAAAATAAAACAAGTCCGAGATACTCTTCTGCGAATGAATCTTTATGGACAGGTGACCGTCCATGACTTAGCCGATAAAAAAACCTTGCCCTATACCAGTTGGCTCTTCAATGTCGTTGTAGTCGAAGATGCGGAAGGGGATACTTTGCCCTATGATCTAGACGATATCTGGCGTGTTGTCCGACCGTCAGGCGGGTGTCTTTGGGATCTGCAACAGATGCGGCCCACTTACCGTGAGCCGCTTGAGGGCGCCGGGCAATGGACACACCTGTACGGGAACTTTGGTAATACGGCCTGCAGCGGCGATCAACTCGTGCAAGGAGCACTTGTACCGCAGTGGTTTGGTTTACCGGGGCCTCAGGGGATGATCGATCGTCATCACCGAACTGCTGCCCCGCTCTATCGTGATGGGACACTCTACATACCAGGCAATGAAAAGATCTTTGGGGTCGATGCGTATAACGGAACCGTGCGCTTTGAAACGGCGATTCCCGGGTCACGGCGAATCGGTGTGCTACGCGATTGCGGGCCGATGTGTGCCGGTAAAGATGGGCTATTTGTGGCGGTCGGCCAACAGTGTATTTTGCTTTCCGCCTTGGATGGAAAGCAACGCCACCATTTTGTCGTGCCACCAGCAGAGGACAATCAGGCACGCGAATGGGGACTAGTTGCTTGTGACGACACACTACTTTTCGGCAGCAGCGTGCCGCAGGGTGGCATTCGCCGGGGGCACAGTCGCGCATCGATTATTGAAGGGACGCATTGGGATTTTCGGCCGATTGTGACGAGTGACTCATTATTCGCCTTTGATCAGGATTCCCAAAAATTAGCCTGGCGGTACGCTCCCTCGAACCGTTTGATTCTAAATCCGACCATCGCACTCGGTGGTGGCAGAATGTATTTTGTCGAACTACACAAAGTCGATCCACAAAAAACACCAGGGCGTGTACGCATCGATCAGGCGCTTGATAACGGCGTGCGTGTGGTGGCGCTTGATCAGCAGACAGGAGCCGTCGTATGGAAACGAGAGGCCGATTATGCGGCAATTGAACATCATCTTTATGGCTTTTATGCCGACGAATTGTATATCACCGTGGGATCACGCAACCAAGCAGGAGACAGTGGCAAGCAGACCGTTTGGTACGACATCCATGTACGCGATGCATCCGGCGGGCAGACAAAATGGGAGACCAGTCAGGATAATCAAACCAAAGCCGGGGGGGATCATGGGGAACAAGATCACCATCCGCTGATTGTAAAAGACCGACTTTATGTGGAACCGTTTGCTTATGATTTAAACACGGGACAGCGCGATTACGATTGGGGCTGGCAGCGGGGGCATCGGGGTGGTTGTGGGACCATTTCCGCATCAAATCGAGCCTTTTTTTTTCGTGACAGAAATGCAGCGATGTTCGATCTCAAATCGAAGTCACACATGCCGGTCACCGAGGTCAGTCGGCCCGGATGCTGGATTAACATGATTCCAGCCGGTGGTCTGTTATTAATCCCTGAGGCCAGTTCCGGCTGTACTTGTCATTACGCCGTTCAGGCATCGATGGCCATGCGGCCGAGTGGTGAGAAGGCAGACCTCGAGTAGATTCAGCCGGGAATCAGATGAGTTTGGTGACCCCGGGAACGGCATAAGAGGCGATTGGCAGGGACCCGTCCAAGCTGAGTTTGTCCGGAAAAAGATCGAGCGTTGATTGCTGAGTAACAAACTTCCAATCAACTCGCTGCCCGGTGTAGGCGGCCAAGCGTCCCATAACCGCCGTCAATGAGCTGTCTGCCGTTTCAGCCAACTCGACGATCGGTTTGCCGGCACGAATCGAATCCACCAGATCTTTATGTTCCTGCTGATAGGCGGCGTTAATGTCGCCCTTCATGGACCAAACTTGTCGTCCGGACCGATCAATAATCGAGGCCCCCTTGTTAGCAGCACCAATGGTTGCAATCCCCTCAGTTCCGTAGACGACGCTGCCATTTTCTCCTTTCGTGTGGGGAATCTGCCGACACTGAAAAGAGAGCAATCGATTGTCCGGATAAGCATAATCAATCGATACATTGTCCCACATCTGACTGCCGGTCGGACGCGTAAATCTTCCTCCGGAACCATAGGCTGCGACGGGGGGTCCTCCCATGAGCCAATTCATCGCGTCGATATTATGCACCGCCTGCTCGACAATCTGATCGCCTGAAAGCCAGATAAAATGCATCCAGTTGTAAAGTTGATATTCCGCATCACTCATCCCTGGCTTTCTCGGTCGATTCCAGATACCGGACGTGCAATAGCGACTCGTTGCTGAAACCACATCACCGATTGCGCCTTCATGGATCTGCCGCATGACCTCCATGTAATTTTTTTGCCGACGGTATTGCGTTCCGGTCACAATCGCTGTGCCCTGGGCACGTGCTGCCCGATCTGCCTCCAGGCAGATTCGGTAGCCGACTGGATCAACGCAGGTCGGCTTTTCCGCAAAGACATGTTTTCCCGCCGCAACCGCCTCGGCCAGATAGGACGGGCGAAAACCGGGGGGTGTTGTCAACAACACAATATCGACATCCGGGTGATCAAGCACGTTCCGATAACCATCGAGGCCACCGAAGATATTTTTATCGTCGACAGCCACACGCTGATCGTATCGACGGGCCAGACTCTTGCGCATCGAATGGCACTTTTCCGGATAGAGATCAGCCATGGCGATGAGTCGAACATTCGGATTGATCGCAAGCGTATCTCGCGCGGCTCCTCCACCCCGACCACCGGTTCCCACAATGCCCACATTAATCATTTCACTAGGAGAGGAGCTATCTGCCACCGCATCTGTCGCAAGCCCCAGCGTCAACGCAGCAGAAGCAACAGAGCTCTGCATTAAAAATCGTCGCCGAGTTGGATCATAATCTCTGCCAGACTGGGGTGTATCGGGCCGATGGGTTTGATCGAAGTTCGTCATCAAAAAATCTCAATGCGGAGTATTTGGTAAATTGTTACCTTAGTATTGTATCGCGAAGCCGGACCAAGCTTCAAGTTCGTCAATTTTACCTTGCGCAAACAGCATGAAAGGAGACCGCATTGTGCATTATCTGATACAATCACAGCACTTGATCGATAACTACGAGAAACCTGTAGATGCCAGTCTCCATTATCGAAGCTGATCTTGGTAATCCAGCTCATGCGGTCGCCGTCACACGCATTCTGGACCAATACGCGCATGATCCGCTTGAGGGAGGGGAGGGTTTACCAGGAGAAGTGCTTGACCGCCTGATTGATCAACTTGAGCGAGCCACGATGCGACTTGTCTTGCTGGCAAGTGTCGATGGCACATACGAGGGGCTGGCACTATGTTTCTGGGGGTTTTCCAGTTTTGCCGCGCGACCAGCTATCAATATTCACGACTTGGTTGTCAGCCCATCGTTGCGCGGTCGGGGAATTGGCTCTGCACTACTCGCCGAGGTTGAGATAAGAGCTCGCTCCGCCGGTTGCTCTCGTATCACACTCGAAGTTCGAGCCGCAAACCACGCGGCACGCCGCCTCTACACTCGCCAGGGATTTTCCGGTGCCGAAGGAGAGGTGCCTGAAAACGTAACCCTGTTTTGTGTGAAAACATTGTGAATTTATCCCAGTAAAACCCAACCTGCCGGCCGTTAGCACCGGAACATGGAAGTTTCAGCAAAACACCGGTTGCAAAGCGGAGTCGATCTTGCACAATTTTGCGCATTGAAAACCTTTTTGAGATTCCAAGGAGTTTACCCGTGAAAATCTATACCGCGTTATTTGCCTCGTTCGTTTTTTCTCTTGCCGCCATCATGCCCGGACAATCCGCTCTGGCTCACTGCGAGGTTCCTTGCGGAATTTATGATGACCAACGCCGGTTTGAAGATATGCTCGAAGACCAGGAAACCATTGCAAAAGGGATGGTAAAAATCCGTGAAATGGCCGGCAAATCAGATCCTTTGTCAGTGAATCAAACGGTCCGCTGGATTAGTACCAAAGAATCCCACGCTACAAACGTTCAACACACTATCAGCCAATATTTTATGACTCAGCGGATCAAAGCTGACAAAGAAGGTTATGCTGAAAAATTGGCGGCAGCACATGCGGTAATGGTGGCGGCCATGAAATGCAAACAGAATACCGACGCCGATGTTGCCAATACACTGAAGGAGAAAATATTTGATTTTTACCGCGCATACGAGGGAAAAGAGCCACAACTGAAATAAGTGTCAGATTGAGTCACTCATTCGAGGCCAGCATTGAGTCCCTGGAGGTCCTCCGGAATGAAGTGCCCATCTTTGCGAATGAGTTGACCATCGAAGTAGATTTCACCGCCGCCGTAGTCGCTCCGCTGGATCAACACCAGGTCCCAGTGGACGACACTGCGGTTGCCGTTGTCTGCGTCCTCGTAGGCTTGACCAGGAGTCAAGTGAAACGATCCACCGATCTTTTCGTCAAATAGCGTATCTAGCATCGGGTGGCGAACGCGATTGTTGCAACCGATGGCCCACTCTCCCAGAAAGCGCGCTCCCGTATCGGCATCTAGCACCTCATTGAGTTTTTCAGTTTCATTGGCAGAAGCCGATACGATTTTACCGTCTTTAAAAGTGAAGCTGATATTGTCAAATAGCGTACCCTGATATCGCGACTGCGTGTTGTACCGAATCGTTCCATTGGCGCTTTCCCGGATCGGCGCGGTGAACACCTCGCCGTCGGGTATGTTCCGCTGTCCGTAACAGGGTCTGATCGGAATATCTCGAATCGAGAACGTTAAATCGGTGCCGGGAGACACGATGCGAATGATGTCGGCGGCCTCCATTCGATCGACCAGCGGAGCTTGATTCTTCGCCATCTGCGCATAGTCGGCTGTACAAACATCGAAGTAAAAATCTTCAAAGGCTTCGCAGCTCATCTCAGCTGCCTGCGCCATAGCGGGAGTTGGATAACGAAGTACAACCCATTTGGTTTTTGGCACGCGGACTTCGCTGTGGACCGGGTACCACCAATGTTTCTGGTAGAGGTCCATTTTATCTTGAGGCACATCTGAAAATTGACTGCTATTATCTGCCCCCCGAATGCCTATATAGGCATCCATTCTTTCCATCCGACTTTGCTCTAATTCGCCATTTAGTGTCATTCCCTCGGCTGTTCCATGCTGGTAAATCGATCGCAAAATCGCATTACTTTTATAGGACACGAGTGGAATTCCTCCACGCATGCTGACCAGTTCAACCAAGCGGCAGACGAGAGCGGGTGATGGTAAATCAAAGGCTTCGATCAACACTTTTTCACCATCGGCCACCTCACAACTGTGATCGACAAGAATCTCTGCTAATCGGTGAAGGCGGGGATCACGCATCAATGGTCCTCCTTTGCGAAAGAAAAAGACGAAGCGGGTGGAACAGGAAATTCGAGCTAAGGTCCATGGCATCATAAAACAGGCGACGGTCATCGGCAATCGCCAGAGTAAGATCGGATAATCGGGATGGCATGCATATCATCCGTATGAGTAACTGCTTCAGGCCGTACAATCGGCCCGTGAAACACACTTTTATAGCAGCATCACGCTTACTTTCGTTGAATCATTTGGTGCCGAATGTATGCATTGTGCTGGTCACATTCAATGTATGACCACGGTGCAATCGTCGCAGTTGCATTTCTTCCTCAGAAGCGGTAACTGAGGCGACCGAATATTCGGTCCTGCGATGTGTTACACCGGTCATACCGGACACGCTGCCGTATCCAGCGAACCTGCGCTTTGGTCAAGCAATTGATTACCTTATTCCGATCACATGAGTGATTAGGAAGCCGAATTTCTCTAAGAAAGCGGGATTGATGGATCGAACCCTCCGAAGCATGTTTTTACTTCTGCTCGGATGCATGCTGTTCCTACTACCTGAATCGCTCTTGGCTGATTCAAAAGCCTCTAATCACCACAGCAAAAATCGCACACACAGGATACCAGCCCGCAGCCCTGCAGAAGGCCTCAAAACAGGCGCGGCAAAAAAAGAATGGCAGCGATTGCGACTCCTCGCGCTTTCCCGACGACTCGATCGCGACCTAGCAGATTTTAAATCTGCCTCGCAATGGAAATATTTCTTGCGCTTGCCACAAGAACTAGCGACCTTAAAAAACACGGGCAGCGGAAGTCGCGATGAGCATTCGCTGAAAACTTCATTACACCGATACAAATTAATTGCTGAGGAATCCCGGTACCAGGAAATTGCCTCCCTCCCCTCCTTCAAGGCAATGCATCTTGCCTTGCAAAGGTATTCTGATTCGCATACCGTAATCGATTCTCAACCTTTGAAATCACCTGTGGTAGCACGGCCTGAGAAAAAAAAACAACAATGGGTCGATCTCGAAAATTTGCAGACCCGAAGTGATGCGATCGATCGTCTTCCTCCGGTGCTGATCTCAGGAGCAAAGCCCGATTTGCGCACTCCGCCTGATCTATCCCATTTACACTAGTCGCAGAAGGCTTGATGTTTCAGATTCAGACTGGCATCAAGTGGCACAAATTTCTTTGACCGACGTGTCTATCTTGCTGCAAAGGCCGTCCAAATCAAGGTGGTCCTCACGAATGCCGAACGGCTCCTCTACATAATGTGCGATAGCTTCTCCCGCTATGATGAAATACGCGCCGACAACGGTCACTGGCACCGTCCAGTAGCCGAATTTCTCGACAAGCGCCCACGGTGTGAGAAGCAGATAAAGAATAATGCATTGTCGAGTGACAATCCTCCACGATCGTGACATTAAAGTTGATTTAATGCGCTCGCAGGCACCACAAATTTCTAAAAACATACGCGCTTCGCGATCCACAGCCCAGAACTCCTCTGGCTCCAACTGACCTTCTCGATTCCATTTTTTTAGCTTCCCGTAGATTTGGCTCACCAAAAAGTTAGGCACATGATCGACTGTTTCTGGCACCTTCACACTCAATGTGTGCATGGCATGTCGATCGTTACGCAGATGGTTTTTTAGAGCATAGCTGAAGCTGATAATCAAATCACGCAGTTGGTCTAACTCCGACCGATCTGCGGAAACGAATTGACGCGCCTTCACCGCGAGATTTCGACTCACGTTTACGAGTCCACCCCAAAGCGTTCGAGCCTCCCACCACCGCTCGTAAGCCCGATTGATCCGGAACAGAATCAACATACCCATGGCAAAGGTCAACACCGCTTCCAGTGGAAGCGTCACATCCGGGACATCAATCAGTCTGGGATACTGGAGTCGAACATAGGCAGCACTACTGTAGAGTGCCACGGGAATCGTTAACAGCCAGGCGCGTCGCAGAGCAAATGTCATTTGTCTCTTCCTCAACGTTTTGCAAAAATCGCTTTTTGCATTTTGAATCCAATATTCCAGCACAATCCCGTTGCCGTGCCGCACCGTTTGGGATTACGGCCATTAAACAATTTTTTTAAACTGGCCAGAGGCCTGTTACTTTCATGATCTCTCTACCGAGAAACTGGAAACCTCAAAAATTTTTTGATCTGCCACGAAAAGCGTCGCGAATCGTTACGTCACGGTAAATATTTTGTCGTTTTATTAAAAAGTGCGATTACAACCAAGTGAGAAAACAAATGTTCAACCGCTTGATACCTGAAAAATATTTAATCGTGCTTCTCTTTTTCGCGCTGTTATTCGTATGTCTGATATTTCCGGTCATCAGGGATCAGACCCGTGACCGGCCCGTACTGTTAAATCTTAGTTTGACTGCCGTATTGATTCTGGGTTCTGCCGGTGGTTTTCGGCGGCGTGTCTGGACATTATTTGGCGTGCCCGCAATCTTTATTGCCGTCGGATTCACCTGGACAGGATTATTTGTCGACTACAGCTGGTTATTCGTGACCAATTGCTTGTTGCAAGCGGGGTGTTTTTTAGTGATGGCCTGTCTGCTTCTATACCGGGTGTTTACTGAATACCTGGCAAATTGGATATCGATGCTTGGCGCAGTTTGTGGATACCTATTAATCGGACTTTGTTGGACGATGCTTTATGTTGCTCTGCTGCATGTCAATCTGGAGGCTCTGCAGTTCGATAATCCGGTAACGGCTCCACTGGGTATCAATAACGATTTTCGGATATCTTTCTCGCAACTTGTATATTTCAGTTTTGTCACCATGTCGACGCTCGGATATGGCGACATTGTACCTCGGATTCCACTCGCACTCACTTTAACATGGACGCAGTCGGTTATCGGACAATTTTATCTTGCCGTACTTGTTGCTCGATTGGTCGGAGTGCTACCTTCATCCTCTTTAAAAATCCAGTCAGAGATGGAAAGCCCGCACTAGTGACAGCGGGTCGAGTGTAGGTGCACTCCTTCGGATTTCTCGATTTGCAATCTCGTCGCTAAGGTAGAAACCCTCGCTCCCGAAGCTCTTGAATGTTATCAGGTGCGCTCTGAAACACACGCTCCGTAGCGTAACGGAGGATTGCCATCCCAGCAAGATTTTCAGGCGCCGTGAGAATAGCAACCCGATCTTCCTCGTCATCGTCCAGTCGCCTACTAATTTTCTCCACTGCGACATCCATGCTGTCGTACACCAACTCTTGCTCACGACTTTGATTCAAAAATTTGAGATTTGAAAATTTTGCCGTGCGTGCCAGCAGAAAACGGGCTAAGCCCTCTTCCTCGCTATTTTCAAAAAAGTTCTGAAATTCCGGTTCGCTGTTTTCCGCAGTTAGAATCATCGGTCTTTTGATGCGAATATCTCCTCGACGAATAGATAGCGGATCGGTTCCCGCTTGATTGCCACAAATTAAAAAATAGGGAAGCACGGTTTCCCCAAAGGTAAAAAGCGAGTAATGGACCGGGCGCACAATCGCGACCGCTTGCCAAGCCTCGTAAAACATTTTTTCAGGATCAAAGTCGTTTAATTCCATGGCTCGAATCATCAGGTTGTGACACATCTTAAGCTTCTCCATCTTAGTCGCAAATCTGTTGCTAAAAGAGGGTGGATTATTAAGATTGGCGTTTTGCCGAGCGAAGCGCAAGCTAAAGAAAATTAATTCCCCGGATTCCCACGAATAGGAGATGGCAATCTACTGCGGATTTAATGTCGTTGCGACTGTTTTGCAGGACGTTTGCCTGTCATTGTGGGCTGCCCTACAAGAACCCATTTGT
Organism: Planctomycetaceae bacterium UBA7805; assembly: GCA_002480485.1. Lineage (GTDB taxonomy): Bacteria > Planctomycetota > Planctomycetia > Pirellulales > UBA7805 > UBA7805. Next base: position 30,351 of record DLCF01000029.1, read on the forward strand.
CCTGCCGAAAAAAACGAGGGACATCAGCCAGCACCCTGACTTGGGAAGGTAGTACCCCAATAATATCGCGTAAGCGCCCGTCGGTTGTGAGAAGTATGGCATTGGGTTGGGATAATAATGTATTCAAGGCACCGGGGTGCACACACTTTGGAATGGGCCGGTTGCCGTAAAAAATAAGGCTCGGATCAATATGACCATAGGCAACTACTGGAGTCCGCTCATCAATACGGTCAATCAAATCTGCAATCTGTAGATCGTGACGATGCTCATCGATTGCCGGTAAGATCAAACCTACAGCGGTCAAGAAAATCAGTATTGCGGTCCCGGTAAATCTCAAAACAAACTGTTTAAACTCACCACTTTGTAAACAACGATAGCAAACGTATCCTCCCGACAAAGGGATCATCCCCAATATCCCTATCCAAGTGTCCGTCGGCATAAACAGGTATGCTACGATCGGCAATGCAACAAGAAAAACAAGTCCCACAATGAACATAAACGCCAAACAAAAAAACGGCCAAGCGGCAGGAATAATCGTTCTCCGTTTGGCAAGATGCACTAAAAAACAGCTACACAAGAGTGCAAGCGCTGGATAGCAAGGGGTAACATAGCTGGGAAGTTTTGTCGCGGCAAAAGAAAATAACACAATGTAAACGCCCACCCAGCAAAGGGCGAAAAGGTAGCCGATACGCCACGGATCGTTGCGTCGGACGCGATAAAATGCACCCACAAACATGGGCACAGTAAAAATCGACCAGGGGAAAAATCCCACTAGCACTGTGATGACATAAAACAGCGGTCCTCCAGAATGCCCCTCCATTGCATCCATCGCACGGCCAAAATTTTCGTCCAGAAAAAAAGACCGTAAAAACTCGCCGTCGGTTCGCTGCCCTACAAGCACAAACCATGGCCCGGCAATAACAAGGGCAATCAGCGTTGCGGTCAGTAGTCGCATGTGATGACAGGTCTTAATAAAGTGCGGTGGCGAAAAGCAGCGGAAGAGCTTTATTGATTTTTCTTTCAGGCGGAAAAGTAAAATATTTGATTTTTCCTTTCGCGGATCGGTCGGCAATCTTACGATTAACAGGAACATTCCAATCACTGCTGTAGGCAGAACCAAACCGACTGGCCCCTTGGCCAAAATGCCAATTCCAAAAACCAGATAAACTGCCACAGCTGAGAGCCACGAGGGACAAAAATATTGACCGGCGTTTCTCGGTGATGGTTCAACGCGGAACGTGGAGTCGTTGCGCGATTTGAACGTTGTGAGTACAAACACAGCTAAACCGGCGGTCGAGCAAAAAATTAGTGCTGCATCTGGTGTGGCGGCACGGCTCGCAATCTGAAACATGGTGCTAGTGCCCAGTATGACTCCAGCAAGCAATCCCACCTGAGGACTGAATAATCGTCGCCCTATCAAAAACGTGGCTAGTGCGGTTCCAACTCCTAGTATGGCCGATGGAAATCGGGCCGCAAATTCATTAACACCAAAAACAGTGTAGGAGCATCGCATCAGCCAATAAAGCAGTACCGGTTTTTGTGCGCGCAATTCCCCATTAAATGTCGGTACAACCCAGTCGTCTCGCTCAATCATTTCCAGCGCACATCGCGCGTTGCGCGTCTCATCTCGATCCCAGAGACGCGTGCCATCGAGACGGAAAATTAGAACCACTAAAATTATTATCAGCAGCAAACAAAAATCACGACCAGTGTTTTGCATGGCACGGTATTCGAGATGGCAACAGAATATAGGGCCAGTAACCGATAGGGTTCATACCAAGGAATGAACCGTAAATTTTAGAAATCGCTTGATTTTGCGACAACGGCAGTTTTACATCCTCGACCGCACCGACAACCTCGTGCCGATTTACGCGCGTCGCGAGACCATTTGCTAGCACGAGTGATCATGCCCCGCCTATGTCAGGCATGAAAAATTAGCGCAACTAAAAACAGGAACGCTAAGGATAAAGGAAGAATTTTTCCCAACCTAATGCAGTGTTTTGGAAGACGGTTCGAGTATGCAGCCGATGGGCCCCTTCTTGCCAGAATTCGATCCGTCGGGGAACCACCCGATAACCATGCCAATGCGGTGGTCTCGGGATCTCTTGGTCCGCATACTTGGTCGCGAGGGATGCAATTTCCGATTCAAACGCCGCACGATCTTTCAGTCGTTCCGATTGCTGCGACGCCCATGCGCCAAGGCGACTCTCTCTAGGCCTTTGAAACCAGTAATTATCCGATTCACTTGCATCCACCGTTTCCGTAGATCCCTCAACCCGCACCTGCTCTCCTAAAGAGTCCCAATAAAAACAGAGTGCCGCTTGTGGATTGACTGTCAACTCTTGACCTTTACGACTATTTGAGTTGGTAAAAAATACAAAGCCTCGTTCGTCAAAACCGCGGAGTAGGACAATGCGTGCAGAAGGGCGGCCATCGGAATCGGCCGTCGCAAGGGTCACGGCCGCCGGCTCCCGATTAGTCGAATCGTTGGCTCGCATAAACAGTTCCTCGAACCGCTTCAACGCAATTTTATAGAAAGAATCTTGTACCATAGGTTTGATTTTCCGGGTGAATGTGGATCACCTCGAGCATAAAACGAACAGGGGGAACTCTTATTTCAATGCTTGAAACCTTGATAAATTTTTCTTCTATTCGAGCAGCGGAAGACTGGTTGCTACCGCCATGGGTACGAAGAGCATCAAAGGCAACCAAGCTGAGAAAGGGGGGCTGAGCAGAGACGAACTTCCCAGGCTATGGCACAGCATATTCACGCTCATAAATAAGACGATCAATAAAACACATAAACCCACTGAAAAAAACAGGCTGCGCGACTGGCGGGTTAAAACCAAGGGCAATCCAAGCAGCAGGAGATTCATATCGAGTATCGGCTGAACAAAACGTGAATGGAGCTCCACTTCAACACCTGGGTTGTGCTTTACGCTGGGATTTTCCAAGGCGCCCATTAACTCTCGGGTAGAGGAAAATTGCTGCCAATTTCCACCCACTACAAGAAGTCTTGGCTCTACCGAGCTAACAACAAAACATTGGTCAGCATTCAACCACATCGTGTCATCAGGCGTGTAGATGATTGGAATCCCATTGATTTTAAGACTGGACCTTGACGCAAGATCCTCAGGTTTTCGAACTTTCGAAATAAGATATCCTTGTGGATGATCTTTCGTAGCAAGCTGAAAGGTTGCCTCGTCACCTAGTAATTGGACCCCATACGCATCAAGCGTTCGTGGCAAGAAGAAGGTCGGCTCAAGAATCCGCTTATCTCCGACAACGATACCTGTCCCGCTCAGAAGAATATCTGTCTGATTATCATAAACGGGGACAATCGTGTCCATTTTATGTTGCCGCATATCCTGTAAATTGGCGGTCAAATCTTGACGGAAAGCTGGCAGCACGCACTCTCGGTTCACAACGGCGAGAACGACCAGCATGAGGGACATTAGCAAAAGTGGTCGGATCATTCTCGCGTTTCGAATTCCAGCAGCCATCAACGCCGTCATTTCATTATGCCGCCTGAAAGTTGCGATGGTAAACATGGTCGCGACCAAAATCAGCAGCGGATTCATCCAATCAAAAAAAACCAGCGAGCGGATTCCATAATATCTTGAGATCGCTCGCAACAGGCCACCGTTGGACTCAGCATAACGAAGAATTTCGCTAAAGTTATTGACAGTATCGCCCACCACGAACAGGCCAAAAAAACTGACGAAGAAAACAGCGAATACGCCCAAAAAATTCTTCAGTAAATAACGATCAATAATGGCCATTTCATTTATTACTGATATTGCGGATCGTTGAGTGCAAGTGTTTCTCGAATCGCATCGGACAGTAATTGCATACCACGTTCGATTCGCTCGGAAGACTGGGCACCAAAACTTAAACGTATTTGATTGTTCGCCGGAGGATGCCCTTCGGCCGGGTAACAATAACAACCAGGAACATACAAAACCCCCTTTTCCAGAGATCTTGAGAACAGCGGGCCGTCAGGACCGGTATCGACTCCAATCAGTTTAAGCCAGACATAGAGTCCACCTTTCGCTGGCAACCAAGACACTTTATCAATGTCTCGGAAGTATTTTTTTGCCGCTAATAGCATCGTCTCCATTTTTTCCTTGTAGGTCAAACGCAACTTCGAGAGATGCAGATCGAAATCTCCCGTCTCGATAACTCGGCGAATGACTTGCTGGCTGAAGTGCGGTGCTCCGAAATTCATGTTGCCCTGATGATGGTTGAGCGGTGCAACAAGATTTTTTGGCAGCACGCCCCAGCCAACACGCAAGCCGGGGGAAAATGACTTCGAGAAGGAACTGGTGTAAATGACAAATTTATTTTCTTCATCAAGCGAGGATAGACTGGGAATATCCTCATCAAAGTAGCGTAAATCACGATAAGCAGCATCCTCAATAATGTAGATCGGATGATGCCCGTGATTGTGTCGGCTGACTATATCAAAAATTTCTTCGCGGCGCTTCTGGGAGGTGGTGATGCTGCTGGGGTTATCAAAATAACTTGTCAGATACAGGGCCTTGATCCGCTGAGAGTCTCCCCTAGCAATAGCCTTGCTAAGCATTTCCTCCAGCGATTCAGGAAGGATTCCGTTTTCATCAATTGGGAGCCCACGCGGGCGGGCTCCCAATCCCCGCAGCGCGCCAAGAAAAACGAAATACGTCGGTGACGCGCAAAGAACAATATCTCCTGCATCAAGTAGTACAAGCCCTAGCTGATAGAGCAACTCGTTACTGCCCGCAGTCATGATCACTTGGTCGATAGATTTGCAATCAACATGGAGTCTATCTGCTTGCAAAAGTCGAGTAAGTAGAACGTCTCGAACAGCCGGATCACCCGCAGTGCTCGAGTATTGAAGGGCAGCACGCCCGTAGTCCACAGAACCCAGCAGGCCCTCGACGGCCCGGAATGTTTTTTCTAATGGCAGGCTGGCCTGATCAACAAAACCCGCTGCTAATGAAATGAGATCAGGTTGTGCCAGTGCCTCGCGCATCAAAAAGCTGATTGGCGCTTCGACAGTCCTTTGGGATAAAAGTGAAAGATCCGACATCAATTTACCCTGTTGAGAACATGAACCCGATGCTGGCGAGCATAAAAAACCCGGGAGAAGCAGGTCAAGGTCCATCTATACAACTGGAAATCGATGAATCTGCTAAGCTGATCTTGTTTGGTTTACTCTTACACTGACAGAAGCGGAAGGGAAATTGCGTGTTACAGAAGTCGCGATTTAAAACATCCGTCTTTCATTGGGGGCGTAATGCCCTGCATACCGCGGTTAATATTGTGATACCCCCGGTCTGTGCTCTCTGTCGCGCTGATCTGGGTGATGAGTATCGCTGTATTGG
>DLCF01000102.1 GCA_002480485.1 Planctomycetaceae bacterium UBA7805
GAGCCACTTTGTTGGCTATACTCTACTGTGACTAACTCTTTTCGGGATCAATGAATTGAAACGCTTGCTCCAAATTCGACAGCGGCACATTCTCTTATCTGGTGGAATCATTGGATCGGTGCTTTGCTTCGCTACGTTTGTCAGTTTGTACTGTGTCTCGCTGAGCGTTGCAAAGCCTATGCAAGTGCAACCAACAAAAATACCTGACGCAAATCGGCTGACTTACTTGGATGATTTTAGTAACCCGTACTATCCAAATTTAAATTTTGCAAAACTGGTCACGCCTCAGTGGGTTGGTGAAGAGGGTGTCGAGGGGGTCATCACGCTCGGAATCGATGACATGCGGGAGGTAGAGCGATACGAGGCTTATCTGAGGCCGATACTCGACAGGTTGCATGAAATTTATGGCTATGCCCCTGTGAGTATCGTTACGAACAGCGTGGATCCTGATCATCCCCACTTGCAAAAGTGGCTTGCTGAGGGCGTGACGATTGAAACCCATACCCTCGATCACCCCTGCCCTTGCCTTCGAGATGGCGACTTTGCAAAGGCGAAGCGGACCTATGATGGCTGCGTCGACCAGATTTCCAAGATCCCAGGTAACCGTCCAGTCGCGTTTCGTTTTCCATGTTGCGACTCGCTCAACACGCCGAGTCCGCGGGCATTCGCGGAAATCATTTGCGATGTCACGCCTGAGGGTAACTTCATGCAGGCTAGTAGTTCAATTTGCGCGCCACTAACCGGGGATGACCCCGACTTGCCACGAGAAATGGTTGAAAATTCAGACGGCTCGTCGAGATTTTCTCGCTATTTCCCCTTCGAATTATTCGTGAATAAGGTGGAAAACTATCCCTATCCGTTCCCCGTGGCAAAGCTTTGTTGGGAATTTCCGCTCGCTGTCCCCAGTGATTGGCAGGCTCAGAAACTACAAAAACCCAATAATCCAAAAACCGTGGAGGATTTGAAAGTTGCGGTGGATGCTACGGTTCACAAGCGTGGAATGGCCAACATCGTGTTTCATCCACATGGATGGATTCGGTCGGATCAAATGGTGGATGTGATCGATCACGCCAATGATCGCTGGGGGAGCAAGATTCGCGTTCTTAATTTTCGGGAATGCGTGGACCGACTGACGAAACATTTACTCGCGGGCCAACCGCTGCGGGCGGAGGATGGCTTGGACAATGGTGTTCGCCTTTTGGATTTAAACAACGACGGATATTTGGATGTAGTTATCGGCAATGCTCAGTTGCAACTAACACGGCTCTGGAATCCAGATCAAATTCGATGGGAAGAGAAGCCTTTTCCGGCGCTCGTAGTTGATGCTTCGCGAGGAAGTGATGGTGATGGTGAGAGTGAGAGTGGCTCTTTGACCGACTCACGGGACGCGGGCATCCGCTTTGGAGTGCTCTCGCCAGATAGCGGTGCCAGCTTTCTGGTGCGAAACGAGCGGCAGGCCGGCGTATGGCATTTCAGGAAAGGTGACTGGCAACGAGATCCGGCAATGCTCGCAGGCCTAGTGCTTGATGGCAAGCAGGTGATGACTTCCCGCAAAGGAATCGATCAGGGGGTTCGCCTGCGGGATCTGGATTCGGATGGAATCTGCGAAGTGATTGTCAGCAACCCGCATCAATCTGCTATCTTCCGATGGGACGCTCAGATTCAGCAGTGGCGCAAATTGCCGTTTGCACTGCCGAAAAATGCTCTGCTCGTGGATGCCGATGGTCGTGATGCGGGTTTGCGTTTTGTTGATGTTAATGAGGATGGCCGTGCAGATGTGATGCACTCGGATGATTTTGAGTTTCGACTCCATTTATTCGAGTCGCTGGAGAAAGGGTGGAGTGACCAAGTCCTCGCGGGAGATCGCTCGGCCAAAAAGACAATTCCACCGATTACGCGGGCCACACGTAATAACGGCGCTTGGTTTGCGGAGCGACATCTGTGGGTGCAGAATGAAGAAACAACTCGTCTGCCCGGCGGCGTGGACCGAAGAAGCTTCGCTGAACTTCTGGGCGATCGACCGGCATCACCAAAATCGCCTATCGCCTCGTTACACAGTATCGAAGTTCCCGAGGGATTTTTGGTTGAGTTGGTTGCTGCCGAACCGCTTGTGCGTGACCCGGTTGCTTTCGATTGGGGCGCTGATGGCGCCCTGTATGTCATCGAGATGATTGACTACCCAGAGGGACTTGATGGCAAGGGACGACCCGGTGGGCGACTCAGCGTGCTCCGCGACAACGATCAGGATGGCGTTTACGATCAGTCCACGGTGATGATAGACGGCCTGAATTTTCCGACCGGCGTGATGGTTTGGCGCAATGGTGTTTTGATAACCGCTGCCCCTGACATTCTCTTCGTTGCAGACACGGATGGAGATGATGTGGCTGACACACAGGAAAAAATGTTCACCGGCTTTGGTCTCGGGAATCAGCAGCATCGTGTAAATGGACTGGTTTACGGTCTCGATCATTGGCTTTATCTTGCCAATGGTAGCAGTGGTGGTGAGATTTCGTCGGCAGGCACTGAATCAGTGAACGTGCGTGGCCGCGACATCCGTATTGCGCCGGATGCAAAGCGTGTAGAAACTGTCACTGGCCAGACCCAATATGGTCGCGATCGGGACGATTGGGGAAATTGGTTTGGTTGCAACAATCCGAATCCGATCTTTCACTTTGTACTTGCCGAACATTATCAAAATCGCAATCCGGCTTCGGGCGGTGTCGCGTCGATGCGGGATATTTTCACAGGGTCCCGTCGTGTTTTTCCGCTGGCACGGATCATCAGTCACTGCAATCGAAATATTCGACCGCTTGGAGCTCCGGCCGTCTTTACGTCCGCGGGCAGCACCATCGTGTATCGTGATACGCTTTTTGGGGAAGATTACCGAAACGCCACTTTTACCAGCGAACCGGCCTACAACCTGGTTCACCGGCGCCGGTTGATTCCAGAGGGGACGACGTTTCGTAGTGAGCGCTTTGACGAGGATAAACAGACCGAATTCCTACGTTCGAGCGATCCCTGGTTCCGACCCACTCGGGTGCGGGTGGGACCGGATGGTGCGCTTTACGTTGCGGACATGTATCGTCGTGTCATCGAACACCCGCAGTGGCTCGACCCCGGGGTGATTCAAAATACTGATGTTCGGGATGGCAATGATCGTGGAAGAATATATCGAATCCGACCGGTCAGCGCGCCGCTGCGATCCGCGCTCGCTTACGACAAAACAACGGGTAGCGCGCTGGTGCGAGCATTGGAAAGCCCGAGCGGATTTCGTCGAGATTTAGCGCAGCGAATGCTTATCTGGCAGGCGGCTCCGAACACGATCGCGCCCTTAGAGCAAATGGTGGTAAAAGGGAAAACGCCGCAGGCGCGATTACATGCGCTACATACGCTCGGTGCGCGCAACAAACTCGATGAGTCCTTGCTGACTCGTGGCCTCGCCGATCCTCACTCGACAGTAAGACGCCATGCGATTCGACTGTCCGAGCCATTCTTACAAAAAGCGTCCCCGCAGTTTAAAGCACGCTTGTTAGCGTTGGGTAGTGACCCGGATCCGCAGATTCAACTGCAGATGCTTTATACTTTGGGGCAGTGGGAGGACGCGGACGCGGCACAACTCTTGGGCCGAATGTTATTGCGATGCGGCTCTGATCCCTATTTGTTGAGTGCTGCACTCAGTTCGTTAAACACGTTTAATGCCGCAGACGTCTTTGACGTGATTCGCCCCGAATTGGGCGGTGCGGTTACCGAAAGTATGCTGCGTCCTCTGTTTGCGTCCCTGGCACGCCTTGCCAACGCCGAGTTGCAGCACGCCGTGTTGGAAACGCTTGCCAGTGAAGATCCTGCAAAAACCTGGCAACTAGATGCCCTAGCTGAGTGGATCGATGCAGCACCAGGGCCCAAGCAAACGGCGGGCAAGATCCTGGCTCAGTTGCCATCGAAGTCGATGGATCATTTGTTGCTCACCGCCCGGAAGTGGCTTGCCGATCGGTCGGCGACCGAAGAGCAGACGCGATACGCACTCCGACTACTAATGACATCCGATCTAGGCACCGAACAGGATCTGGATCTTGTTGCAGCACTACTCTCACCTGAACATTCACCATTAGTGCAGGCATATGCGGTTTCGGCACTTGAGCGTCGGGGCGATCAGTCTGCAATTGAGCGTTTGCTTACAAACCTGGACATGCGGGCACCCGAGCAGCGCGCTGCTATCCTTGAATCTTTATTTCGGTTACCTGCTGGCCCAGCGATGCTATTAACTAGGTTAGAAAAAGGCGAGCTACCCGTTTCGTTGCTGGATGCTCGAAGGAAACAGCGTTTGCGAAATGCTTCCGATGCGTCTGTTGCCAAGCGATCCGAAGCCGTTTTTGACACCGCACCCGATCCGGATCGCCTACGTGTGCTGGCCGATCATGCGGAAGTGGCTAACCTGGAGGGAGATCCGCTGCGCGGCAGAGATCTGTTCGCGAAACAATGTTCTGCATGCCACGCGCTCGCCGGAATAGGGCATGCATTGGGTTCGGATCTGACAACTTTGCGCGATAGAACCCCTGAATCACTCTTGGTTGCTATCCTTGATCCAAATCGCGCAGTGGAACCCCGATATCAGGAATATCAGGTCGAGACTGCCGCCGGTCGAATTTTATCGGGTTTGATTATGTCAGAGAGTGAAGGCAGTGTGGTGCTGGCAACCGCTGATGGAAAAAAGCATGCCATGCCACGCACTCAGATTGTAGATTTTCGTACCAGTGGACGATCTTTGATGCCCGAGGGACTGGAAAAAGAGCTTTCACCTCAGCAGTTAGCCGACTTGATTGCATTTGTTGCTGCCGGTGGGAGTGTGACAAATCCCCCCGATCCGGGTTGATTGACGGGGAGATGCAAATCAAGCAGACTAATTTCAAGCCGCCGCGTAAGTGAAAAAATCTGCATTTGAGGTTGCCATGAAAATCAAGCCGTACCTTTGTACCTTTCTGTGCGCGTTCTTTGTGGGAACATTCTTTTTATTTTTCCTTTCGGCAGCAAACGCCAATCAGGAATCGACTAAGAAAAAAATTATTCCTCCTCCGCTCAAGGATTTAGGCAAGGCTTACAAGGTAAGGTTGGTTTATTTCGTGCCGACCGACAAAAAGGTTAAACCTAACTATCGCGAGAAATCCGAGGTGTTGATGCGGATAGTTGCGGATATTTATCGACGTGAAATGAAGGCAAATGGTCAGAAGACGCGCGGACTTGATTTTGAATTCGATAAGGACGGCAAGCTAAAGGTCCACCTAGTAAAGGGTAAGCACCCCTCAGTCTTCTACACTGGCGAGCCTTTTGATGTGGACCGTTTGCTTCAAACTCAGCAGCAAGAGGCCTGGGAAAAGACCGGCTACTCTCGTAACCGTCCGACACTTTGCTTTTCTGAGGCTGGTGCAGTGGCTGAAGCAATGCCTATCCCCCATATCTATTCCGGATTTGCCTGTGTTTCAGGCGATATTTTTCGTGACGAGGTAACTGCCAATACGATCGAAGAGCAGGTTGAAAATTTCTTCGATAAAACACCCATAAAAAAAGTGGGCGGCAGGGATCCTATTCCGAGAAATAAAGAGTCGCAAACCAGTAACGGCGTCCTTAGCCATGAATTGGGCCATATCTTTGGGATGTTGCACGACACCCGCGATCCGAGAAACATTATGATGCGTGGCTATGATAATCTTGGGCAAATGTACGATCCTCAGACCGCTGCCAAACGCCCCGTGCGATTTTCACGGGGTCACGCGAGAATGGCGGCCGCCTCTCGGTTCTTCAACGAGTCGATGAATGAGCAGGACACCACACCGCCAGAAATCCACGAGTTCAAATTGGCCAGCCCACCGAAGGGTGGACAAAAGAAAATGCAGATTACTTTTAATATGAGCGACGACGAGGGCCTGGGGCCGTTGGTTGTCTTTCAACGTGGCGGCGGGCAGATTGATGCGATGGTGGCGGATGTCGATTTAAAAGGTAAAAAGACATACAACAAGACGGTTACGCTCAAATGTGCACGCAATCTATTGGCCGGTCAGCCGGTCATCTACATCATGAACGTCTTTGACAAAAATGGAAATCTTAGCCAGGCACAAACGCGATCGGTCGTTGCGCCGTAGCACCCAGTGCGAGGATTTTGAATTGAGCCAACGAGCCACTTTTTCTCGGAAATTCAATCCAGAGAGCGTACCGGTTCGGGGCTGAGCACCGGATTAAACCAGAAGGCGAAGCAACCCAAAAAATTCCCTCTGCACTGTGTGCTCAGCACCAGTTGCTTTACACCAGTCACATCGAGCTCAAAGGGCTCAAAACTTCGTTTGCCACGGGACGACGTTCGAGAAATTTCGGTTGTCTTCCCGTCTCGGATCACCGAAAAAGTAATTTCTGACTCGGGTCGTGGCATGCCGGGAATCTCCGGCACCCCAGCTGCCCCAGTCAATGATCGATAGCGACCATCCAGGTCATAGACGAGAACAGACCTGCCGGGATCTCGATACGGGTGCAAATAAATATCATTTTTCCCGGCAACCTGTATCATTGGTTGCCCCGCTCTCATTACAACCCGACCGTTGCGACTCAGGAGACTGGTGCCAGCAAGATTCTTCGGGGCATCCCACCTCAGCGGCTTCACTTTACCTAGGGGTTTAGGCCGTTTCGCAAGCAACGGTTCTTGCTCTTCTTTCGGCGATTTTTTCGGTTCTGCTTCTGCTGGAGCGTCCTCGTTTTCAGATTGCCAGGATGCGATGCGATTACCAATTTTCTTTTTCGTCACGCCAGAAAGAAGTGGTTGGACCTGCTGATACCAGAAAACGGCTCGGTTTTTAAACGCTGTCGCATTATCCGGCCTCTCCTCAGCAAGCTGCCAGCACAGGTTGCCGACACGGACGAGATCATCCGAATTTTTTTCTGGTTTAAGATCGAGTCGCGATAGTGCTTTCATTTCTGCTTGCTCACCGAGAGCTAAATACGTAACGCCCTCATCCCACCGATTTTTTTTGAGGCAATACCATTCCCCGACCGTTTGGTTTGCTGTGGCATCTAGCGGTTTTTCATCCAGTACCTGACGGGCATCCTGCACCGCTTGAAATTGCTGGGCTTCCTGGCGTGTGACGTCAATGATGGTTTCATATTCTCGGAGCAGCTTTCGATCTTTGGTTCGCTCGCCCATAGAAATCACAGCCGCCAAAATCTCGAGAGCTTTATCATATTGGTCCCGAGCGATTGCCTGATCAGTTACTATTTGCATTGCGTTCAAGTTGTGCCGGTCAGAGCTTCTCCTTTTGGTCTCGCCGGCAATTTTCTTCAGAAAGTAAACTTTGATTTTAAGATCATCGATTTTAAATCGCTCTGCCATGTCATCTGTCGTTTTGATCAGATCGCCGGCCTGTTGTGCGTCCGCCAGCAAACGGATCGCTTCTTTGAATAACGCAAATTGCACTGCTGCATCATTTTCTTCCTCCGCAGCGGAAGTAAGTTTTAGAGCTAGGTTGTGCTTGTTACGCGTTCCCTGCTCAGCATCCTTATAATCCTCGGCGTACGCTTCACGGATGTCTTCGACTGCCTGTTTTACAGACTCCGATTCCGGTTTCGGCAACTGGGTATCCTCGGCCTTTATCTCCCCGATGAACAAAGTGACCAGCAAAAATTTAAAAATCAATTTCATGGCGCATCGATAAAAAATAGACATCCGCGCGAAATCCCTTAGAGTGGATATTTCTAGTATCGGATCGGCATTGTAACGCAGTTTGCATGAAAGATTCAAATGTGTTTCGCCCGAGGGATTCGGGCCTTTCTCGCAAAAATCTGATTGTGCCTTTACATCGTTTCCAGGCTCGTTTCTAATGATTTAGTAGTGCTGCGCTGCAGGAAATGGACTCTATTATCGTGGCCACCAGATTGCTGCTTTCCCGAGCCTAAGTTGCCCCATGCGTACTCACCTGATCATCGTGTTGACGGTTCTTGTACTCAGTGGACCGTCTGCCTGGGTTTTCGGTGGAGAGGCATCCACCGGAAAAACCGATTTCAACCATGATATTCGGCCGTTGCTCGCGACCGCTTGTTTTACCTGCCATGGCCCGGATGAGAACAAGCGCGAGGCTGATCTCCGGTTGGATGTTCCAGAGGGCTTCGCGGGCCTAACTGCATCCGATGTTCCGGTTTTGAAGCCTCACGATCCGGCCCAAAGCGAGCTTTATCGGAGATTGGTAAGTACTGATCCTACGGAGCAAATGCCACCTCCTGATGCACTTCACCAACTCACAGCAACGGAAATAAATCGCATTAAAAACTGGATTGAGGAGGGCGGCATCTGGGATGAGCACTGGGCGTTTGTGAGCCCCGAGCAACCGAAGTTGCCATCGATCCGTCGCCACGATTGGGTTCGTCAACCACTCGACCAGTTTATTCTTGCGCGGATCGAAGCGGAAGGTTTACAGCCGAGCCCCGAGGCGGATAGGCGGACCTTGATCCGACGCGTGACCTTTGACCTCACGGGTTTTCCACCTACACCCTCCGAGGTCCGTGATTTTCTGGCAGATGATTCGCCGGGAGCCTACGAGCAACTGGTTGATCGGTTGCTTGACTCGCCGCGGTTCGGCGAGCGTATGGCGGTCGATTGGCTTGATGCGTCGCGATTTGCCGATACGCACGGATACCATGAAGATTTTCATCGGGATATGTGGCCCTGGCGTGACTGGGTGATTCGAGCGATCAACCAGAACATGCCTTTCAATCAATTTGCGATGGAGCAAATTGCTGGCGATTTGATTCCCGATGCAACGAATCAGCAGCTTGTCGCGACAGGCTTCAGTCGCAACCACGGCGTAACTGCCTCGGGCATCTCAGAAGAATATCGGGTGGAATATGTAATCGATCGAGTGAAAACCACCTCTGCAATATTTCTTGGTCTTACGATTGGTTGCGCCCAGTGCCATGACCACAAATATGATCCCATCACGCAGAAGGATTTTTATCGTTTCTTTGCCTACTTCAACACGATTACAGACAAGGGGGTTGAGAATCGATCTGGTAACGTGGATCCCCTGATCCGGGTTGAGGATCCTATGTTGCTGGCTGCAACTTACGAAGCCCAGGAAAGGTTAAAAGCGATTACGCAAAAGATGGAGCAGGTGCGTCAACTTCGCGCGAGTAACATAGATAAGTGGCTTGTGCTGCTCAAGCAGGATACGGTGGATCGACCAGAAGCGACCATGCAGCCTACCTTGGGGCTGGTTACTCATTTTCGCATCGATGACCGAGAGGGCGTCCGAGTTGCCAGTGCGCTCGGTGGAGAAGCAGGGTACGTGCGCGGCAGGGCGGAATGGATCGAGGACGCGAAACGATCGAGCCTCCGCTTTGACGGAAAAACTCATGTTGATTTGGGCGACCGAGCCGCATTCGATCGGCTCGACGCATTCTCATTTGGTGGTTGGATCTATCCGGAGAGAGAAGGCATTCTTCTGGCGCGGGTTTCACCCGATCAGTCGCTACGTGGCTATGAGGTGCGGGTCGGTGGCGGAAAAATAGACGCACGTCTGACGCACCGCGAATTTGAAAAAGGTTTACGCGTGACGACTGAGGAAGATGCTCCACTGAATGCATGGAGTCATGTGTTTGTCACTTATGATGGAAGCAGTCGCGCTGCTGGAGTGAAAATTTACCTCAACGGCGAGCATTTAAAAACGAATATTGAGAAAGACAGTCTCCGGGGTACGATTCGCGTGCCAGAGCCGTTGAAAATCGGACAACGAGGAAATCGTCAGGCCCTGCTAGGTCGTGCCGCCGATATTCGGGTTTACAACCGACAACTTACCGATGCAGAGGTCGGACAGCTTTCTGGGAAGGTCGACCTGCTTGCCCGTCTCAAAGAAGAACCGTTGTCAACCGAGTCCCGCAGTCTGTTTGAAACCCATTATCTGAAAACTAAGGATCATGATTATCAACGCCTGTGTCGCGAACAGGAGGCGTGTAAGGCGGAATTGCGGCGACTTGGCGATGACAATCCAACGGTGATGGTGATGCAGGAGATGAAAGAGCCGCGGGAAACTTTCATTTTGAACCGCGGTCAGTATGACCAGCATGGCGAAAAGGTGCATCCTGGAACCCCCGCTGTGTTGCCAGCTTTACCGGAGGACGCACCGCCGAACAGATTGGGATTGGCGACGTGGCTTACAGATCAGGATCATCCGCTCTTCGGACGAGTGATGGCCAATCGCCTCTGGCAAATGGTGTTCGGGATAGGCATTGTGGAAACAGCTGAAGATTTCGGGATTCAAGGAGCGCGGCCCACCCACCCGCAACTGCTTGACTATTTGGCTCGGGAATTCGCGTCCAGCGATTGGAACATTAAGCGATTGATACGACACTTGGTACTCTCAGCAACCTACCGTCAATCGTCGGTGGTGTCTCCTGAACGCTTGGCTGAGGACCGCGACAACCGCTTGCTTGCCCGAGGTCCCCGCTATCGTATGTCGGCTGAAATGATTCGGGATGCAGCTCTAGCTGCCAGCGGGCTATTGGTAGATCGGGTGGGTGGACCGAGTGTGAAACCATATCAGCCTTCAGGACTCTGGATCGAGATGCAGAATCGTCCCTACGAACCTGATCATGGAGAAAATCTCTACCGGCGCAGTTTGTACACCTACATCAAGCGGTCGGTTCCCCCGCCGAATATGGTGGCCCTCGATGCGACGAATCGCGAGGTGTGCACGATGCGCCGGCAACGGACTAGTACGCCATTGGCCGCTCTGGTGATGCTCAACGATCCAACATTTGTCGAGGCAGCCCGAGCGTTGGCTGGATCCCTTCTGAAATCCTCGAGTCTGGAAATTGAGGACTGCATTCATCAGGGATATCTACGGGTGGTGGGTCGCAGCCCGAGCGCGGAAGAATTGGATGAGTTATTGCGCCTCTTTGCGAGGCAGCGTGAGATCTACCGGGAAGATCGCCGTGCCGCCGAATCGTTGGTTTCCGTCGGAGAATCACCGCACGATTCGTCTCTGCCGGTTGAGGTACACGCCGCGCTGACATGCGTGGCAAGCGTAATTTTAAATCTGGATGAAACCATCTCGAAAGAATAAACGGATGCATGGATCCAACGAGGCACAGACGTATCTTACGCGGAGACATCTGTTCGGTCGGGCTGGCGGAGGTCTTGGCGCGGCAGCGCTTGCATCGCTGATGCAACCGTATCTCGGGTCGGCACAAGCGTCCGCGATAGGAAATAGTGCCAACGGTTTACCCTCGTTACCACACCGCCCGCCTCACGCCAAGCGTGTGATCTATCTCGTCCAGTCGGGAGGCCCCTCTCATATTGATTTGTTCGACTACAAACCACAGTTGAAAAAACATCATGGTGAAGAACTACCCGAGTCTATCCGACAAGGTCAGCGTCTGACTGAGATGACGCACAAGCAGAAGGAAAAGCCTTGTGTGGCATCTGCGTTCCGATTTGCCAAGTGTGGGCAAAGCGGCATGCTACTCAGTGAGCTTTTACCGCACACGGCTGAGGTTGCAGATGAAATTGCCCTGATTAAATCGATGCACACTGAGGCGGTAAACCATGATCCGGGTGTCACGCTTATGAATACCGGATCGCAGCAACTCGGCAAACCAAGCATGGGGGCATGGCTGAGTTACGGTTTAGGCAGTGAGAGCAAAGAATTGCCCGCATTTGTCGTGATGATTTCGCAGGGCTCGGGCTTACGTGTTACGCAGCCGATTTTTGCCCGATTGTGGGGTTCCGGTTTCCTGCCGTCCGAGCATCAAGGTGTACAGTTCCGCAGTGGTCGCGACCCGGTGCTATATCTCTCAGATCCCCCGGGCATAGATCGAACGAGTCGAAGACGCATGCTCGACACACTGGCTCGTATCAATGAGGCAAAAGCCGCGACCCAGGGCGATCCGGAAATTGAATCACGGATTGCCCAATATGAGATGGCCTTTCGCATGCAATCATCCGTTCCCTCGCTCATGGATCTTTCGGAGGAAACGGAAAAAACGTTCGCGCTCTATGGAGAGGATGCAAAAAAACCGGGAACTTATGCCGCCAATTGCCTTTTAGCACGAAGGTTGGCCGAACGGGGCGTGCGATTTATTCAGTTGTATCACCGCGGTTGGGATCAGCACGGTGGACTCCCCAAGGGAATTGCCGGTCAATGCAAAGATACCGATCAGCCTACGGCTGCTCTGATCAAGGACCTCAAACAGCGTGGAATGCTCGATGAAACGCTGATTGTTTGGGGGGGAGAGTTCGGACGAACCGTTTACTGTCAGGGGAGACTTACCAGCGATAATTATGGGCGTGATCATCATGGTCGTTGCTACGCCCTTTGGCTTTGCGGTGGAGGGATTCGCGGTGGTACCGTACTCGGGGCAACGGATGATTTTTGTTATAATATCGCCGAACGACCGGTTCATATTCACGACATCAACGCCACACTTTTGCATCAGCTTGGCATTGATGACAAACGGCTGACCTATCCATTTCAGGGACTGGATCAGCGATTGACAGGTGTGGAGAACGATGGCCGCGTCATTCAAGAAATTCTCGCTTGATTACCCCGCTCATGTGCGATGGTCCGGACTTCAATTATTTTTTTGTTGGTACTCTTGAGTAGTTGGCAGGTGACGGCCATCCATGCCTGTCGCTACACCGTACGGGATGTCGCCTTTGTTGACTTGGGAGACGCACCATATCGACTGTTTGTGTTTGCTGACCTAGCGGATGAAGAAACAGCGGGAGAACTACAAGCGGCTGTCGATCACATTGCCGAGGAGGTGCTTATTGATGCCAACTGTGTGATTGAATTTGTGGATACATCGCCAGAAACGGATCACCCTGCTTTAAAATATGCGACGGAAGTTACGCAGTTTCCCGCACTGGTTGCGGTGGGTCCGGAGCAGCAACCACTCATTATCGAAGAGGGCTTGGCAAACAAAGCAGCCCCCGCGGCCAAGGAGCTCAGCCAGTTGTGTCGCGATTTTATTGATTCCCCGGTACGGAAAGAAATGTTTTCGCAGTTGCTCAGCGTCCATAGCGTGATTCTTATGGTCGAGGGGGCCGACCAAGGAGCCAACCAAAAGACGCGGGATTTGATTGCACAGACCATTCCCCAAGTAGAGCAGTCACTCGAGTTTCTCCCCAAACCGATCAGGGAACCGCCTCATGTGATCCACCTTACGGCAGAGGCAGCTGCGAACGAGAAGGTTTTGCTTTGGGCTCTTGGGATGGATCCGGAATCCACCGAGGCAACGCAGGTGGCTTTGCTTTTCGGCCGAGGGCGAAAGTTGGGTCCGGTGCTACGTTTTCCTGATGATCCCCGGCGACGGTTTGTTCAGTCATTAGCGGTGGTTGGCCAGGACTGTGAGTGCGGTTTGGATCGACGCTGGATGCAGGGTGCGATGGTTCCGCATCGTTGGACTGCTGCCGATGAAAAGGAAGCAATTGGACAATTGGGTTTCGATCCTGGCAATCCATTGGTAAAGGCGGAGATTGATCGTATTTTGACGCGCGGTCCCGGTGCAGAGGGGGAACGCGAGATGGAACTCGAGGATGCGTTGAAAATCGCACCGGCCCTGAGCTATCAGGAGATTGCGATCGATGATCTGGTCACTGAAGATGCAACCGACGAGTTAGCAACGGATAATGCCGAAACGGTTGCAGTTAATGACTTGGTGGCATCAACGGCACCAACCGGCGATGATCCAGATAGCGAAATCGCAAGTATCATACCGTCCGATTCCTCGCAGCGTCCATCTTCAGTGTCCGCTAGGCAAGAGGAAGTCCGAAGCCATGACGCCGATGCACCGTCGGATTTTACGCCACCGACAAATTGGTCTTATCTTTTTCTGATTGTTACAGCACTAGTTGTAGTCACCATCGGTTTGTGCATTTTACTTCGAAGTGGGGAGGGTACTGCGTGAGCTTTTCTTTGCGACTGATTTTAAAAGAATTATTTCACAGATGGGTCGGGTTTTCTCTCTCTCTTCTGGCCGCAACAGCGGCCGTTGCTCTCTGTGTCGGTATCACCATGATGCAGAGTGCAGCCGACAAAGAGACCCGCCGTAACGCACGGGATATCGGCTCGAATGTCTTCATTATTCCGGCAAGTTGTGATCTGTACGAATATCACCAGCAGGGTTATTCCAAGGATTCCATGCCAGATACCAATATCGATCGCATGATGGAGGCCGGAAAAATTGCCTACAACCATCTGATCCCTACTTTAACCGCCGAGATCAAGGTCGAGGGTCGCCTGGCACGGATGACAGGTATCGCCATGGCACGGCACCCGAAAGGTCGGCCCAGCAAATCAAAGATGGGTGTGGTGGTCACGCCAGGACACGTGCATCTTGGTCATAATGTTGCCGAACTGCTCGGGGCAAAAAAAGGAGAAGACATTCAGCTTCTGAACCGTCTTTGGGTAGTGGAGCGAGTCGCCCCCGAGATGGGGACGGTTGACGATATCACAATTTTGGCAAACCTGGAGGATGCTCAGCAAGCACTCGCGCGAAGGGGAGAAATTAGCGAAATCAAGGCGATCAGTTGCGTGCAGTGTGACACGCCGGAAGATACCTCATTAGGAACACTGCGAGCGCAGCTCAAAAAAATTCTTCCCGACACCCAAGTCTATCTGATGAAAGAGATTGCCGATGCTCGCGTGCGTCAACGAAGGATGATGGAGTTGTACTCCCCGTTCGTGATAATAGTATTGATTCTTGCCAGTGCCGCTTGGCTCGGCGTACTGGCCGCAATCAACGTCCGGGAGCGGATCGGAGAAATTGGTTTGCTTCGGGCTTTGGGATATGGCGGCCGGACTATCGGATTTCTGATATTGGGTCGCGCGGCGCTTGTCGGTGTATCTGCGGCCCTCCTCGGTTTTGTGATTGGGACCTTTATCACCCTTGCCTTCGGTCCCGAAATTTTTCCCGAAACAGCGAGGGCGATTCGAAGCGACTATCGGATTCTTGGCGTCGTTCTGGTTGCAACACCGCTGGTCGCATTATTCGCCAGTTTTATTCCTGCCACGTTGGCCATCGGTCACGATCCGGCTGTCACTCTGCGTGAGAACCAATAAATATGATTATCGAATTGAGCCATGTGACACGGAAATTTCCGACGCGGAATGCGACGGTGACTGCGCTTTCGGACGTCAATTTTAAATTAGAGGCCGGCACGATGGCGTGCCTTAGCGGCCCCAGTGGTTCCGGAAAGTCGACGTTACTTTTTACACTCGGCGGTATGCTGCGACCTGACTCGGGCACAGTCCGGGTCCTGGAACAAGACTTGTATGGGCTTTCCAAGTCGGAAAGAGCCGCATTTCGCGCTACGCAAATCGGCTTTGTCTTTCAGGAATTTCATCTCATACCCTATCTCACGGTAAGAGAAAATGTGCTACTGCCCCTGGGGCAGATAAAACACTCGGCAAGGCCGAATTTCGAGGAGTGCGAGAAACTTCTGACTCGTTTGGGCCTTGCGCACCGGATGGATCACAAGCCGAGGCAATTGAGTGCCGGTGAGCGGCAGCGGACGGCCATTGCCAGGGCCACGCTACTCAAACCACCGGTACTGTTAGCTGATGAACCTACAGGCAATTTGGATGAGAATTCAGCGGCGGAAGTTTATCAGCTCTTAACCGAGTATCGGGATCAGGGTGGCACGGTCCTTGTGGTCACGCATACCCGCGCGGCGTGGAATTATGCGGATCAGGTTTTTCAGATCGTAGCGGGTCAGTTGCAGGTTTGTTCCGAGGTGCCAAATCAGAGCTATTCGCACTAGCTTCATTGCTAACAAGGATAAATCCGTCATGCATCGATCGTCAGAAACATTTTGTACATCAAGCTTGCTCGATAACCGATCTACGACGATTGTCGTTCGAACTGCTCGCTTATTCTTTTGGGTTTTCAGCATTTCACTCGTGCCGCATGGCGTGTTCGCCGAGTGGCCGACCTATCGCCACGACAATGCCCGCAGCGGACACACCACAGAATCGCTGGAGCTTCAAGGCCTGCGCCCCTCATGGGATTGGCAGTCAATCCGCCCACCGATTCCTGCCTGGGCAGGGCCCGCAAAGTGGGACGCTTACAATGATATTCCGCGTCTCAACTCGATGCGGAACTATGATGCCGCACTCCATCCAATCGTTAGTGGCGGAAGCGTCTATTTCGGATCCTCGGTCGATGATACGGTCCGTTGTCTCGACGCAACAACCGGAGCGGTGCTATGGACTTTCACCACCGATGGCCCTGTGCGGATTGCTCCGGCAGTGGCTGATGGTAATGTCTATTTTGGTTCCGACGACGGGGCTGCCTATTGTCTCGATGCCAAGACCGGCAACTTGGTTTGGAAGTTTAATCCACGCGGTGATTATCGCAAAGTAATCAACAATAATCGTTTGATTTCATTTTGGCCGGTGCGGACTGGAGTTACCGTCGAGGATGGAACCGCATATTTTTGTTGCTCCATGCTTCCCTGGAGACGCTCTTACTTATGTGCCGTTGATGCCAAAACGGGAAAAGTTGAGGGAGAGGGACGCTATGTCAAAGAGCTAAGCAACAGCCATTCCTTCGAGGGGGCAATGCTTGCCTCGAAAGAGTTGCTGATCATTCCTCAGGGTCGGATTGCCCCGCTGATCTTAAATCGCAAAGACGGGACAACTCGAGGAAAAGTCGATTATCACGGCAGTGGATGTTTTGCCCTGCTCACCCCGGACAATGAGCTTTTTCACGGCCCCGGTAATCGGGACGGGAATTTTACCGCGAGTAATCCGACGACCGGTGCTCGCTTGGCGACTTTTCCGATGGGCCAGTCATTAATTGTCGAGGGTAGCACCGCTTACCTGCTGAGCACTCCGACTAAAAATGCGATCAACCCTAAAAAGAAAGAAGATCTCAACATTGCGCTCAATGCCGATAAAGAGCCGATCATTGCGACTCCATTTGACCGCCAATCACTCGGACGCCCGGTGATCACGGCTTTTGATCGGAAATCAAAGAAAATTAAATTTCGAGTAACCGGCCTCTCAATCGTTTCGGTTATTTTGGCGGGCGATACACTTTATGCTGGTTTGGTCGATGGCGTGGCGGCCCTCTCGGCCAGCGATGGGTCGCTGCTCTGGCAGGCTAGCGTGCATGGCAGGGCATTCGGTCTGGCGGTAGCCGATGGCGGCCTTTATGTCAGCACCGACGAGGGACAGCTCACCTGTTTCCGCCCTCAAGGGAATCAAACTCCGCACCCCGTGCGCGAGAACTTATTGATTGAGAGTAAGCAAGATGCGATACCGGCAGTGCTTGCCTGGGGGCCTATGCTGCAGTTTGATAGCCCGACCTCTGCCGTCGTGCAATGGGGTACCGCAGAAGCGATGCCTACCGGTTTGCAATACATATCTACAGCTGGCATACAAACTGTCATTGATGAATCCCCAACGCAGACGCACAAAGTGCGGTTGAAGAACCTGGGTCACCGCCGGAATTATCCCTACACAATTTTTCAAAACGGCGTCAACGGGGAGCAACGGCGGACGACTTTTCAGTGCGATACATTCTTTAATTATTCGACATGGTCTCCGCAAAACGCGCAGGCAGATATGGATCACGAAGCATTGTCGGAGCTCATCACCGAGGTTGGTGATGGCCCTGGCATTTGCGTTGTTTTTGGAGCCGGCCCTCTGGCCGGCGCTATTGCTAAAGCAAGCGATTTGACCGTGCTTTGTCTTGATACCGACCCAGAAAAAATTGCAGCAACTCGCAAAGCACTACTGGATGAGGGTCTCTATGGACACCGCGTGGCGTTGCTGCCGGTCGCATCGTTCGACGCAATTCCATTGCCCAGCCATTTTGCAAACATTGTTTTGTCGCAGGGTGTCCTGAACGGACAACTGCCAGAAGTCGGAGCGGAGGAGGCCTTTCGATTGTTACGTCCGCTTGAGGGAATTGGCATGTTCGGCCAACTGCAGCCGACCGATTCCGAAGAAACGGTAAAGCAGTTAGAGGATTACTTTCTCCGCGATGGGGTGCTTGCCACATTCACTGCTGACGATGAAGGGGTTTGGTCTCGATTTACCAAGCCGGCGTTGGAAGGTGCCGGCGAGTGGTCACATCAATACGGTCGCGCCGATAATTCGGCCTTCGGTGGAGAAGTTTTGGGCTACACGTCGGTTGCAAATGAGATGGAGACCCAATGGGTCGGACGCCCCGGGCCTCGCTATCAACCTGATCGCAACGGTCGCAAGCCGGGGCCTCTTTCCACCGGAGGAAGGCTTTTCGCGCAGGGGCTTGAGCGGATCGTAGCCCTGGATGCGTATAACGGAACGGTCCTATGGTCGGCCGAAATTCCTGCGATGCGGCGTTTCAATATTCCGCGCGATTCGAGCAATTGGTGTGCCGACAACGATTCGGTCTATGTGGCAGTAGATGATCAATGTTGGCAGTTGGATGCTCGAGATGGTCGTTTAAGGCAGCAGTTTTCTCTGCCCGAGACGCCCAGCGGCGTTTTGGATGATATGCAGTGGAGTTATGTGGGCAGCCTCGGTTCGGTCCTGCTTGGGAGCAGGACAAGGGCCGACGCACCGTTTGAGGAATTCCGCGGACATGCGGCGTGGTATGATCAACCGAAGGGGCCACAGTCAGCGAAAGTTTGCAGTGATTCTTTGTTTGCCTTATCCAAAGCGAATGGTACGCTGAGGTGGGAATATCAGCAAGGTTTGATCCTCAATCCCACCATTACGGCAACGCCGGAGACGGTCTATTTTGTCGAGTCGCGCCACGCCGAACTGTTGGCTGCCAAAACACGGCGACTCGATGATCCCAGGCTTTGGGAGAACCAGTATCTCGTGGCACTGGATGCCAAAACAGGTGAACCTTTATGGGAGCGACCGCTCGATACAGATGACGGTGAAGCGGTTTTTTATCTGGCAAATCAACGAGGCAAGTTGGTGATCGTCGCTTCGGGAGCGGGCAAGTATCATGTGTCGGTTTACGATCAGGAGAACGGTCAATTGGCGTGGGAAGATCGGTTTGACTGGCCCGGAGGCGCGCATGATCACGGCAAGGCCATGGCACGACCGGCGATGATTAACGGCAATCTGTTTGTGCGACCCCGCGTTTTTGATCTTGCGAGCGGACGAACCCTGGCGAAGGTGATGCCTGGTGGGGGTTGTGGCACGTATGCATGTGCCGGCAATTTTGTCATTTTTCGGTCCGGTAACATCACGCTTTGGGATCACCGTTATGAAATTCCTTCCCAATGGGCCCGACTGCGTCCGGGTTGTTGGCTGAGCGCAATTCCCGCTGGTGGCATGCTGCTGGCACCTGAAGCTGGAGGGGGATGCAGTTGCGGGACCTGGATGGAAACTTCGGTCGGTTTTATGCCCAAAAAGGCTAAGCCAATCTTATTGCAAGCAGGCGAGTAAACGGATTTCTCAATCGAAAAAATTTGGCGATTCATAGACTTGTGAACAAGGTCAAACGATGACAATGCCCGATAACTTTAATCGTCGTTCCGCGTTGACGCTCTTAGCGGGTACGATGACTACCGCAGGACTCTTGCCCATTGATGTGACCTTTGGAGAGGAAACTGGGAGCGGGATCGATCAAACGGCGACCATCCCTGCCGATCGTCGCTTGGGCCCGCTGAAAAATTTAACCGGTTCGTTTCCCTTTGAACCTCCTGAATCGCTTGAGGCATGGGCAGTTCGATCGCAACAACTTCGCCGCCGGGTTCTTTTGGCCGCTGGACTATGGCCGCCCCCGAAGCCGAAGCCGGTAAACGCGACGGTCTGGGGACCGGTGGAACGTGAAGGGTATTCGGTCAGGCGAGTCTACTTTCAAAGTAGTCCCGGCCTTTGGGTAACAGGCAGTCTGTATAAGCCGGCCAAGATCGAGGGTAAAATTCCGGCAATTCTGTGCCCACACGGACATTGGAAAGAGGGGCGGTTTCACGCACATAGCGAGGAGCAGTTTGAGAAGGAATTGACCTGGGGTTCCGAGCAGGATCGACCAAGCGGTCGGTATCCGTTGCAATCGCGGTGTGTAACATTGTGCCGCATGGGGTGCTTGGTATTTCATTACGATATGCTTGGCTACGCCGACAGTGCACCGATCAAAATGATTGCGCATGGCACCCGAAGACGTCCACAGATGGAACATGCTGACCATTGGGGATTATTCAGCCCGCAAGCTGAGTTGCGATTAATCAGTGCCTTGGGCCTGCAGACCTTTAATTCCCTCCGCACGGTCGATTGGATCACATCGCTTCCCGAAGTTGACGCCTCACGAATTGGTGTTACAGGTGCCTCCGGCGGTGGTACGCAGACTTTCATGCTCACCGCAATTGACGATCGCATTTCAGCGGCCTTTCCAGCAGTAATGGCTTCAACCTCAATGCAGGGGGGGTGTCCCTGCGAGAATGCGTGCTACCTGAGAATTGATGCAGGAAATATTGATTTCACAGCCCTAGCAGCACCCCGCCCGTTGGGACTCTCGGCGGCTAACGATTGGACTGTTCATCTGGAAAGTGAGGGGTTACCCGAACTCAAACAGCTTTACTCGCTGTACGGTGCAGATGAAAACATCGAGGGAAAATATTTTGACTTCGAGCACAATTACAACGCTGTCAGCCGCGCGATGATGTATGCCTTTTTCGACAAACATTTCCGACTCGGTCATTCGGAAGTTGTCGAGCAAGATTATCAGCCGCTCACACGTTCGGAGATGACGGTCTGGGGCCCGGATCATCCGAAGCCTCCATGTGGTGAATCAGCTGAAGTCGAGGCGATTACTGCTTTTAATCGGGCTCGGCAGAAGCAGATTGAGGCACTGACCCCTAGCGACCACAAGTCCTTTGCTCGCTATCAGGAGATTGTAGGAGGTGCATTGCAGACAATGGTTGGCCGCGAGGTGCCCAACCGCGATTCGATTGAACGTTTACCGCTTTCAAAGGTTGATCAAGGAGATTTTCTGCGAGAATCTTTACTAGTCAGTTCCCCCGAGTATGGCGAGGAAATCCCGGCTACGCATTTCATCCCAGCGCACACAAAGCGGTTCGACCCGCGGCCGATCATTTGGCTGACTGATGGAGGCAGGATGAGCCTTGAGTCACCCGACGGTGTACCGCTGGCACCGTTCGCCCAGCTGCTGGGTCGCGGCTTTCCCGTGATCGGAGCAGATCTCCTCTACCAGGGTGATTTTCTCAAAGGCAAAAAGCGGCTTATCAAAGCTCCGATTGTTCCACACGTCCGTTACGCGCTCGGTTACACTTTTGGATACAACCATCCGTTATTTATTCGACGCGTTCACGATGTGTTTGCAATCTGCAAGGCTTTTGATCGCGGTCAGGGGGTGCATTTGGTCGGTATCGGTCGAGAAGTCGGACCGATTGTTGCCGCGGCGGCGGCCGCATGTGCAAACGGCAAAGATTCCCGATTGATTGAACGCGTTGCTATATTTACATCGGGTTTCCGATTCACGGAGGTTGCAAGTTTTGACGATCCGATGATGTTGCCAGGAGCAGTCCGCTATGGAGATGTTCCCTTCTTGCTCGCACTGAACGCACCGCGTTTGATGTGGTTGGGCGGCGAGGGAAATCAACTGCCAGAACTTGTCAAACGATCCTATTCGGCAGCAGATGCCCCTGCCCCTTTACTGTTTATTGGGCCCGAGGCTGGTGCTGCCGCCGCCGCCGCTCGTTGGATTGTCAGTTGAGGACCGAATACCCCGCTATGGTGTGCGTTAAATCCGGGTGGAACTGTAAAAAGTACACTTCGACACCCTGCCCATAAACTTCTTCGGGATTTACAATACGTCCGTGTCGAATATCTTGTTGTGCCCCCGAATTGGAAATAAAAAATGATGATCCTAGATTCTTTTGTGAAGCGGCTGACTTGGAGTCTCCTGCCGCTATTTTTTTTGAGTTCTGCCTATGCCGAGGATGAAAAGAAAAAGGATGCGAAGCCCGAGGGTACATTAGAGATTAAATCAGAGCCCCTTAAAGTAGAGGTTAAGCTCAAAGGTTTTTTTGAGGCAGTGGAAACCAGTGAGATTTCGATCCGTCCCGAGGCGTGGAGTGGGATGTCTCTGACTGACGCAGCAGGTCATGGTGATCAGGTGGCCGCTGACGACGTGCTACTGGATATTGATAAGCGTAAGCTAGATGTGGCTATCGAGGATCTTGAATTGCAACTGTCGGGTGCGAAATTAGCATTTGCACAGACTGAGGCAAGTCTGGAAGTCCTCAGAAAGTCGGTCCCCCGCGACTTAGAATCGGCAAAGCGGGCTGCCGAGGAAGCGGACGAGAATATGCAGCGATATTTGGAGATCGACCGTCCCGAAACCATTAAAGATATCGAGCAACAAGTGGAGGGCGCCCGTCACGGGTTGCTTTATCAGCAAGAAGAACTCGATCAATTGGAGAAGATGTATAAGGCGGATGACCTGACCGAGGAAACTGAAGAGATTATTCTCACTCGCGCACGTCACGGTGTCAAAGCTGCCAAGCATCGGCTGGCGAAAGCCATTTCGGGACAGGATCACGCCATGAACGTCTTATTGCCCAGGCAGACGATCGACCTTCGGGAGGCGCAGCAGTCTGCCGCCCTGACACTTGAGCGGGCAGAGGCCGCTCTTCCAGCATCGATTAAGGAAAAAGAGATTGCTCTCCAGAAGCAGCAGATCGAACTGGATAAACTCGAGAAGAAACTGACACGGATGAAAGATGACCGCAAGTTAATGACTGTCCATGCACCGCATGCTGGCACTGTTTATTATGGCCAGGCGGTACGGGGACAATGGCCGGACGCAACGGCCAAAGGAAAAACGCTGGTTAAAGGTGCGAGCGTCCAGCCAGGTGCAGTTTTGATGACGGTCGTTCGTAATGACAACCTTTTCGTTCGTGCCACTGCGGAAGAGAAGCAGTTAGTAGACCTGCATCCGGGCGATGCAGTTGCTGTCACTCCCGCAGCAATACCCGGTGAAAAGTTGACTGGGAGTATTAGAAGCGTATCCGCGATTCCGGTCGCCCCGGGAAAATTCGACGTACAGATCGATGTTGAATTAGACGAGCAGGCTAATCGGATTGTTGCCGGTATGGGCTGCTCTGCGATAATTGAGGTTTACCGGCATCCGAGTGCCATTCTGGTTCCAAAGGCAGCGGTCGCCGAAGAGGGAGACGATGCAGAGCAATATGTTTATCTCCACGACGGCAAAGAGAACAAAAAGCAACGCGTGCGTGTGGGCAGAACTGTAGGTGATCGTTTGGAAATTCTTCGAGGATTGAATCCAGGTGAAAAAATTCTTGCCAAAAATCCTGACTGATTTTGCCCTGATGACGCGACGACTATTGCCGAGTACCCTGATATTGCTTGGCCTGTCTGGGGTTCTTGCGATGGATTGCCGGGCCGCCGATACGGACAAGCCATCGCTTGCTCCCATCGACACCTACCGACCTCCCAAGGATATAAAAATCCCACGACCCGTAGCCGTAGAGTACCCGGGCGTGGAGCAGGTTCAGGAGAGTATCCGGCGTGGCGTTGATTATTTATGCAAAAAGCAAAATAAAAATGGTTCTTGGGGATCACCCAAGCGAACGAAAGCCCTTGATATTTACGCTCCGGTGCCCGGTGCTCACCACGGTTTTCGCGCAGCAGTCACGTGCATGGCGGTAACCGCACTGATTCAGTCAGGCGACCAGCGTTCGGTGGTACAGCAAGCGATTGATCGTGGAGAGGCGTGGATTCTAAAAGAGTTGCCCCGAGTACGCAGGGCTAACGCGACCGCACTGTATAATATCTGGGCCCACGCTTACAGCTTGCAGACGCTGGTGTTGTTGCAGGAACGAGCGGGTGATGATAGGGAAAAGGTCGATCAACTCGCGAAATATACACGGGATCAGATTGAATTGCTCTCTCGTTATGAGTCGGTCAACGGCGGATGGGGTTACTATGACTTCACCGTGGGTGCTAAACGACCGTCGAGCATCGTAACGAGTTTCAGCGCTGCAACCTGCGTTATCGAATTGCAGCGGGTCCGCAAGGCCGGATTTGAGGTCCCTGCCACGGTAACTGATAAAGCACTCGGCTCAATCAAGCGGCAGCGGAAGCCTGATTTTAGCTATCTGTACGGTGCGCACCATTGGCACAAGCCCATGTATTCGATCAATCGCCCGGGCGGAAGTCTTGGTCGGAGTCAAGTTTGCAATCTGGCGCTTTATCGTGATGGGGACCAAGCCGTCACGGATCAGGTATTTATTGATTGGCTCGATCGACTATTTGCTCGTAAGCTATGGTTGGATCTGGCACGTAAACGACCCATTCCCCATGAATCGTATTTTGCGGTGGCAGGTTACTTCGTGTATTACGCTTACTACTATGGATCCGGTTGTATGTTAGAGCTGCCGGAGGAAAAGCAGGCCTTTTACAAGGCCCAGTTCGCGCACTTGTTGCTCGGTTTGCAGGAGAGCGACGGATGCTGGTGGGACTTTCCACTCTACGACTATCATCAACCCTACGGTACCGCATTTGCAATCATGACTCTCGTCCGCTGCCGCTAGCAGCAGACCCGGTAATAACCTCAGTCGCGAAGGACCCGCTGCAGGGCCGCGCGGGCAGCATGGTAGCCGCACATTCCGTGTACACCACCGCCAGGTGGCGTTGAAGCCGAACAGATAAATATTTTTTCATTCGGCGTTGTGTATGGCGAAAGACGCAATGCAGGTCGTGCCAGCAGCTGTTGCAAACTGATCACCCCCCCGGTAATGTCGCCGCCAATGTAGTTGGCGTTGTATGCTTCGAGTGCCGAAGGAGAAAACACGTGCCGGTCCAGAATTAAGTCGCGGAATCCCGGGGCAAATCGTTCGATCTGCGCTTCGATGCGTGCAGTCATGTCCTCGTCGCACTGGTGGGGTACATGGCAATAGGCCCAACCGGTCTGTTTTTTATCGGGTGCCCGCGTTTGATCGAACAGGCTCTGCTGCGCCAGCAGCACAAAGGGCCGGTCTGAAATTCGGCCTTTCCAGACGGCTGATTCGGATTCTGCGATCTCTTCCCAAGAGCCACCCACATGCACCGTACCAGCGCGTCCTGCATCCGCATTGGTCCATGGAATTGGCCCGTCGAGTGCCCAATCTACTTTAAATACGCCCGGACCGTGCTGGAATCTCTCTAGCTTTTTTTTAAAACTTTGGGGCAGCTGCTCTTCAGAGATCCTGCTTACTGCACGCGGTGCCAGATCAAATAACACTGCTCGGCACGGAGGAAGGTCGGAAAACGTAGAGACTGGCCGATCGGTTTGCACTTCACCGCCAAGGCTTTCAAATAAAGCTCGCAAGGCAGTAGCGATTGAATGTGATCCGCCGCGGGGCAGAGGCCAACCGCTCGCATGTGCCGTGATGCAAAACAATAAACCGACAGCGCCCGTAAGCCGACTTTCAAGCGGTTTGACACTATGGGCAGCCATTCCCGCAAACATGCCTTGCACAGCGGGCGACTTAAAGTGTTTCTGTAAGAGCGCTACCGCGGATGAAAGACCTTTTATCGCGAACCGTGTTAGCACGCGGAGGTCCCCCAATGGCCAGGGAGGATTCAGCAGCTCAGGGAGCAACGTGTTTGCGCGTTGCACAAACGGCTCGACGAGACGCTGATATCGGGGCCCATCATCTCCGAAAGCCCGGATCGATTGCACCAAGTCACGCTCCATGACCGCGGCAGTACCATCCGGCATGGGATGCACTAAAGGAAAATCCGGCTCAATCCATTCCAGACCGAAATTTTCCAAACGCAAATTAGCAAAGAAGGGTGAAGCCATCGCCAGTGGGTGGATCGCGGAGCAAACGTCGTGAACATATCCGGGAAGTGTCAACTCAGCGGAACGCATGCCCCCACCAATCTGATTACGGGCCTCAAGCAACAGAACCCTCTTACCGGATTGTGCCAGCGTGATTCCCGCCGCGAGTCCGTTTGGTCCAGAGCCTACAACGACAGCATCGTATGACATGCGGAACTTCAACAAAAAAGTTTGTCTACAAATGGCCGAGGAGGGGATCGAACCCTCACGGGGGTTACCCCCCACGGGATTTTAAGTCCCGTGCGTCTGCCAATTCCGCCACTCGGCCTAAGGATGTCCCATATCGTATCTACCGCCCCCGACTGTGGCAACGCATCATCGCCAATTTACAGTTGGAGAGCCCATTGTTTCCTTGCACCTTTTCGGGTACCTATTGAAAGCACGGAATGGCTGCCCGACCGGTGTGCGGCCCTGACACCCACCCCGTAAGGCATGAAGGAGTTTTTGAGATGCAGTGTAACACCCATGGTCTTCATAGCTGGCTGGCATGTTTCGTCGCGGGAGTGGCAGTAGGCCTCCTTGCGTTGACCGGTTGTGAGAAACCCAAGCCGACAGTTGGAGAGCAGGTCGGTAACGCCATTGACGAGACGATTGACGCAACCGGACAGGCGGCCGCTGATCTACAGAAAAACACGAAGCAATCCGCTGACAAATTTCAGGGTCAGCTGAATCAGGCTTCCAAGGAAATCGACCAGCAGACTCGGGAACTCCGTGATGCGGTCAAACAGGCGATCGATGACCATCTCAGCGGTGGCAGTTCCGAATCCAACAAATAAGTCGGCATGCCGACTACGAGCGGTGCCGAGACGGTGATTAGAGCACTTGCTCAGGGAGTATCGCGGATTTTCTGGATGGCGATGCGTGCTGCCTCGGCAACACTAGGGTCGTGGTCTTTCGCCGCCTCCTGCAGAGCGGGTAGTGCTGATTTTGCCAGAGGGCCGAGTTCGGCCAGCGAATCAGCTGCTTCATGCCGGACAAACGACTTCGGGCTTTTGAGCGCGGCCACAAACAGCGGAACACCTTTTGAAACCACCTCCGGGTCATCTTCGTCAATCCGAGCCAATGCCCAGGCCGCTGTCGCCGCGTAGTATTGATCTTCATCGTCAAGATGTGACTTTAGTGCATCGGTGGCCGCCATCGCCTCGGGACCGATTTGGCCCAAAATATAGAAGGAGGCATAACGAATACCCTCGTCATTATCATCGCACCCTTTGATCGCTAAATCGATGACTTCTTTGCCTTGTGGACCAACTTCGGCCAGGGCAAACAGCAATCCGGTACGCGTTTCAATGTCCGATTCGTCTTGGTAGGCCCGAAGTAGTGCAGGGGTCACTGAAGCTGCGGTTGGGCCCAACTGTTGAATAAGTTCCGCAACATTTGCGCGGGCCGCGGGATAATCGAGCGCTTTGATTAAAACAGGAACAGCATCATCACCTAGTCCGTTGATCGCGATCAGGGTGTCGTTGACAACTCCATCGTCGGTGCTTGCCAGTGCAGCTTCCAACGCAGGGAGAGTAATCTGCTCACCTGGCCTAAGGTCCAGGAGTGCTTGCGCCGCCATCCGGCGAACGTGGTGATCCGGGTTCGTAATCATTTGTGCGAGAAATCGTGCCGTTGTTTTCTTGATGTTTTCATTTTCGGGAAAAATCTTCGCCAGGGCCCACGCCCCTGCAACCCAAAAAAATGGATCATCGCTGTCGAGATGCTCACGGATGGATTCGGCAGCCGGTGCCGCTGGGGGACCGATCATTCCCAAGGCAAAAACCGCAGCATGCTGTACCCCGATTTCCGGATCGTCGAGCAGTCTGATCAAATCAGGCACGGCAGATGCTGCACCCGGGCCGATCATTCCAAGTGTCATGGCTGCTTCCTGACGTTGATACGGCTCATTGGCCTCGTGTAAAACATTGCAAATTGCCGGCACGGCATCCTTTGCGTCCGGGCCTATTTCGTGCAGTACCAGAAGTGCATAAAATTCCGTCCGATCATCTTTGAGTGCTTCGATCATGGCCGGGACAATATCTTTTCCCCGTTCGGCCAGCGCGTGTACCGCGCGTTTGACGACAGTGCTGTCTTTGTCTCTCAATGCCTTGAGCAGTAGCGGGACCACCATTTTCTTACCCGGTTCAATCTCTGCCAAAGCGTCGAGTGCTGCATGACGAACGCTTGCATCCGGGTCGGTAACCATTTTTGCTAGCACCAAAACTGCCGGAATGGCTGCTTTCCGCATGCGGCCCAACGCGATCGCCGCGTGAGCACGAATATGCGGATTTTGGTTTCGCAGCAACCGCACTAACGCCGGCACTGCAGGTGCACCTTTCGGTCCTAGATTACTGATTTTCTCGATCGCACTTTCCACCTCGTCATCGTTCGCAGAACCGAGCGAGGTGATCAAAGTACTGACGTCGGTTGCCGCGAACGTGGGTAGTGGAAGACAAACAAGGGCAAACAAAATAGCTACAAAAGCTGATTTCGACGTCATAGTGAGGACCCGCTACTTCAGGTTTTCGGTGAATTTGTCAGTTGCATCCGTCTAGGAATCCCTTTAATCTAGAAAGAAATCGATTTGTTTGCAAACGAGATCTGATGCATCGGCAGGATGTGGCCGAGGTTCGATGTGGCACGAAAGCGAACGGATCGCTTTTCAGGGTTACCTTCGCTGTGATCTATGTCAGAACAGGGATATGGGGATGATGATAATTAGACCGCTCTTATTCGCGGTAGCAGGCGTCGCCTGGATGCTACTGCCGATCGATGCTTCTGCTCAGTGGTTCGGTGGTTTCGGAAATATGGGCTATCACGCTTCCACAGTGGCGGAAGGTGAGGGCAACGCGATTTCCGCGGTGACTCGCTCGAGAGGCCAGTATAAGCTAGATGTTTCGCAGGCACGTATTAACAATGCTCAGGCCGACGCAATGGTCATGCAGAATCGCAAGCAACTCGCAACGGACTATTTTGAAACACAAAACACCAATAAGCAAAACCGCTTTGGCGACTACTCTGAGAAGAGAAAACAACATGAAAAAGATGCCCTGTTTCGGTATGGGTCGGAGGGCCGCCCCACCCGGCTTACCAGTAGCGAACTAGACCCAGTCACCGGACAGATAACCTGGCCGATTGCCTTAGAGGCACCGGCATTTTCTAATTTTACAAAACCGATCGACGAAGCGTTCGTCAAACGCGCCGAGACTAAGAGCCGATTCAGCTATCAAACGTATCAGCAGGTAAATCAAGATTGCGATGGGATTGAAAAAGAACTCCGAGTGCAGATGAACGAGATGGGCACCAATGACTACGCCACCGCAAGAGGATTTGTAAGACGGCTGAAACGAGAAGTTCGCTACGCAGCCAGTTAAATCAGAGGGCCTTCTCTTATCTGCCGACCCCTCCATAGCCTCCGCGATCTTCCAACGCTCTCGGCTTTGTCAACGATAGAAACGGACTGATTATGCCAGATGGTAAAATCACAAAAATCGTTCACCTGAGTCTCCAGTCGAGCTTCTCTAACGACAGCAGCGGTCAGCCGAAAGGGTACGGATTTCTTCAAGCGAGCGATGGAGGTGAGGATCTCTATTTCGCAGCAAAGGCAGTTTCTGGCTATTCTTTCGATGATTTGCAGGTTGGTCAGGAGGTAGAGTTTGAAGAGGACCCAAAAATTCAGATGGCCAAGACTGTCATTCTTAAAGGAGAGATCCTTGAGCCCCCGGCTCCTCAAAGTCACTTGGAGTAGCCTTTCTTTTTCCGAAATTGCTTGAGGATCGCTAGCGTCGCGGACGATGTTTAAGGGGGCCGGTCAGGGATGATGGGCGTTTTCCTTTACCCTAACTCCTGTTCCGGCATTCTCGTGCGCAGCCCAAATTCTCAACGCTTGACTGTCTACGCTGAGCCCCCTGCCGACTCTTTGCCAGCGGAAACCTCACGCGCTGCCACATGCGAATCGCTATGTACAGCTTTCTCGCGAGCCACTGGGAGCACCCTTTTATTTTCACCGACTGATTCGTCCTCGGCATCAGCCATATCTTCGCCGACCGATCCTACGAGTGATGCCTGTAATCTCTGGTCAGCAACAGTCGGTTCTCCACCACACGCAATGCGTCTACGATTGCTTGAGAGGGACAACACAACTAGCTCGGAACAATCTGAGGCCATTGTGGGCCTTGCGGAACAATTAGGCGACTTGCTTGACGGCTATTTCAAAGCGCGTCAAACCGCAGAAAAAATCGCCACAAAAATAGGGGTAGAACAGCTCCGACCTTCGTGCCATCGGACTAAAAATCTGGAACGCGATTTGAAGCATGTCTTACGAACAATGGTGGAATCACTCGATTGCACAGCGGCAGGGGTGTATCTGCTTGACGACGCGACAAGTGTTCTGCAGTTGAGGACGATGTGTGGTCTGCCGCTGGAGTCCCTGGCCGCTGAGCCTAGAAGCCTTGAAACCGCTAGGGCTGATCTGGAGGCAATGCTGGGGCATGCAATTGTGCTCTCTGATAGGCAAATGTTTGAACTTTGGCAGGTTCCGGAAATGGATTTCGAGGCTGCCATATGTGTCCCTCTAGCGACCATGACAACCGTCCTTGGAACGGTGTGGATCTATCACACACAGGAACGTTCATTTTCAGATCCTCAGGTAAATCTGCTCGAAGTCCTCGCTGGGCGACTGGCGATGGAACTGGAGTCCGCTGCATGCGGAGTTGTGGATCCCGCTTCCGGCTGACTTGACGACTCCATATCTTGCCCCCTAGACTCATGGATCGCCAAAAATGTTCCCAACCAATCGGGAAAAGCGGCTGTGGCGGAATTGGCAGACGCGCTAGGTTGAGGGCCTAGTGTCCGTTAAGGACGTGGTGGTTCGAATCCACTCAGCCGCACTTTGATCTCGATCCGACCAGCATATTGAATGCCATGTTACTAGCCGATTATTACCAGCAGGGTTTCTCTTACTCGGATTTTCTCAAAGCCTACGGTAGCGATGGCGACCAAGATCGGTGGCGACAGGTTTATGACCAGACAACGCTAAGTTCCGAGCAGAGGTCGTTGCTCGGCTCTTTTGTCCGTGAGATGCATGTTTTGTGCTTGGCGGGAGCGTGGTGTGGCGATTGCGTGGAACAATGCCCGATCTTCGGAGTATTCGAATCGGTGGCATCTGTGATTAATGTGCGTTATGTAGATCGGGATGCCCATGCGGAATTAAAAGAAACGCTCACCATTTGTGGAGGCGCACGGGTGCCACAGGTTGTTTTCTTTAGTGAAGACATGCAACAAGTGGGTCGTTACGGGGATCGCACCCTGGCGAAGTACCGTCAGATGGCAGCGTCGCTTGGTGGTGCTGCCTGCAGTACTGGTGTACTTGGTGCAAACAATGGGCATGCGGAGGTCGTTCAGGATTGGCTCAACGAGTTTGAGCGGATTCAACTTATTTTGAGAACATCACCAAGATTGCGGACAAAACATTCCGACTGAGGGACCGTGTTGCCTGAGTGTACTCTTTATGCTTCCATGTCG
This sequence comes from Planctomycetaceae bacterium UBA7805, assembly GCA_002480485.1. Classification (GTDB taxonomy): domain Bacteria; phylum Planctomycetota; class Planctomycetia; order Pirellulales; family UBA7805; genus UBA7805. The sequence goes on from DLCF01000102.1 coordinate 31,354, forward strand.
TGGTGAATAGAAGCCAATATTTATCGACATGACGAGTTCAGATCATCACCGTTTGTTTCCCGCTGTCCGTCGCCAAGTGAGTCATCCTGCTCACCGGTCGGTCTGTTGCCATTCGATCTCGCACTTCACTCCTTTGGATTGATATGTGTGGGGGTGCAGAAACGCCCAAGCGAATTCTGCTGCCTTGAACACCAAGGACAATAATTCGCGCCGTGTCGCCGATGAAGATTTCCTCGTTGACCCGTCGACTGAGCACCAACATGATTTGACTCCAGGATTGTTTAGTTGAAGGCAAGAAAATGAATCTTTTCCGGAAGTAATGCGCCGGATTATTTATCCTTGGTTGAAGCATGCTAGTCGACAGTCGTTAAGAAAAGATGTGCACAGGGTTACTTGTTTGTTAAAAGTAAATGACTAACGAACTCTCGACCGAAAATGCAAAAGCCGAGGTACGGCTTATAGCTGATTAGGCAGGCCTATCTTGCATGACAGGCTGTGATGAGAGATGAGATCAGAAAATTATCTACTGCAGTCGGAATCGGGCGATCACGGCATTATGATCCGAACCGGTCTGTGACGGGCCACCAGGTAGAATTTCATAAGACCCTTTTTCGTACAATTTTGCCATCGCTGGCGATGCGAAAATGAAATCGATCATCGAGCGATATGGTTCCTTGTTGTAAGTGACCCGGTCTTTCTCGGGCACATCAGAAAAGAAGGAATTCATCTCTTTTTTTCCATTACCGAGAATTGTTTGTAATGGAACACTGTCGATCGTGTCATTAAAATCGCCACAAAGTA
>DLCF01000159.1:0-898 GCA_002480485.1 Planctomycetaceae bacterium UBA7805
TGTCCGTCTTCGCAAAAACTTTGGTTGCGGTGAGTTCAGTGCCCGCGATTGCAGTGGTTGCTAAAAAGGTTCTCCGCGAAATGGCCATCGTGTTTCCCTTTGGTGAAAATTTGATGTTTAAGTTATCAGGGTTGAAAACCTATCCAAGATTATAAGATAAATGCGGAAATGCCACAAAACCCGATAAATGTTGATTTGAAGCGACGCAAACGAAGGCGTTACCGCTTTATGATCCGGCAGATGCTTTTTCTTTTGCCTTGTTTGCCGCTTCAATGGTTTCGATCTGCCGGGGAATCCAGACTTCCATTTTTCCATTGCCCCGATGATTCCAGGCATAGTAGGGAATCAAGCGTAGTTTGGCGTTTCGTTGCTGCCACCCGGCTGATTCCTCGTAGACGGCATATTTACCTTGTCCTTCGATCACCATGACCCCACCAAGTAGATCCGGATCAAATCGTCTGGACAGCGCTGTGTCATCTGGCAGGATTGCCTTGTCAATCGGCACCTCGTTGTCAATCTCTTCGAGGCAATAGACAAGAGGCCCTCGTTCGATGGCCACACGACCCCGATCGGCTACCACTTTTTCACTGGCAATCACACGCCGCATCGGCATTGCAATTTTAAGTTGAACCTGATCGCCGTCGTTCCAGTTTCGACTGATGCTGGCGTATCCCGATACTATTTTTAGCGGAACCGTTGTGCCATTGACACTTAGTTTGACTGTCTGCGCCGACGCATTCGCTGTTTTCTTTGGCGTAAGATAGCGATAGAGGTTTCCCGGCACGCATTCCCCCCGCGCCCATCCCGGAATTCTCAACCGCAATGTGAAGGGCACTGATTTGGTGTTTTCAATGGTCAGGTTTACCTTCGCATCGAGCGGATAGCGGGTCGCTTGTGT
>DLCF01000159.1:1282-3203 GCA_002480485.1 Planctomycetaceae bacterium UBA7805
TAAAGGTTGTCGTCTTTGTGAGCATAGACCATTCCAGCAAGTGCAGGTAGAAATCGCACGATATTGACCGGACAGCAGGAACAATCGAACCAACCTTGTCTGCCTACGGCACCCTTGTTGAACCGATATTCGGCATTGCTGGAAAGCGGATTGGGATAGAAGAAAGTGTTCCCTTCCATCGAGATGCCAGCTAAGAACCCGTTGTAAAGAACTCGCTCGAGTACGTCGATGTACTTGCTATCTCCGTGGAGCAGAAACATCCGCTCGTTCCACATGGCGTTGGCAATTGCAGCGCACGTTTCGTTATAGGCAGAGTCGTTTGGCAGCTCATAGTTCTCTCCAAAGGCTTCATCATGATGCCGCGCGCCGATCCCGCCGGTGAGGTACATCTTTTTTCCAACAACATTTTCCCAAAGGCGATCAATTGCCTGGATGTAATCTTTCTGGCCGGTCAAGGCCGCCACATCGGCCATACCACTGTACATGTAGGCTGCCCGGACGGCGTGCCCTACCGCTTCGGTTTGTTTGGTGACCGGTTGGTGGTCCTGCCAATACTCTCCATAAATTTGATTTTCTTTCCGCCCCTCGGGCACTCCGCGGTGATCGAGAAAAAACTGGGCCAAATTGAGATAGCGTTTTTCTCCGGTCGTGCGGTAAAGCTTCACTAGGCCAATCTCAATTTCCTGATGACCCGGTATGTCGATTTTTTGGCCCTCTTTTTCCCCGAAAACCTGATCGATCAAATCGGCATTTTTGAGCGCAACGTCAAGCAACATGCGCTTTCCTGTTGCCTCGTAGTAAGCGACCGCTGCCTCATAGAGGTGCCCCATGTTGTAGAGTTCGTGACTATGTTCCAGATACGACCAGCGAGTCTTGCCGGTGTATCGCTGAAGCCGGAAAGGCTCCTCGCCATGAATGGTTCTAATGGTGTATAGATAGCCATCTTCATGCTGTGCTGCAGCAATTTTTGCGATCAGCGCGTCCAGGTATTTTTCGAGCTCGCGGTCTTCTTGCAGGGCCAACGAGGCGGCTGCCCCTTCAATCACCTTAAAAACATCGGAGTCATTGAACCAGAAACCCTGGTGCTTCCCGTCGATCTGGCCGGCCGCGATCGCAAAGTTGGCGATTCGACCAGTCTCCTCGCATTTTTGAAAATCATAAGGGATAGTCACCTTACGGTTCGTCTCGATGCGATGTTTCCAGAAACCATCATCCACCTGTACGGAAGTAGGTGGCACAGGGGTAATCGGATAGTCGCCCGCATGTTGCTGCGGCTGCTCGGCAATCACGAGAGCCACCGGTGCGATCCAGAACAAGAGTATCAACCAAAATTTCCAATGGCACATAGACTCTCCCCCATTCTTTTTTACCCCAGAAAACCCACCCCGTTTAAAATCATCGCACATTGCATCTTAGCGACGCAAGCGGGTCCACCTTTGACACGCAGGTTCATCGGCGACTAGAATTCACCTCTCTGATCTCTCCCTTTACCCCCCGAAAACAGTTGTGAGGATGCAATGAAGACTGCCTCGTCCTGGATCTTGCTTTTTTTCGTCGCCTTAACAGTCGCTGGGCTCTTTGCCTTCTATCAATTGGCCGAGGCAGCCCAAAATAAATACGCTGTTGTTTATGAACAAGATTTTTCTGACGACGATGCGATGAATGACTTTCAATTCAGTGATCCGTCGGCTTGGCGGTTGGGAAAGACCGATGAGGGCGAGGGTTATCTGGACCTTTACGGGAAAAGCCAATACGGCCCGCCACATACCTCGCCGCGTAACATTGCTCTGCTGACCGACAAAATGGTTAAAGATTTTGTGCTCGATTTAGAACTGCAACAGACTGGCGAGGAATACGGCCATCGAGACATGTGCGTATTCACTAACTTTGAAGATCCGGCGAACTACTACTACACCCATAT
>DLCF01000159.1:3578-3983 GCA_002480485.1 Planctomycetaceae bacterium UBA7805
CCCCGGATCAAAATCTCACACAAAACGACCGAGGGCCATAAATGGTCCAATGGCGACTGGCACAACGTTCGGATAAAACGCGAGGGAGATTCAATTTTAGTCTTCGTTGACGATATGGAGACACCAATCATGGAGGCTAAAAACGGTGAGTTGGGCTGGGGATATGTCGGAATCGGTTCATTCGACGATACGGGTCGTGTTCGCAAATTGAAGTTGAGCGCGCCAGAATACCGTGAAGGCGATAAAAAAAAGTCGCACTTCAAGAAGGCTGAAAAAAAATAGGTTTACCTGGACAAGTCCCGATACCGCACTCGCTAGTGCCGCTCCACGCGGCCCCCTAGCGCGGCTTCGATATCGGTGAGATCGTAGTACTTGAGCGCGCCAGGCACAACCTGTGCCAGCAGG
>DLCF01000105.1:0-5390 GCA_002480485.1 Planctomycetaceae bacterium UBA7805
CTTGCGGTGATAATCGGCGTGTTTACATAAAGAAAAGCCTGCTCTTGGAAATAATTATGAATCGAACGGGAGATCGTGTTGCGTACTCGAGCCACGGCACCAAAGGTGTTGGTGCGGGGTCGCAAATGGGCCCACTCACGAAGTTTTTCAAATGAATGTCGCTTTTTCTGAAGCGGATACTGCTCGGGGTCTGCCCAGCCGTGTACTGTAACGCTCGTCGCGTGAAGCTCTGTCGCCTGCCCTTTGCCGCCAGAGGGCTTTACCTCCCCATTTACCGAGACGCTGCATCCAGCGGTGAGTTTTTTGATTTCGGCCTGATAATTCGGAAGATCGCCATCACAAATGATCTGTATGTTAGCCATGCAGCTACCATCGTTCAGCTCCAAGAAACTGAAACCGGCTTTGGAGTCGCGTCGCGTGCGAACCCATCCTTGCAGCAGCGCTTGTCGGCCAATAGAAGATTCCTTGCGAGCCACTGCGACTGAAAGCGTATCCATACGATTGTCTTTCCCACTTTTGATTTAAGCCGCTTTTCGCCTCGATTTCACAATGAACCCGATAATGACAAGCAAAAGATAGATCACACCTACAGCGATCACGAGTGGGCCGGCGGTCGGATGACTTGCTTTATCCCAAATTGCCGTGCCCGCCGCGACAAGCGCTCCGACAACAGAGAAAATCATCAGAATATTCCATAAAAACATTTTGCCGCCCCGGGGCTTTTCATCTCCCAGCAAGCTTTTACTGTTCATCATCATTAGGAAAGTGAAATATGCGATCGGCAGAAGCATCATGCCGAAACTTGAGGTCAAGATCGCCAACCACAGCTTGGCCGGTCCATCCCAGAGCAGCGGCCAACTGGCTCCAGCAAGTCCGGCAACCACACACCCGACCAGATGTGCCCTTCCACCCTGCTCTGCACCTACCAACTCGGAAAACGCGTAACCGTTGATCAACATCAGAATCACAATGGTCGAAAAACCCATGGCGAGGATGCCGATACCAAAGATTAAATTTGCGAGCTTTGCTCCCAAAAGTGGCGCAAGTGCTTGAGAAAGTTCAAACGCATTACGCCGAACCAGCGACGCCGCCAAACGCTTTTCGCTCTCCGGGAGTGCGGCAATCGCGCCAAGTTGTTCGTCGGCACCAAGAGCCGAAAATTGCTCTTTACCCTGTTGGAACTCAAGCCGCTGAATCAAAACCTTACTTGCACCCGCATAAAGCGGACTCTGTTGCATTTCCACCGGATCACTACTCGTCAGCGCCGGATCAACTTTCGCATGAAAGGTCGCGGCAGACGCAATCACCACGCAACTTGTCACCAGAACGTAAGGAATGGCCATTCCCGTAGCGAGATCGAAACGTGCCAGTCCGCGAAAGGGCTTGCTCCAACCCCGATTTAGCATTGAGTAAGGCAGCAGGAAGGTCATATTGATGCCCACGGCGGTTGCCGCTGCGCCGATCATCACAGCCCGCTGTTCTTTGACGAGTCGCTCAGACCAAAATTGCTGTAGATTTTCAGGTAATTCTGTTAATAGTGCCGCCACCTGACCAGTGGGTTGATTCCACTGACGGAAATCAGGGATAAATCCGTTAAAAATTTTTCCCCAATTGAGGCGACCATCGACGCTTAAGTAAATCACGACACCAAAAAAACAAAGAACGATCATGCCCACTAGGGCCTTGAGCAAAGTGTCAAAAAGTTTTGCTGCGGCGCCGCGCCGACCATTTAGCAGAACCACAACTAACGCTGCAACAAACAGAATTGCCGAAAGACTGACTTTAGCACTAAGTTTATCTTCAACGACCGTGGGAAATAGATTCTTCTGAAGTGCCGCAAATGAAACGCTGAATTGCGGCATGCACCAGATCATGTTGGCCATACAGGTGGCAATCAGCCAGCCCCATCCTAAGACCGGATTGATATGCTTGTTGATCGCCCGAAAAGGTCGTTCGCCGGTCGAGAGCGTGACATAACTTATGGCCGAGAGCATAATCACACCCATCACGATCGCAACCAACTGCAACCATAAGAGGCTTGTGCCGCCCAGCACACCAAGAAACAGGGCCCCCGCCAGTGATCCACTTCCCAGGGTGATTGCACTTTGCAACCAGCCCGGTCCGGACAATCGGACAAAGGTCTTTAAGATCGCCGAACCGCCTTGCTGCTGCGCGTCAATTAGTGCTTGTCGATTCCTCTCTACACTCGTCTCCGCCTGACTCATCGCTGCATTCCCTTCCTGTGATGTGAATAGGCACTACGCTTCATGCGCTGCCAAATAGCGCTCGGCATCGAGGGCGGCCATGCAACCGGTTCCCGCCGATGTAATTGCCTGTCGGTAATAGTCATCGGCAACATCTCCAGCGGCAAAGACCCCTTCGGCGCTGGTGAGTGTGCGAAATGGTTCTTTCCAGTGAACGTACCCTTTGTCGTTCATTTCAAGTTTGCCGTGCAAAAAAGAAGTATTTGGTGTGTGGCCAATTGCCACAAACATCCCGCCAACCTCGAGTTCTCTGTCCGAATCATCCACCGTACTTTTCAGCTTGAGACCGGTTACCATTTCACCATCTCCCAGCACCTCCTCCACCACACTATTCCACACGAGTTCAATCTTCGGATGCTCCAGTGCCCGCTGTTGCATTATTTTTGAGGCCCTTAGTTTATCGCGACGATGGATCAGATAGATGGTCGCCGCATCTTTTAGATTGGCAAGATACGTAGCTTCCTCCACCGCGGAGTCGCCACCCCCAATTACCGCCAAAGGCTTACTCCGATAGATCGGCAGCGCACCGTCACACACTGCACACGCACTCACACCCTTATTTTTATAAGATTCTTCCGAATCGAGGCCCAGATAATTGGCTCGAGCGCCTGTAGCAATAATCACAGTCTGGCTCTCGACTGGATCACCTTTTGTGGGAATTACCTTTAAAGGCTGACTACTGAAGTCAACATCCAAAATATCATCACTTACTACTCGCGTTTGAAAATTCAGGGCCTGCTGCTTCATCAGCTCCATCAGCTCCACGCCCTGCACCGCATAGTGTGGCTTGCCATCGCGTTCTTCGCTCGGGATAGGTGGCAAATTCCATTGGCGATCTTTATCGACAGACGTTTCAATAAATTCGCGGACATTTCCGAACGGAAATCCCGGATAATTTTCCACTTCGGTTGTAAAAGCTAACTGACCGAGAGGAATCATTTCTGGTTTTACAGTGCCCTCAAATAAAAGCGGATTCAAATTCGCACGCGCTGCATAAATGGCCGCCGACCAGCCGGCTGGACCACTGCCGATAATCACAACTTTTTCAGACAAGATTATCTCCTCTTCTCCGCATTTGGCGGATTGGATGTGTTTTCAAATCCGGCTCGGGGCCAAAGATCACGGGCTCATTATAAAGGCTCACACAAAGGCGTCTACTGACTCAGGGGATGCATTCAGCTTGCCCCCGCAGAGTGAGTTCGGTATCGTGTGGAGACTCTTCACACTGGCGGATTAAAGCATGAGTACCATTCTGATTGCCAGTGGCGCCTTCATCACGTATCTCATCGCTTACCATACGTACGGGCGTTGGATCGCCCGAAAAATTTTTGGTCTTAATTCGCAGGCTAGGGTGCCTAGTCATGAACTGCGGGACGATGTTGATTTCGTCCCCACGCGGAAAGAGATAATCTTCGGGCATCACTTCACCAGCATTGCCGGAACCGGTCCGATTGTGGGGCCAGCCATTGCCGTATTCTGGGGCTGGCTTCCAGCGTTGGTGTGGGTCGTACTAGGGGCCATCTTTATCGGAGCCGTCCACGACTTCGGAGCCTTGGTAATAAGTTTGCGCAATCGAGGACAAACCATCGGTGAAGTCGCAGGAAGAATTATTTCGCCAAGGGCGAAATTATTTTTTCTGACCGTATTGTTTCTGGCTCTGTCGATCGTTCTCGCGATTTTCGGTCTGGTGATTGCGGGGATCTTTAAAATGTTTCCTGAATCGGTCCTCTCAGTATGGTTGGAGGTTCCGCTGGCCGCAATGATCGGTTTTTATGTCTATCGTCGCGGTGGACGGCTGCTGGGTCCCTCCATCGGAGCACTAATCCTAATGTATGTAGCAGTCTATCTCGGCGCGTATTTTTTTCCGGTTCCTGTTACCGATTTATTTTGCACGCAACTTGCCACCACATTAGGCATCAGCCAACAATGGCTGAACCCGACAATTTTTTGGACTGTTATCCTGATGGGATATTGTTTTATTGCATCTGTGCTACCAGTTTGGACGCTGCTTCAACCACGTGACTACATCAACAGCCATCAATTGTTGGTGGCCTTGGGCCTACTGGTGTTGGGATTGGGATTCGCCGGTATCAATGGGCAGGCAGACCTAGTAGCAACCACTCCCGCTGTTACGTCCTGGTCAGTGCTTGGAACAACCGGCGCTCCGCCGATCTGGCCGTTCTTATTTATCACCATTGCCTGTGGTGCAGTGAGTGGATTTCATTGTCTCGTTGCCAGTGGCACCTCCAGTAAACAACTTGCCAATGAGGAGGACGCGCAATACGTCGGTTACGGGGCAATGTTGGTCGAGGGGATGCTTGCTGTTCTGGTGATTCTGGCCTGTACGGCTGGCTTGGGTATCGGCAAGTTTGAACGGATCACAATAACCGGTGGCGATCACACCTATCGGGCGGTACTTGATACGGATGGGAAACCCCTCGCGGGTCAGGCAGCATGGGAACATCATTACGACACGAGTAAGAAGTGGTCTGATTTTCGTCTGCCACAGAAAGTGGGTGCCTTTGTCGAAGGAGGCGGAAATTTTCTGTCTACTTTAGGCATACCAATGAAGTTAGGGGTCGGGATCATGGCCGTTCTGGTTGCTAGTTTTGCCGCAACAACCCTCGATACCGCCACACGACTTCAACGCTATGTCATTCAAGAGTTAGCGCAAACGGCAAAGATACCCTGGTTGCGCGGGAAATATGTGGCCACTCTGATCGCCGTTTTACTCGGGTTGGGAATTGCGATGCTGCCTGGCTCTGGAGGAATTTATGGAACCGGGGGAATGCTGCTATGGCCTCTGTTTGGTGCCGTGAATCAATTGCTTGCCGGCCTAGCATTCCTGGTTATCGTATTTTATCTCCTTCGACGCGGGAAGCCGATTGCCTTCGCGGTGCCACCGTTATTATTAATGATCATTTTGCCGACATGGGCCATTTTGTGGCAGATGTTCAACGGCGCAAGCGGTTGGTTCTATCCGCTTTGGCAGATGGCCAGCGGCCAGACGACTTGGCAATGGCAACAGTCCCATCTGCTCTTCGGGTTCGGCTTAGGGATTCTCATTCTGCAGATATGGATGCTTTTGGAAGCTGCTTACCTCTGGCCCCGAGTTCGCGGTGTGCT
>DLCF01000105.1:5772-6144 GCA_002480485.1 Planctomycetaceae bacterium UBA7805
TGTTAAAGGTGCCGGTGATCTTTCGGTGGTATTTATTGACCTGTCCAATAATCAACCACGAATCTGTCCGCTACCCTGCACAATGTACTTGTAACTAGTCAATTCTTTGAGACCACACGGTCCGCGGGCATGGAACTTATCGGTGCTGATGCCGATCTCAGCACCGAGTCCGAATTCTCCGCCATCGTTAAAGCGGGTACTAGCGTTAATCATCACCGCAGCGGTATCGACTTCAGTGGCAAATTGGTCTGCTGCACGCTCCGAATCGGTAACAATCGCATCGGTATGTTTGCTACCATATCTGTTGATGTGGGCCACAGCTTCTTCCAGTGTAGGAACAATCCGCACCGAGATTACCGGTCCTAGAAATTC
>DLCF01000105.1:6535-6729 GCA_002480485.1 Planctomycetaceae bacterium UBA7805
CCGCGTATCTCCACTCCCTCGGCCCGAAGCTTTTCACAAACGCGTGGGACAAATTCGTTGGCTACATCTGCGTGAATGACCAGCGACTCGGCGGCATTGCAGACGCCCATCCGTTGACATTTGGAGTTCTGCACGATCGATTCGGCCATTTGCAAATCGGCATTCGCATCGACGTAAACGTGACAATTTCCACT
>DLCF01000025.1 GCA_002480485.1 Planctomycetaceae bacterium UBA7805
ACCGACACCGAGGTTGGCGGCACGGCGAGTGGTAGCTATTTCGGGGCGGTGGTCGACTGGGCTGCGACGTCCGAATGGGACTCGGAATTGGATAGCAGTTTGCCTGAATTGATTGTTGGTGAATCTTTCCGTATTGCTTATTACCTGCAAAATTTGGGTGATGTTGAACTGTCGGATGTGAATGTTGCTGGCGCAGACCCGGTAATCTCAGGCCAGTTTGTGATGGGTGACCTCGACCAAGATGGACGAATCGATCCGCAGGAAATTTGGAAATTCGAACACACTGGCACCGTTGGCTTAGGAGATCAGTCACAACAAGTGAGTGTTTCGGCGACTGCTGCCGATTTTGATTTCCCTATCTCGACCAATCTGCAGGACAATTATCACGGATACTACCGATCCCTGGCGGTGACACATACGGGTGATTCGGGTATCGGGTCCTTCCGCTATGTGCTCGAAGATGTTGTTTCGCGACCTGAGGGGGGCGAGATTTATTTTGATCTTTCTCAGGATGATCCGGGCTTTGTAGATATTGATTCCGATCTCCCGGGTGGCGATGCCGCTGCAGACGTTTTTCTGATCCAACCTCAGTCACCCCTCCCGCCACTCGAGGGTGTCGGCACGATCGAAGTGATAGGTGGCGTCGATGGTATTCCAGTGGTAATCGATGGATCTTTTGCCGGGGACAGCCATGGTCTGGAAATTCTTTCGGACGGGCATCGGGTAAAAGGGCTCACGATTCAGAATTTCGCATTTTCTGGAATCCGCGTGCTGGGCACCGGCAACATCATTTCCGGCAACAAAATCGGTGTCGACTCGGCGGGACGACAAGCAGGTAATGGTGGTGACGGTATCTGGGTGCAAGCCGGTAGCCAGAATCTGATCGGGGGCCAGGATGAGGATGGCGCTGACCAGAATATCATCGCTTACAACGGCGGCAACGGGATCTCGGTGGAGAGCGGCACAATCAATCAGATCAACACCAATTCGTTTTACGAAAATGCGGGGATGGGCATCGACCTTGGGCGAAATGGATTTACGCCGAATGATGTCGAAGATGGTTCTATCGATGATGATACGGGAGCCAATGAGCTTATTAATACTCCGGTCATTACTCGAATTGAATTGGTCGGCGATTTTGTTGAAGTTGATTACAACGTGCCGACCAATTCGAATTTTATCGAGGAGTCGCTGCGCATTGAATTTTATCGTGCCGATGCAAGCCGTCGTGAAGGTGGCCAATTCCTAGGAACCGATCTATATACCGCAGAGGATTTTCAGCGCGGCGGTAAAACGCTCACGGTAGAGGTTGACGAGTACCCTGATTTAGATTCCCGGATTGTTGCCACTGCGACATCAAGTCGCGCTGGTACATCGGAGTTTTCTGCACCGCGTGGGATCCGCTTTGCGGGGCGTGCCGTGGAAGAGGAGCAGCAGGATCTGGCGGATGGGGTCGCCAACGGAATTTTAGCGCAGCTTGAGGCCTACTTGTCCGGCCAAGTTCCAACACCCACGCCAATCCCGGTACCCGGTCGACCGGTAATTACGCCGGACATACCAGTGCATGATTTGGTTGTAGCGGATTCGACCATTGATGAGATTTTGATCGGTCGAAATGTCGTTGCACAGGACGAATCTGATTGTGCGCTTAATGTTGGGTCCGGAGGTGATCCGTTGGTCGCAATCGGATTTGGCGAAGAAGTCGACGAAGTCACTATGGCAGTTAACGACTTCTGCGTTGAACAGGTATACGATCTAGCCGATAGTCTTGTGCTGGATCCGGGGCAGATGGTGGCTGTGATTTGGTTTGATCCGATTAACTTTACGGTGACTATTGGCGACAACCAAGTTAGCTATGACTACGATAACAATCCGACCGAACTCTCCGGTAGCATTCCAGGTGCCTCGCTGGTCGTGACCTCAGCCAGTGCTTCGACCCCGGGTGGGGTCCAGGGCATCATGTTTGCCGGCGATGCAAGCACGATTAACGTTCAGATGAGTACGACCAGCAGCGGGGAGTTGATGCGGGGCGGTGTGAATATTTATACCGTGGGCACCGGTGCTGGTGGGACAACGATTCAACCATCGATTCGAACCGTGTTCCAGGGCCACCTTCCAGGAGAGTCGGTGTTGATGGCGTTTGACCCTTCGGCCGCGCCGCAGTTACTAGTTCGCCCCGGTGGAGCCGCGGCACAATCAATGGCCGGTATTTCTGACGCAGGTTCTCCCGGCGGTGGGGGTGGCGGTGGTGGTATTCCAGGATCAATCCAGGGAATTTTCGGCGGTGTAGATGGATTTCAACTTGCCTTTTTGGATCCGGCCTCCATGGCAAATGCCGCGCTCGATATCGCGGGATCGACGGTGGAAGCGGGTGAAGACGGCAGTGATGCCGAAGATCTTGAAAATCAAGTTCAGGAAGAATTTGGTACCGAAGCCAGCGATGAAATCGAGGAAGAAGAGAGCGATTTAGAGGATCGCGAAGAATCGGATCATGAGTCCGATGAGTTTGATGAAGCACCGCCTGTCGAAGAGGAAGAAGAAATTGAGGAATCGATTTCAGGAATCTTTGATATTCTGGGTCGTGCGGTTGCGTCTAAATCGGGTCAGGTGGATGTGATGGATATTCTGACTCCTGGATCATCGACCGAGAACCGTGCCCAGTTACAGGATCAAGACACAGTGGTCTCGGTGCCCCGTTGGACGCATAACGCGAATAAATACGAACAAATGGTGTCTGATCGCTGGGCCAAGGCGTTCGATGCCCGAGAGAGTGAGCAGACCTGGACAGAGGCGCTTGAGGCGACGCGTAAAGAGGGTTAAACCCAACCTGTTCCTATCTTGCCAGCGTTATTTTGAGGTTCCTCAGATGCCAGCGGACTCTACTGGCTGACGCGATTGCGTATAATAATAAGCTGAGCAAACCCCAAACAATGATCCTCCCGCATCATCCCATTATGTGTCGACACCGCTTTCCCCGATGGATGTCCAGCGTAGGAACAATCTTGCCGGGTTGTTTTTTTCTTGTCGCCATTTTTTGTTCCCCGCTTGTCTCGGCAGGTGCTGAACTTGGTTTGGTGGAAAAAAAACCTGCGAATGGGCGATTTGTCGAAACACCCCGCGGGTACATGATTCCGTACCGGCAGGCGATACCCGGCACCGACCAGAGTTTCGAGATGGTGCCGATTCCCGGCGGCAGCTTTCTCATGGGCAGTCCCGGGGATGAAATAGGTCGAGCCTCGGACGAGGGTCCGCAGGTTAAGGTAACAATTGCACCTTACTGGATGGGTCAATATGAGGTCACATGGGGACAGTATCAGTCTTTCATGGCACTCTATGCACAGTTGAAGCAAATTCAAGGATTGCGTTATGGCCTGAGTGACCCGGCGGTGGCGGCTAAAATTGAAGCGCAGATTCATGCTGCGGGAGCCACCGATCTACTGAAGCATCTTCAGCGGATGCCTGACGATGTGGATGCGATCACAGCACCTACAGAATTGTATGAACCTGATATCACTTATGAGTATGGCAGCGATGCAAATCAACCCGCCGTCACTATGACACAGTATGCCGCCAAACAGTACTCCAAGTGGATCAGTAAATTGACCGGAATGTTTTACGCCCTACCGAGTGAAGCGGAATGGGAATATGCAGCCCGTGCCGGTTCCAAAACCGCCTATCATTTCGGCGACGATTCAAAAGAATTGGCCGCGTATGCCTGGTATGCAGACAATGCAGATTCCCAGTTACATCAAGTCGGCACAAAAATGCCCAATCGTTGGGGACTGTACGATATGTACGGAAATGTTGCGGAGTGGGTGTTAGATGGATACGATCCCGGAGGCTTTGCACCTGACGGCAAAGTTCGTTGGTCTACGCAGGTTTTTCCACGTGTGATTCGCGGTGGATCCTGGGAGAGCACGCCGGCGGCATGTCGCAGTGCGACCCGTATGGCATCCGACGATGAAGCCTGGAAAGAGGAGGACCCGAACTTGCCGAAAAGTCCATGGTGGCTAACCACTGATCCGGCTCGGGGTATCGGTTTTCGTCTTGTCCGTCCCTTAATGGCACCGTCGGAAGAAGAGAAGAAAAAGTTTTGGGAGATCGATGCCGAGGAAATCGGTTGGGACGTTGAGGATCGATTGGAAGAAGGACGTGGGGTTAAGGATAACATCCATCCTGCACTGCCGAAGGTGCTCCAGCAGCTGAAAAAAATCGAGCAGTAGCATTTCTGTTTACCAGATGAGGCCATCTGGTTCGGCGGTTACTGTGCTCGAGCAAAGACGCTAAACGCGGTTGAGGACGAGAGATTGGTTGCGTTAAGTATTGCGCTCTTGAGCATTCTGGTGGCAGTATGGATCTTGATCTCAGCGGTAGGCTGCGGACCGGTTTTAGCTATGCGGCGTGTATTTCTTTCGCCCTGCTCGCAGAGGGAAACGGCAGACTTACTCAAGCAGGTCGTTTGCGCCGGTGGAATCGATGCCCAGTGGTTGATGGCGACTGGTTTTGAACCGGCGGGCGCCTTCCATGTCGAGCGGATGAGTGGCGTCGCCGGGATGGCGGTCTGGAAGTTAGAGGGCGAGCGAACTTATATCTGTACGTATCTACTGGTCAATAATCAGGTGCTTTTTGATGTCGTTACGATGTTGGAATCAGGCATGCTGACGACTGGAAAATCGAAAGATAGCCAATTATTACCCTATGCTCCGGGAAGTTACATGCAGAGTTTTACCGCGACTCCTCCTGTTCTTTATCGTCGACATCAAGAAGGCCTGAAGACGCTGCGGCAATTTAGAAATTTGGTGCCGCTTGTGGGCTCGCGAGCATTTGAAGAAGATTTTTCTGAGGCCATGGCAAAACAATCCGCATATATCAGTTCTCTAAAACTTTGGCCGTTCCGGATTCCATGGTGGTATTTTGTGCGGCGTTCCCAGCGGCACGAGAAGACGATTGCCCAACTGGAAAAATTAAATTCTTAGGCAAATAGGCAAATTCGATCACCGTCGAGAGACTACCTTTGGGAATCGCTGCGTTCCGCTGACCTGTCAGCAGGGGGGGTGCGATATTTGGCAGCTAAGTAATTGACCGAGTCGACCAACAGATCCTGATATGGTTTTTGTGTCCAATCATTCACGTCGTGTCCGACCGTAAGGCCAATCACCTCGGCTTTGCCCTGAGGGCAAGCCCACATGACGATTGCCGTTTCATTACCTTGAACTCCGCGAATCAGAGGCACAACCTCATCCAAGGTATAAAGATTATTATAGAGTTCCGTATTGCCGGTCAAAAATTTTTTGGGAAATCGACTCGTTGCCGCATGCTCTCCCACGCGATGCATCGTAATCGGTTGGCTTGGTCCGTGGGTCGTGCTGGCCACACCTGTAAAATCACCCCAGACGGGAAAAGGCCGCTCGTCGTGGGTTAATCGCCACTCGGTCACAAGTTTTGCATCGGCTTTGCCCTTTCCCTGGTAATCCGGTCCAAGGCTACCCGGCGTGCCGCTTTTAAATGTGGGCCACCAACTGTGCATAGCGCAATGAATCAGCAGGGCTGGCACGCCATTCTCACGAGTCTGGGCAATCAGATTGGCTGCCGCCTCAGTATCTCGTGATCCGGCAAAGCAAAAGTTGTAGACAATCGCATCAAATTGTTTGCCATAGTCCGGCGCATGTAATTTTTTAATCTGGGATTCGTGGTCTCCGGTCATCACGGTCAGTTCCCACCCCGCCCGCTTGGCGAGTTGGCGGAAAATGGCCAATTGTGGTGTGTAGCGATGATATGTTCCGGGTTCATGAGTGAAATAGAGGATTTTACTTTTTTCTATTTCGTTTGCCTGGAGAAGATAGCAGCGCTGACTGAGCAGCAGCACAAAAAAAATTCCGATTGATAAACGTAACATCCGCATGTTGCATTCCATAGGTTCATGATCCGAGCATCAGTCGCATCTTAGCGACTGCCGGCTCGCTGTCGAGACTGCTCTTTGATTCGAGCCAAAAAGGGTGCATGCAGTGGCGGTTGGCAGGAGAGCAGCGCATCTTGATAAAATGTGGGATCGTCTTCCATCCAATCAATGATATTGGCAACTTTGAGTGCCGCACGACTATTCTCTTTGAGCAGATCTCGCAGATGTTCACGGGCGACTTGCTGATCTCCCAGTTTAAAGAGTGCCCAGGCAGCCATTGCCACCACCTCATCACAAGGGTCTGCTAGAAGGTCGCGGAACAGTGCTTTTTGTCCTCTTGCCCCCATGCCCAGTCGAAATAGTCCGACGCATCCCCAGTAGCGAATGCCGCTGTCTGGATCCCTTACCATTTCAACCAAGCGATCTAAATCCACCTGTTGTTCATCATGAAGTGCCGTGTCGCAAGCGTCCAGCAACTGCTCAAGCGGGTAAAGCTCAGCATTCCGGATCATCTCATAAATTGTCAATCCATTTTGTGCTGCCCGATTTACCATTTCGCTCTCCGGTAGAAGTCCGGCATCGAAATGTTCCAATTGCCAAGTGCGAAGCTTTTCACGCATGTCACAGAGGATGTTTTGATACTTTGAATCCGTAGCCAGATTGCGGATCGAATGGCCATCGTGCCATGTGTCGTATAGTTCTTCAGTTGGCTTCGGCTGGAAGAAACGGCCTGTGATCCCATTTGTCTTTCCATTCAGGTGATGCTTTTGCCAGGCAGCAGCAGCCGGTGCCCTCCAGAGATAAGCCAGATATTGGCCACGTGGCACATAGGGCATCATGTTCCGTATATAGAGATACCGCTTGTCACGAATTGCCCGAGCGGCATCGAATCGCTCGTCCATCCGTCCACGATAGGCGACGGCAAAATCTCGAGGCGGATCCTGATGCGGACCAAGAAAGATTTGACCCTGCATGACATGGGGGATCTTTGCATCTGCAAGCGAGAGCCAGGTCTTGGGCAGATCGATAAAACTCACGATTCTTTCAATCGCAACCCCCGGTCGGTCGGCAGGATACAACGATTGGAATTTCGGAGGAATGCGGATGATCAGGGGGCAATGAATGCCCGAGTCGAATAAAAATCGTTTGCTTCGCGGCAGGACTCCACCATGATCCGAGTTGTAGATCACAACCGTATTTTCGTTGAGTCCGGCAGCTCGGAGCGCATCGATATTTTGTCCCACCCGAGTATCCATCCTTTTTACTGCATCTTGATACTTCGCATAATTTTTTCGAATCACCGGTAAATCGGGGTGGTAAGGCGCAAGCTGCACACGTTCAGGCGAATGCGCTGTTCCTTCGACATTCCCGTGCGCGCTGCTCTCATGCGAATCCGTTACATTTATAACTGCAAAGAAGGGTTGCTGCCGAGCAAGCACTCGATAGTCAACGTTTCCTTGAGCATCAAGTGGAGTTTGATCCCAGCACTCCTTGTCTTCTCGACCACCGATGTTGTAGTCCGTTTTATTGTGATTGATGCAAAAGTAGCCAGCTTGGCGTAGCGCATCTGCCGAGTACGGAATTTTTTTGTGTGGAATCCGATAGCGACTTCGCATCGGTTGCGTGCCCATTGAAACAGCATGCACGCCGGTAATCCAGGTACTTCGCTGGGGTCCGCATACAGGTGTGGTAGCGAAGCAGTGCGTGTAACGAAAACCTTCTCGCGCTAATTGGTCGAGTCTTGGGGTGTCTGCATTTGGGTGGCCATAGCAGCCGACCCATTGCACGTTATTGTCTTCCGATGTGATCCAAAGGATATTCGGTGTATCGGCGACCAAAGCAGAAGCGCACAGCAGCGGGGTGGCCACGCAGACTGTGAAGGTGAGACGTTTGATCATAGTGATGCACTGTGACTGCACGCAGAGACTCAATTATTGTCCGCTCCGCCGCCCGAATCGTCAAGATTCGATTGCCATCGGACTCACTGTTGCATGGATTGCACAGCAACCTGCACCTCAAGCCGCTCATGGCTCACACCGCGGGAGATGCCCCGGATGGGTGCAGCACGATTCGCATCTAAATCAGAAGCAAGTCGAACATAATTTTCATTGGTACAACAGTTGTTGGCAGGGTCGAATCCGACCCAGCCCAGCTCGTTGATGTAAATTTCCGCCCAGGCGTGACTCGCCTCGTCGGGTGATAATTGATCGCTCGCTAGCAGGTATCCACTCACGTAGCGGGCGGGAAGGCCGACTACCCCACATGCGGCAATGAGCAGATGGGCATAGTCTTGGCAAACCCCGCGTCCATTTTCAAGCGCTTGCCGCGCTGTGGTTGTGACGCTTGTGCTCTCAGTTTCGTAGGTCAGCGCGTCAGAGACGCGATTGGAAAGGCAATGAATATTTTGAATCGATATTTCACCCTCCGGTTGGCTGATAACCTCGTTTGCTAAAAAAGTGATTGCCTGATTCGCACGCGTTGCATGGGTTTTTTGCAGGTAAGACAGGGGATGAATAATTTCGCTATGATCACGTAATACCCCGTCCGTATCATTCGTCTCAACCGTTCCCTCAACACGGATTTCAATGACGTCCGGTGGATTTTCAATGCTATGAGTCTGAATAATATTGCCCGCGCCATCGACAATTTGTGAACCGGCTGTTCCTTCTGGCATCTCGATGTGCCAGCTTTTGATGGTCTGGCCTGCATGTGAGGTTGGATGCATACGCATGCTCTGAGTGATGCGGCGCACCGGCTCTGAGTAGCTATACCGCGTAACATGGGAGATATTCAATCGCATTGCACTGCTCAAAAGTAAGAGGCTCGCATACTTTCTCCGATCGCAGCAATTTCAGCAACAAAGTGAGTAAGAAATTCATGCAAGCCTTGTTGGAAAATTTCATCCACCTCCATCGCGCCTGTGTTATTTTTTAACTTCGCCACCATTTGCTGCGCCTCGCTTTGCCGCTGGAGCATGTGCTCTAGGCGATCAAAGTGACGGGTAGCACGATCCAGACAGTGAAGAAGTGATCTTGGACAAGCGACGTTGAGGATCAAGAAGTGGGCGACTTTATGTGGCGTTTGCAAACCCCCGTATGCCCAGCGAAACGCGCGGTAAGCAGACATCGCCCGCAGAAGTGTACTCCACTGGTAGTGATCGACTTCGCTGCCGACCGCTGCCGGCGTGGGAAGCAGCACATAATACTTTATATCAAGCAAGCGCGCCGTATTGTCCGCACGCTCAATGAAGTATCCGAGATTTAAGAAATCGTAACCTTCATCCTGAAGCTGTGTGCTTTCGATGGCACCGCGAATCAGACTGACACGACTTTTCGTCCAATCGCACAATGCAGGTAAATTTGCTGTGTTGTATCGCTCCTTGGCTAATTGCTTCAGTTCCTGGTAGCCCGTGTTCATTGCATCCCAAACCTGGGTTGTAAGGGCGGTGCGAACGGCACGGGAGTTCTCTCGGGCTTTGCTGACACAGGAAGCGACTGAGTTTGGGTTGTCGAGATCATGAAATAGATAGTGTTCAATGTGTTCCTGTTTTGGCGGACCGTATTTTTTTTTGTAACCAATATCCGCTCCCGAGACGGAGAGAATTGAAGACCACTCATTTTGATAACCGGTCCCAGCACTGGGCATCAAGGCGATGCGGTAGCCGACTTCCAACAGTCGCGCGGTCAGCTCTGCCCGTTCCATATACCGACTAATCCAAAACAGATTTTGCGCGGTTCGACTTAACATCACAGGCGTGCTATTCCAAACAAAAAGTGCTGATCCCGCATTTTATTCGACAAGTACCCAGGTGTCTTTCACTCCGCCGCCCTGTGACGAATTCACGACCAGGGAGCCTTCTTTCATAGCCACTCTTGTCAGTCCGCCCGGACAAACATAAGTGGATTTGCCTACAAGGCAAAAAGGCCTTAAATCAACATGTCTCGGCACTAATTGCTGTTCGACGTAAGTGGGTGTCGTCGACAGCGCCAGGGTGGGTTGGGCGATAAAATCTTCTGGTTCCGCTTTTAGTTCTTCCGTAAAGCGTTCAATTTGCTGTTTGGTAGAAGTCGGTCCCACCAGCATCCCGTATCCACCGGATCCGTGAACACGCTTGACCACCAGTTCCTCCACCCGATCCAAAACATATTTTAAATCCTCCTCCTGGCTGCAGCGGTAGGTAGGAACATTGTTTAAAACGGGCTCTTCCCCCAAATAAAATCTGATCATCTCGGGCACGTAAGTGTAAATCGCTTTATCATCGGCTACGCCGACGCCCGGCGCTGAACAAATTGTAATGCCACCGGCACGGTACGCATTCATCAACCCCGGAACACCGAGCATCGAATCGCTACGGAAGCAGAGTGGATCGATGAAATCGTCGTCGACTCGTCGATAGAGCACATCGACGCGCTCCGGACCGCGGATGGTCCGCATATAGACCAAGTCGCCTTCGACAAACAGATCTTGTCCCTCGACCAACTCAACCCCCATCATATCGGCGAGAAAGCTATGCTCGTAATAGGCACTATTCATTGCGCCTGGTGTGAGCACGGCAATTTTTGGCTCCCCATCACATTTCGCTGGTGCCACACTCAAAAGGGTCCGACGAAGAATTTCGGGATAATCTTCAATCGGTGCCACACGATTTTTTTGGAAGAGGTTGGGAAACATCCGCATCATGATTTCCCTATTTTCGAGCATGTAAGACACCCCGGAAGGGGTTCGGCAATTGTCCTCAAGCACAAAAAATTCGTCAGCTCCGGTGCGAACAATATCGGTCCCGATTATGTGACCGAAGATTCCTTGGGGGGGTTGAAAACCGACCGCTTCATGTTCGTAAGCCGGATTTTTATAAACCAGAGATGCCGGAATTTTTCCTGCTCGGACGATCTCGCCTTTTCCATACACATCAAGCAGAAATGAATTTAGTGCCCGTGCCCGCTGCCGGACACCACTTTCGATTTTCCGCCATTCGCGTGCCGTCAAAATTCGAGGCACCATGTCAAAAGGGATCAGTCGTTCAGCATCATCGTTATTGCCATAAGTGACAAAAGTGATGCCAATGCGACGAAAAAGTTTCTCAGCCTCTGAGTGTTTCATCGCCACCAAGTCAGCGGGCATCGAGTGAACCCAGTCGATTACCTGCCGATACGGCTCGCGGACCTCTTCGTTGTCAAACATCTCGTTAAACACAGACCGACAGCCCCTCGAATGGTTGAAGAAAAAACAGAGTTTTTTCCTGAGTGTTCGATAACTCCAGAATATCCGGCCGCTTCGTTAACGAACAGCGGGCAAGAAACTTGCTTTGCGCGGTTTTTTTAATTTTGCGATCGCTTGCACGCTGAAACAAAGCAGATAAGCTTAGAAGCTCACGTTGTTGGTTCATTCTTCAAAGGAAACATGATGTCTAATTTTCGTTGCTTGTATGTCTTTTTAGGTATTTTGCTGATTCCCGTAACGACATGCCTGTCAAACGCAGCTGAACCGATTCCGTATGGTGCGCCGATTGACTTGGTTACGGCAAAGAAAGTACTGGCAGCCGCGGAGGCGGAGGCGATGAAGAATGACTGGCCCGTGGTGATCGCGATTGTCGATGGGGGAGGTCATCTGGTTTTATTAGAAAGACTCGACAATACGCAGTGGGGGAGCGTAGAAATTGCCCAATTGAAAGCGCTCACAGCGGCAAAATTTCGCCGTCCTACACGGTTTTGGGAAGAGCGCATCGCGAAAGGTGGGGTTGATCTGAAACTTTTAAAAATCAACGGTTTTCCGATGGAGGGTGGTTTACCGATTGTGCATCAAGGTAAGGTGATCGGAGCAATCGGTGTATCAGGCGTTACCTCGACCCAGGACGCGCAAATAGGTCGGGCAGGAATCGCAGTGCTTCACAACAATGCACGCTAGAAACGGATCTGAAGATCCGCGACGACCGGGTAATGGTCAGAAGGAAAACGTCCTTCGATCGGTGTCTCAAGCTTGTCACACCCACGTACTCGAATCTTTCCAGCAACCAACAACCAGTCGATCCGTTTCTTCGTCTGCAGACCCTCCCATCCTCCGTAAGTGCCCGGAAACGGATCTTTTGGAGCAATTACCTCCCAGACGTCGAGCAATGGCAATGTACGGTTATCGGTAAGCAACTTATGCGGGTTCGACTCGGGTGCCGCGTTGAAGTCGCCGGCAAGTACTGCGGCTTGGACCCTGCTCGCGCCCTGGTTGCGTTTGAGTTTTTCCAGCAGCCAGGAGTGGATTAATTGAACGCCTCTCTCCCGCAGCATTGCGTTTTTTTTCCCACTAGGGAGGTGGACATTCAACACGATTATTGAAGGACCTCCTTTTCTGCCCTGAAGCACAACCCACGTTACTTTTCTCGGATATCGATCGCCCCAGGTGTTGCTGCCCGGAGTGTCAGGTGAATCAGAAAGCCAAAAATCTCCTTGCTCCTTGAGTTGCAAGTAATCGCTTCGAAAAAGGATCGAAGTGCGTTCACCGAATCCAGTTGCATTACGGCCCCGACCAACAAATGTGAATCTGGGTAATCGCTTTTGAAGATCTTGTATTTGATCGATCTTGTCTTCTTGCAGGCAAACGACCTGGGCACCGCTTTCTTGTATTTGCTGAGCAACGATATCGGCCCGCTGTCGCCAACGATTGCCCGCGTCACTTTTGAAATCAAAACGAATGTTATAGGTCATTACCCGGATGCTAAGGGTTTTTTCAACTGCACGGCATACACAGGGCGAGGTGAGTAGCAGGCAGAGGCCGATGAAGATCGTCGGTTGGCGAAAACGGATGCTACGGAGGAAAATCAAGGATGACCACAACTTTCTTGAAACGGTAAGGCCGTGAATTTACACGGCCTGTAGTGCAATAACGTCAGTGTAGGGGCTGTTCACCTGCGAAACAAGAAAACGTGCAGGGCATAAGAAAACGATTCTGTCTTCCGTGTCGGCGTTAGCTTGAATTTTTCGGAAACCGTGTGTGCATGATCCGCTTCCACAGCGGTGGGATCAACGCTAGCCAGAAACAGCCATAGTAACCGCTCGGTAAAGTAGGTGCATCAGCGTAAGGTTGTAGCCGCCAAAATGGTTCACTCGCTTTTAGATGGTGAGCCGGATGACGGGTGAGTTCGAGGAGTGTCCAGCGCGACCAACGCTGCTCGGCTTGCCATGAGTGGAATTCGGTTTGCCGTTGTCCCGCTGCGCGTCGCAGTCCGTAATGCCGTATGTAATTGATGTATTCAAGCAAGAAGATTGCAAATAACGCCTGAAGTAGAAACGCGGTTGTGACCCAAACACCGAGAGTGACATACAGCACAGCAATCAGAGATAACTGCATAGCCATACCACTGTAAATCGGATTTATAAATCGGCCCCGACGCCTTCGTCGCTGGACAGTCGCAGCATCGCGGAATTGTCCGGGAATGGTGCGGGCTAAGAACTGCCACAGGGACTCTCCCTCACGTGCACTTGCCGGATCCTCATCTGTCGCAACATGCTTGTGATGCGTGAAATTATGCTCCGTAGTGAAGTGGAGATATAGAACGCTAAGCAGATTGAATCGACCGACCCACCAGCCCAGCGAGCGCGGTTTTTTGTGGCCTAATTCGTGCGCCACAATAATGCCGGAGGCTCCGGAGCAAAGCCCCGTACTCAATGCTGCCACCCAAGTCGTCCACCCCGATCCATCAAGCATTGCACGATGGATAAGTGAACCGATCGCTGCCGCTTGCAGTGCTGCATGGACATAGAGTAGGGCTTCAAAGGGTAAACCGCTTTGATGGGGTGGTTTTAATTTTTTTGTCTGACCAAGAGCCAGGTCCATCAATGGACCTAGACCGAGCATATAGACAACACCCGATAATACCCAGTAGCCACCCGCCAGATTGGCAATGATTACGATCAGCGGGTTGAGCAAACCGAGCAAGTGCCAACACCAAGCCTCTGGTTTCTGCCCAGCGTTGCAAGACTTGGTTTGTTCCCGCGATTGAGGAATGGGTTTCTGCATTTGGCCAAATTTTTCTGGTGCTTTTTTTAACTTTAGTCCATAGAAAATAGAAAGCCAGCACGTGATATTTTGGCTGCAAGTTGCCGAAGAATATTCAGGTTACGCTTGGCATCCCGCAGGCGATTTTCAGTCAGTGATCAGCCCGTCACCGCTTGTCAATTTAATTTTTTTATTGTGTATTGATTCCAGGGTGATGACTTACACTTTACTCGAATCTCGCGGAGAGTTGGCTTGTTTGCCAAAGATCTACACATGATAAGGCGAATGATCTCGGCCGTGATTCTCGTCTACTTACTCAGCGATGCATCGCTTGCTGCTTCGGGAAGCAATCCGGGTAAAAGTCCCTCCAGGAGGTTTCTGGAGAAAACGGGTTCAACAGATTTTCGATCCTCAGGTCGACCTGTGGGGACCGCGCAAAAAATGTCAAAGAAACCCTCGAACCGTCCGTCGATGAATCGCAGGCCACGCGGGCCGTCGCAGCCCACTAACACCTTTGGACGTCCTCTTCGGGTCTCGGGCAGTCAGGGTCGGATCTCAGCACCGAACGCAAACTTATCAGGAAATCGTCTGCGTGTTTCCGGGTCCCAACCGAATCGCACCAACATTACGATGCCGCGATCCGGAGTCAGATTGCGTTAGTGTTTATCAAAAGCGGAGGGCAGGGGACTCGAACCCCCAACCCCTTGCGGGGCACCTGATTTCGAGTCACTTCATAACGCTCGAACACTTTTCGGATGCCCTAGTAATACCATCAAAGCCAGTGTGCTGCAAATTCGGT
>DLCF01000088.1 GCA_002480485.1 Planctomycetaceae bacterium UBA7805
CAGCACATCACCGACAAACAGCACCAGATCGTCGGGGGCAAACCCGGCTTCGGCAGCGGGCGACCCACTGGCAACCGCGTCGACAAACGGCGGTGTGGCGTCTACGACATCAGGGACCATACCGATGCCGAGCCCCTCTAGATTGACCGGTTGACGGACCGGAATTCGATTTTTTTCTGGCGGTACCTGAGGACGACCGGCGATCATGGATTCCGCAGATTCTCGAATTGCCTCCACGGGCAAGGCATAGTTGAGCCAAGTATTGTTCTGCCGATTTTTGAGTTCATTGCCCAGTAGTCCGAGCAAATCCCCATCGATATTAGTCAAGCCGCCCCCGGCAGCACCGGGATTGTTCGTCATCGCGTCAAGCACAAAAACCGGCCCTTCATAGGCGGTCTGAAAAACGCCCCGCCGAGCCGTCAACCTTGTAACTGCGGAAATCACGCCTCGCTGCACGCTCACCGGCTCCGATCCGGTAGCGACACCGAAGAGATTGCTAAATGCCAGCACCCGCTCTCCCACTCGACCATGGACCGCACGACCGAGGTTGAAATGTGGCAGACCATCAGCATCAATTTTCAGAATTGCAATTTCCAACCACGGGTCCACCCCTATCACCTCGGCCTGGAAACTGCGACCGTCGTGCAGCGTGGCCCGAATTCCCTCGGTATCAAGCACATAACTCCACGCAGTTAATATATGGCCATCGGCTGCAATCATGATTCCGCTCTGGTAGGCTTCCAGGCCTCGTAGCCCACCTGCCCCATAAATTTTTACCATTTTTGGTTGGATCTGATTGACCAGCTCGGCAAACGATCCATCCCCAGCCCGCACCGACGAGGCGACAAGCAGAATTAGGCTGATCCAAATGCTCGGGTGGCTTATCATAAGACGATTTAACTTCATGGCGTCTCTGCCGGTGCTGGGATGGTGGTGATCCGATTGATCTCAAAGGTCCCATACTGCTGATCGCCTTGGCGGACCTCTATTGCGGTCGGCAAACGTTTTCCTGCACTGCGACGATAGTCTTTGAATCGAATTTCACACGGATCCAGATCTTCCTCGGCAAACATCTCCAGCCCCTCCAGTTGCTCGCCTTGCGGGTTGAAGAGGAAGCGGACCTCTACACCCCCATAAAACGCACGCAGCATCTCAAATTGCGATCCGGTTTCACCGTCTGGGACGCGACCGACGTATTCCATGCCGCCGAATTCGGCAATACCGCGCTGTAATAACCGCTGCCAGAGGTGCAGGGCGACCAATAGCCCGCCGGTTCCTGGCGGATCGAGATACTCAAACAATGAATCACGAAAGTCGGCCCGACCCTGGTAATGCGGCAGGTTAGCGCTGCCGAATTTGTCCCGCAACTCGATTTCAAACGGATCACGCACACCCTCACCAACGAATGTTCCCTCTATCTTCCAGTCACCAACTTCCCCCCAACCCTCGCGGTCCGGTAACCATGCCTCGGCAATCCGATCCTGCTCGAATCGATTGAAATAGTAATTGGCATAGCCCTCCTTAGGCTCGAAGTGTGCTTTAACGATCGGAGGCATCTTCGGCGATGCTGCTGCGTGCGGCATCTCATGTGGAGGATTACCGTCAGGATTGGTCGGTCGCTGCTTCAATCGTTGAGCGAGTTCCCCGGCACCGTGGACGCCGGCCAAGCGAACCTGAATCGTACGAGTCTCACCGGCTCTACGATATTCGAGCGGAACCTGCCACAGTTTTGGTAGCGTGCCGAGAATATTCTTGAACTCATTTACAGTACGCACCGGTCGATTGGCGAACTGCACTATTTCATCATCGACCCGCAATCCACGCCGATAAGCATCGCTGTTTTCCAGGATATCGCTTACCACAACGCGACCATCCTCATCGCTACTGACCAAAGCACCCAATGTGGCATGATCTGCAATCCGCCCGCTGCGGAGATAGCTCAAAAATTTTTTAATCTGGTTAATCGAGATCGCATAGCCGACACCCACATTTACCCGCCCCCGCTTTTCGAAGGAGCCTCGGCCATTGATGCCAATCAATGCGCCCTTGGAATCGAATAGTGGGCCGCCCGAATTCCCGGGGTTAATGGCGGCATCGGTTTGCAGGCAATCCGCATACTCGAGCAGAGTGCCTGCCGGATACTGATAGCGATGCACCCCGGAAATGAGCCCAAAACTCACGGTAGGCTTGAAGTCGGTCGCCAATAAAAATGGATTTCCAATTACGAGTGCCCAGTCGCCGGCTCGGACCTGATCGCTATTGCCCCACTCGGCGGCTGGGAAGTCATCGCGACCGAACAATTTAATCAAAGCCACATCACCGGTCGGGTCAACGCCGACGATCACTGCGTCGTAGAGAATACCGTCATCCATGCCGCATTTCAGCGCATTGCCGAGCGGTTGCGTCACGTGAAAATTCGTCAGCGCATAACCATCGGGCGAAATCACGACGCCTGAGCCTCCGCCCCCACCAGCGGGACCGAAAATCGCGAGTGTACTCGCCGATGCCTTACGGA
The DNA here is from genome assembly GCA_002480485.1 of Planctomycetaceae bacterium UBA7805. Classification (GTDB taxonomy): domain Bacteria; phylum Planctomycetota; class Planctomycetia; order Pirellulales; family UBA7805; genus UBA7805. Next base: position 2,516 of record DLCF01000088.1, read on the forward strand.
CCGCGTCGATCCGGGCCCTCTCCGCCTCGAGTACCGCCGCGGGAACCTCTGCGCTATCTACGGGCAATGCCGTAATGTCCGCCATTGCAAAGCCAATCGCTATCGCAAGCAACCAGAGGCAACAGACCGGCAGAGGCCGAGAGACATCGCAGCGGCTATTTCTACTGCAACCGCTTAAGTGGCACTGTTTCATTTGACAATCCGCGCATTACAGAGATTCAACCGATCGCCCGCATCCTGATTTTTACCATAATCGACAATGAGTTCGAGTTGCCGGAGACCTGCAACCGAGACGCTCACATCCCGCGGACCAGTTTGACCAGAGATCTCTTCTTCGAACAGCACGCGCCCGTCACCGAGTACCGTTAAATGAACATTTCCCAACTGTGCACTCCCTGCATCAATGCCGACGCGGGCCTCAAATCGCCGGGCCTCTGCGGGTAATGGGTAGACAAGCCGCGATTTGCTCCTGAGCGAAAGACCACGGGTATATGATTCGATCGGGGCAGGGACGACTTTTTCTGACGAACCTGCCTCAGCGGGGATGGTCACGATTTCGAGTCGTCGATCGCGATCCCCACGTGATACGTCCGCAGGAGAGTCTTGCCGTGGGCCATAAAAACGCTGCAGCAGTGGGCTGAGCTTTCCCGCAGCGAGGTAGGGTGAGAATTCTGTCACCAGCGGCGTCAACTGCGACAGGTAAATGACTTTATCCTCAGAGAAATCGATACTTTGCAATTGATCAAGCGGGATCACAAGCGACAATCCGCATGGAATCTTTACGGTGACATCTTGCGATGTTGATGTCCAGGTAGCAACAGGGATGCGAGATCCCCCGCGGATTAATAGCTGACACTTCGCCGGATTGCTCGGCACGTCCGGTCGGTCAGCAAACAAAAGCCCGGCAATCTTACTCCACTTAACTGGTATCGATTCTCCATCCAGAACAAAATCGACGTAATCGGTCGTGACGCCCGAAATAACGCCCTCCACATAATCGATCGCTTTGCCTTTTCGTACGGCTAGTCGATCACGACCACGTGGCTTATCAACCAAGCGGTTCCACTCCTCCCGGACTCGATCATCAGCAACCGTTTGGTAAACCGATCGAATCAGAGCCAAGGGAATCCGTTGCGATATTCCAGTCGCCCAAACCACTTCGGCTGCATCTCCAGAAAGAAGAAAAGACTTGGCTAGCAAGTCCGAGCGATCGACCAGACGAATTCGAAAGCCATCCTCGAGAGATTCCGAAGCCAAGGCGGGGGAACCGCTAAAGACGATTTGCTCTAATCCCACCAAGGGAATCTTCTTTTCCGCGGTCTCTGCGTTAACTTCCCTTAGTACAATGGCGTCCCGCGTCCAATCGCACCATTTTCCGTTTTGCTCTTTCCCATCCAACGACCGCACCGTCACCTCTGGTGCGCCGGCACCGACCATGGTCACTTCGCAAGTGAATGTCAGGATGAAAAAAAGCATCGCGACTTTCAAAAATCTTAATTCTGTTCACGAGCCAATTCACGGAAGTAGGCTTCGATCACCTCGCGGTAATGCGCAGGGAATTCCCGGCTCAACTCCTGCATTGCCTGCTCTCGTTCCTTCGGTGGCAGGTCGCCCCAACCTGCTGTTTTCCCGAGCTTCTTTTTAGTAACTTGCCCGGTTCCTTTACCACCCAAAAGGCGACTAGCGTCTGCTGGCCTCGCGGGTGCACCACCCTGAGCCGTCGCCTGCGCCTGGCTCGCTTGTTTTTTTGATTCTTCTTCAATCAATTTGTCAAGCATCTGTAGAACCTCGTCCTCAGTCTTGAGCACGTTGTCCCCGGTGCGTCCTAGATCCAATTGTTTATGGATCTGCTTCATTCGCCGTGAAATGTCATCAAGCGAACCGGTTTGTAACTGTCGGAGATCTTCATACATCAAATTGCCAAGCACGTTGTACCGCTCTGGAATGGCTCCGGAATATTGAAGAAGCCATTCGAGCAACTCCAGACCCGGCTTTTTTTCGGCCCTCTGGTGATGAATTGTGGCAACCGCGAAGGCATAAGAGGCCGGATCGCATAGTTCTGCCGGTTCGATCCCGTCCAGCAGCGATAATGCCTCACCATACCGTCCCTGCTGAATCCAACCTTGAGCAATCCACAACTTCAACGCATCTTTAAAACAAGAATCGGTCGCTTCGTCCTCTAGACGAATGATATCGACTCCACCTGTGTCACTGCAACGAACCGTTTCCGCCCATCGCAGGATCTGCGGATCAACCACGCCGATCGTGGCCAAAATTTTGCCCAGCCGCTCGCGGGAATCGATGGTCGTTGTTTTCGGATCCCACAAAACCAGCGCTTCGCGGATTTTTGCCTCACTGGTCCCGCTGGCTTTGAGATAGCCCACCAAACGTTTCCGGACCATCTCGTCAGATGGAGGTGCTCCGAGCTTTCCGGACACTGCGACGGAGGATTCTGATTTCGCCTGTTCACTGGCTTCAATGGGAGAATAGATCACAGAAAAAAATGACAACCAAAAGACCATCTTGATGCAGTCTTGCGACGTAGTAATGACCACTCCATAAGATTTCCAGTTAGTTCGCACGGCAGTGCCATCCTATCGGTTGTTTTCAAGAACGATATCGCGAGAAATTTTTTCTATCCGTCCCTGTCGATCTGCAAGTTTCTTAAGTTCGGGCAATAAATCAACACGAGATGACCGTCCCGTGAGCAACACCTCTTGATACCGCGCGGTGCGGCGATTGACTCGCCACTGCAACGAGCGGATCATCTTCAGTTCCGCGAGCATGTCCACTAACGGCGGGGTGGAATTTGCTGACTGCGACTGGTTACTAGCATCTGCTTCTTTCCGCTGAGCTTGATCCTGCTGTGATTTCTCAATAGCGCCGATAATCTCCTCGATTGCTTCTATGATATCTTCCATGATCTGTTGCGTGAGAGGGCCTGTATCGGCGCGATCAAGTCGTACCATGACCAATTCCATATCCTCCCGCAATTGCATCGATGCCTCTGGAAGCGCAACAGCGGATCCATCGTTGCGAAACAGGACCAGCGTCGCATCGATTAATCCTACAATTTTTGATTGCTTTTCACTGAGCCTGGTAGAGTCCATTTCGAAACTTCGATCTCGCGTCGTGGCCGGGGTCTGATCAAGTGCGATCGTGTCCTCGTAGACGCGTTTCTGGAGACGGAGAACCTTGCGGAATCGCGCCTCCAGCAATGCTAAAACTCGCTCTATTTCCTCCTCACGCAGTTGCCTCAAAATCTTTTCCAGTTCGGCCTTTGCTTGCTCTAATGCCGCAACGGCCGCAAACTGTTTATCTTTCGCCTTGTCTTTCTTGGCCTCTTGCAGATCCTCGATTGCGGACCGCATTTGCTTGCGCGCACGCTCGAGTGCCTTCTGCGGAGAACGTTCTGCCTGCGACCCTGACTGCGAGGATTCCTCTTCGGAGGACTGTTTACCTTGCTTGCCTGATTCATTATTTTTGGCCTGCTTGTTATCAGATTGCTTATCACCCGCTGAGCCATCTCTTTCAGCATTAGGCGATTCTTTATCGGCCTGTTTCTCACGGTCTGGTTCCGACCCTGCTCGACTCGATCTTTGGGGCGGAAGAGTAACCTTGGACTGCTCATCTGATTGCTGCATTTTCTTGGCAAGAGAGTCAGCCCGTTGAGCAAGCTTACCTTGCCGAGGCACCAGAGTCTCAATGCGGTCCATCCGCTCAGTTTCCGCCTGAATTCCTTTTTGAATGCGAATCATGCGTCCAATTTCTTTAACGAAGCGAGTGAGTTTCTGTTTTTCGGACTGATTTTGGCTTTGACGATTCTCGGTCAAAAGCAGCGTCAAAAGCGACTGCAGTTCGATTTCCACCGCACTTTGATTCGATAGTATTTCGTCGACGTCGGATATAAGAATTGCGTCCTGCCCAAGCAGAGCGACGACTTGATTAAAACGCTCTAGGGCATCGCCCTGATTCATTTGGGCAACGGCTTTCTCCAGAACTTCGGCCCGCTCGGGATCTGTCTCCCGTAAAAAATCGGCAAGATCTATGATGTTTTTCTTGAATCGCTCGTACTGGTCGACCACTCTGGTCTGCTCCACCACGAGCCGATCAGTCTCGCCTCCCGGAGTGGGCACGTCAGCACCCATAGCGTGAGGCACCCACAAGCCGATCAAGAGCAGAGCAGTCAGCAGCGAATAAGCGTATCTCTTAGATGTGAACATTTTTCCTCAATTTCCGATTCCCGATCAGCTGATCCTGCTACGCCATTATACCGATCTTTTCGACTATTCGAGCAGATCTTTTTTCAGTTGGTCCTTCAACTGCTGCTCCAGTCGCTTTCTCTGCTCAAGCGTCTGCCGTGACACCCGCTGCTGCGCGTCGATAATTTTACGCAAATCAGCCAGGACTTCATTGAACTGCTGTAGCTTAAGCATATTTTCAAGCACCTGTTTCATCTGTTGCAGAATTAATCGTACATTTTTTCGGGCAGTCGATAGCGACGTCGAAAAAGATTCTGCGTCGGCAATTGACTCCCGAAGTTGCTGCAATGATTTTTCGAGGTCAGGGAAAAATTCTGTTGTGATATTTCGGAGCGGATCGACAATGCGACCTCCAATCCGTTGCTCGAGTTCGCCAAGAAAAGCAACTCGATTGTTACGGAGTTCGATCAGAATCCTTTCAAATTCAAGCCCCACATTTGCCGTCTCATTTCGCATCCGATCTGCAGAATCCAACGCCGATTCAATCCGTACCATGCGTATTGAATCTTTTCGATCAATATCAGTTTCCCTCCTTGTCGGACCGACACCCACTGACACCGCGCCGAGTCGCGCTAGAGAATCCTCCATCCGCTGAGCCTCTGAAAAAATCGTTTCCATGCGTCGACGCAGAATTTTCTCCCGAGACTCGAGTTCCGCTCGAAGCTGACTTTCGGTCACGATTTTCAAGTTGTATTTTGCTCCTTTCCCATAAGTCAACACGTCGCGAAGATCACAGAAATCACGAGCTTGCAGTTGCAGACTGATAGCTTGGCCCGGTTGTAATTGCAGGGATTCAACCTCGAAGGCATAGGGATCTTCTGCGCTCCATGATCCACTCTCCGGTAGCGTAACGGGCAAAAAGGCATCCTCGCCCCCATCAACCGTATAGGCAACCCGTGTTTCGGCTACCCCGTGGTCGTCTCGCACGCCCCCTTGCAACGGAATGATCGCCACCGGAGTGATTGATTTACCGATGCCCGCCGGACCGACATCGACTTCGGGAAGCATGTCCTCGATTGTGCGAAGAACAAGACGCACCGGTTCCACATTCTTGATTTGATCGCTATCGAACAGACGAAAATCTAGTTGCGTATCCCCATTCACGGATGAAAGATCCACGTCGATTGTTTCAGCATTGCCTGTATCGATCGGGATTTGCTGGTCAACCGCTTCTCCGCCAAGTTCGGTGCGGCGGAGCATCGCCGCGGAAAGAGGCTTGTTCGATCGCCCGACCACTCGGACCTGAGTTCCACGGGGAATCGGTGCGTTTAGGCGTATCGATCCGGTCGCCGATGGCATTTTCAGATAGTCGGGAAACTTGTAATGCAACTGAATGTCAACCAGCGCAGGACTTTGGACCGCATCAATTCGCAAACCATCAATTCGATCCGGCTTGCTGAACAATCGTCCGCTATGTGCAACGATGGAAAGCGGCGTCGATGCACGAACATTTTTAAAAACATAAGAATATTCCTGATCACTATCACGTCCGGGAATCGCGGCTTTTAAGCGGGTCATCCCGATACTCCGCGAGCGTCCATCGGCGGTGGTAAATATAATTTCAACCCGCTGCGGAAGTTCGTATGCGAGATCAGCCTGCACAGTCAACGAAACTTCTCCACCCCGAGCAACTTTTTTTCGCCGCACCCCATCCTCACCAGCGACAAATCCCTCCACTCGAATTTGTGTTGCGCGTGGCCATCGCAAATCCTGAAACGTCAGATTTCGGGCGGCCCAGATTTGTACGAGTCCGGAATGCAGAAAATAAAAAAGGAGAATCGACAACGCAAGTAAAACCGCTGCGGTAAACGAGCGGATTAGGGGGCGAGTGTTTAAAATCCGCTGCGAATCAGAGAGGGGGAACAGTGGTTCCAACTCATGACTAACGTACTCAAGCAGTTGGGGATCGAAGTCGCGATTTTCTTCCCCAGTGCCCGTTAATTGCACTATCGTTAGTAGCCGTTCTCGCAAGACTGGAAATCGGCGCTCGAGCAGCAGGGCCATACTGGCATCAGGCAAGGGCACGCGCAGTCGATTGAGGGAAAATCGCCAGACGACCCAAAACGAAATCGGTACACAAATCGACATCAATGCGATGCGGATTCCAACCGTTGGCTCCCAGAGCCAGTCTACCGCAAAGGAAAACCAGAATCCGACAGTCAGCGTGATGCAGAAGATTGCGAGTCCTTGGAACAATATATGACTGCGAATTCTTCGACGAAGTTGAGCAATTTGCGTTGCCCAACCGGGAGTAGCCTGCGTTTCTTGGATCACCGTGGCCATGGTTCAATTTCCCGAAAGCGATGCCCCTCAAGCGAGACGAAAAAGACGTCTCAAAAACCACTCAAAACATAATAGTCCACAGACCCCTAGCATTACCCAGCGATGAAATTGCGCCTTCCATACTTGATCAACGTCGCCCTGAATCGGTGTGACTCGGGTCTGATCAACCAGTGCTGCCCGCAATGGCGGCTCCCCGGTCTCTCCGAGCGCGGCCTCCAACGATGTAAAATAGCGTCCGCCTGTTGTAGCAGCCAGTTGCTGCAAGGCAGCACGATCTTGCTCCGGCCGCACCTGTTCGCGATCCGAGGCCATGACTTTCACAGTCCGCGTTAGAGGATCGTAGTCACTCTCGGGAATCGCCAACTCCAAGCGATAACGATCGGGGCTCCCGGCAGTCCATTCGCCGCGGAATGATCCCTTGCGAGTCGAGTCTGCAATCAGCTTAAGCGGTCGTCCTTCAGTCGGCTGCGCGGCGGAAAATACATAAAGCGTTACCTCATCCGCATTGTACGGATCGCGAGCCGCATTCTTTAAATGGGCCACCACCGGGATCGGATCGCCGACCCGAGCCGTTTCTTTTTCGACCAGGAGCACGTCCCCGCGTGGGGATCCACGATGTAGCCGTCCGGCCGAAACGTGACGAATCAGATGCGTATACCATTTTTCAAAATGTGACTCATCAATGCGACGAAGTCGCCACATTTCCCCGCTGGCCTGATAAAAGACCCTGCCTTTACCATAAAATTGTCCGGCAATATAAATCGGTGCCTGGCCCAACGATTCGGCCATCTGGTCATCGAAACGCGCGTAAACCGTAGCCCCGAATTTTTTGGATTTCACCGCCCGCGCCCCGTAAACACCGGCGAATGTCTCCCAGACCTGCTGGCTCGCAAGTGGACTGTCCTCCAATTGCAGAAAGGACGCATCCCTTCCATCGCGGGTCAACTCAACCGCTTGGACCCTCGCTGCATCCTGCATTTCGTCACTGAACATTTCGAACTCGTCCTCAAAAACTACCGGAAAAAGATCACGCAACGGCTGATATTCCGGCGAGTGACTCCAATTCTGAAGCAAACTTCCCGCGTTGACAACGCCAGGAATGAGGATCAATCCACCCGCTTCATCTGCGACCCAGTTCTCCAAGGCATCCACCACTTGGGGACCGAGTCGATCCCATTCGGGGTCCATTGCAACTACCACGTCATAAGCGGCAAGCGTCTCACGATCTGGGAATTCCGTCAGATAGGCCGGATCATCCAATCCCTCCCTCGGTCGGCTTTGCAGCAGCACATCCAGTTCGATCTGTTTCGAGTCACGTTTCAGCAGATTGCGGAGAAACTGATACTCGCGAGAGGGACCGCCGGCGACCAGCAGCACGCGCGTCGGTTTTCCTTCAACCTCAATCTGAAATCTTCGTCGGCGACCGCTGGATGTTTCACTCCTGTTTTCCTTCGGTGCTTCCCCACGGAGCGACAGATCCCACTCGTACGTGTAGCGACCCGGTGTCTCGAGCGGCGCTATTTCAATGGTGACCGGAATAATTTCACCTGCGTCCGGACCAAGCAGCACTTCGACCTCATCTTCAAACAAACCGCGATCGTTTGGCTCTAACGCGTCTTCCGACACCAGTTGACGCAGCCGCAGCGTAGCTCGGCGTCCCTCCAGACCCCGGCTGCGAATATAGGCGGTCACTTCCAGCGGATCGAACGGATAGGCTCGTTCCGGCGCGGCGAAGTCGACCAAACGCAACTCGGGGGGTGGTTCAACCTGACCCAGCCCGATCGGGTACACCGGCACCTTTGCCTCGGCGAGACGTTGGGCGACCCGAGACAAGTCAGCACCTGCTGTCTGAACTCCATCGCTAAGTACCACAATACCCGCCAGCGGAACTCCACGACCACGCGTCCGCAATTTTTCCAACGCATCACCGAGACGTGTATCGCCACCGGCGGCCCGAAGCTTACCTGGCCAGTCCAACCCACCCGCCCCAATGTCTGTTTCTTCTCCGTCTTCCGTTTCCTGTTCCGTGTCCGTGCCGATTTCCACCTTCATTGCATCGGTCGACGCCGGATCAAGCCAGGGGAGGGTGGCAATCGCGAGCGGGGTCTGATCTTCGTCGAAGCGGTAGACGAACAGATCGTGCACCCCGCGGAGTTGGTTCAACATGGGTCCTGATTCCATGGCCCGTTTGATCCGCGCCAACCGCGACTCCGTTGGCAACGCGGAGTTTGCAGCAGGCGTGGAAACTCCGAGGGTGGCGGGCACATCTTTGCGACCCATACTCTGACTCGTATCAACCAAAACAAAGACCTGAGAGCGGTCAGTCACCTCGCGTGTTGTTCTCCACTGGGGTTCCAGATAGACCAGAAACAGACCGAAAAGAGTCATCGTGCGGAGTCCGATCAATACCGAAGCCGATTTTCCACCTAACTCCTCGCAGTCTCGTCGAACCATTACTACCGTATTCCAGATCAACAAAAACAGGACCAATAGTGGCAGCAGCCAATCCCATGGCCCAGACAGGACACGACCAAACTCAAAATAAGTCTGCAAGCTGCCGGTTGTGGCAAGGAGGGCATGGAAAATCATCGTGCCTCCAATCCACGCGGAGTGCCTGAACGATGATAGCTCGCTTGGTGGGCGATCCATTGTTCGAAAATAAGCACAGCCGCCAACAGCATAAAAAACCACCACTGCTCCCCGAGTGGAAAACCCGCCTCGCTCTGCTCGGCGACCAGCAACGCGTTAGCATTTCGATACTGAAAGGGAGTATCTCCGAGTAGAGCACGCATCTGCCCCTCGCCGACCACCTGCAGATCACGCTCACTCGCCGGCGGGTTGAAGGCCACGCAGGTTGCCACGATATCCCCATTGAGTCGACTGCGGCGTACCTCGTAAACGCCAGGTATGAGAGTCTTCCCGAAGACCGCGGTTCGCTCCGCAGGATCCGGGCCGGTTACCTTGGCAGCCACTTGAGCCGATTGCACGCGACCGCCTTGCGGATCAGGGGGCGTGGTGAAACGAACTAGCGGCCGAAAGCTGTCGGTTGACACTTCAGCGCGGAGCGTTTCGCCCGATTCTCGCGGATGCGATCTCGTCTTCGGTTCACCAAGATAAACCAACGTGTCCAGCGCCCAAAGCACGAAACTCGGATCCGCAAGCCCCCAGTTGTGCCACCGCGGCGCGGCTGTGGAAAGCATGGCTAGTACATTTCCACGGCCCAGCTTTTTTTCAACGATCCATGGGGCACCATTCCGCAGACGGGCCAGTACCGAAACGGCCGGATCCTCGGATGCATCCCACGTCGGATCCACCGCATAATAACGGGTCACATCAATTGCTTGCAGCCAATTATTTAGCGTCCCGCCGAAGATACGTGCGAAGATCGGATGCTCCGCATCCACAGTCAACGCCGGAGCTTGCTCCGCGCGATCGGCTAATAAGGTTGCCGGCGACTTTAACGGCAGGGGAAATAAACCTTCTCCGTCACGGTAGAGTTGTTGATTCACCGCCGCACGGTCAGTTTGAGGCCCCATGAAGAAGAAGAGGCCGCCCCCATCACGCACATATTGCTCAAGACGTTCAGTTTCAATTTGGTCAAGATTCGCAATATTGATCAGAAAAATTGCATGATAACGATCAAGCACCGCATCACGAAGGAATACGGACCGCTCGACCTGCACCTGAGCACCAGTCGTGACTTGTGGTGAAGGTGCAAGGGCCAGTCTTAAAAACAAAGATTCGTCCTCTCCCCCATCGTCAATGATTAGTACCGGGACCGCATCAGCCACATCGACCACGGCCCAACGCTGGTTATCCAACGCAAGAGAATCATCCGCAATCTGGGCGCTTACGATTTGGTTACCGGAGTCTTGAAACACGACATCGAAAAACCCACTCACTGCCTGACCCGGTTCAATTTTCTCAAGTCGTATAGCGCCGAGCGAGATCGGATCCTGCGGCTCTGAAGGTAAGTTCGAGCGCTGCGTCAACTGCACAGGAATATTCCTTGCCGTCGAATTTCCGAAGTTGGTCACCTGCACCCGCATCCGGAGTGCCACCCCCGTGACTTGCGGGCCGGGTAATGGGGCCAGTTCCGTAATAGCAAGATTGTCGTGGGGTTCATCCACACACTGGATCAATTCAAGTTGCACGCCGTTTTCGGCCAACCGGTCCAACTGCTGAATCAGAGCCCCGCCTTCCTGCCACTGCGCCGTGCGAAAATCAGAGAGCACATAGAGAATCATGCTTTCATCCTTGGCAGGCTCCACGATCTTTTCAATCGCCTCGATTGCTTCAAACGGCGTACTGCCGGTTGCTGTCGGATTCAGTTCGTCCACAACCTGCGCCCATTGCTGAGGGGTTTTTTTATTAGAGGCTTCCCGCAGTATTTCCGGGGAGCTTCCATCGACTGCTGCAGAGAAAGGCAACAGTGTGATCGACTGCTCATTTTTGGAGCTTGTGGAGAGTTCCAGGATTGATCGGATCACCCTTTGACCCCGCTCGAAGGCAGACATATCCGTCTGCTGATCGCCCATGGACCCGCTATCGTCTATCAAAATCACGTGATGTACTTTCGATCCGCCGAGCCATCGACTCCAGGTATTCTGTAAAATTGGGCCCGCAAGCAAAAACGCGATGGCAGCAATCGCAAATAAGCGGAGCATTAGCAACAATAACTGCTTGAGGCGCACCGATGTCTGATTTTTACGCTTGCTCTCCAATAGAAAATCCATCGCCGCCCATCGCACACGTTGGTGTCGCAGCAGATGAATCAGATGGATCGCAGCCACCACTGCCAAAAATGGCAGGAGATAAACTGAAATCAGCGTCGGGAAAGTAAGTGCCATATTTTTTTCTTATGATGGGCGTTCAAATCGCTAGGAACGCCGCTGCATTCCCATTCGACGGTGCAAATATGCCGCCAGCACTGCACTCAAAGGCTGGCTGGTACGGATTAAATCATAGTCACAGGAGTGACGCGTACATCCCCGTCGCACACGCTGCAAAAAATCGCTCATCGCCTCAAGATAGCCATCGCGGAGGGCCCGCGGATTACAGGAAAGCCGCGATTCACTCTCCAGCCCCTCGAACCGCGTAGGCCCATTGAACGGAAAATCGAGTTCATCATCGTCGAGGACGTGAAATACCATGACATCGTGCCCCCGTTTGCGCAACAGCTTCAGACCCCGCAGAAGACCCGCCGTGTCGGCCAGAAGGTCAGAGATCAGAATTATCATCCCTCGGCGAGGTACCTCCTCAGCCACTTGGCGGAGAATCGGATAAAAATCGGTCTTCTCACGTGGCGTGCCCGCGACAAGCCCGCCAGCAATGGCGTCCAGATGATTCTTTTTGCTCCTGGCCGGTACTTGAAATCGCACACTCGCGTCGAAAGCTAGGCATCCGACTGAATCCTGCTGCCGCAAAAGCAAGTAGGCCAAACTCGTGGCAGCCGTGCAGCCATAATCATATTTCGACAACGGTCCAGAACCATATTGCATGCTGCCTGAGACATCGACCAATAGCGAAACCGGCATGTTGGTATCATCTTCAAACTGCTTGACGTAAAAACGATCCTGCTTCGCCCATACTTTCCAGTCGACGTGTCGCAAATCGTCGCCGGGGACGTACTGCCGATGCTGAAGAAACTCCACCGATTGTCCGAACCGGGGACTGCGATGAATCCCGGAAAGGAATCCTTCCACTACGCGATGGGCGCGCAATTCGAGACGACTGATGCGGGCAATCGACTCAGGATGCAAATATTTCCTGGAATCGGGCATGACTGGTCAGTTCATCCTCCTGGGCGGGCGTTTCCTCGATCAAGTGATCTACAATATCGTCCTCATTGACCCCCTCACTCTGTGCTGTGAAGTTGACCACGATACGATGCCTCAAGACAGGCTTAGCTAATGCCTGGATGTCCTCGGTAGCCACGTGGGCCCGACCGTGCATCAGAGCCCTGGCTTTTCCACCAAGAATAAGAAATTGCACGGCCCTCGGGCCTGCACCCCAACTCACTTGATCGTTTACAAATTCAGGAATTCCCGCCTCACCGACACGCGTCTGGCGTACTAGAGACAGGGCATACCGAACAACATGGTCCGAAATCGGAACACGGCGAACCTGGTGCTGCAAATCAAGAATCTGCTCCGCGGAGAGCACCGGTTCAATCTCGGCATCTAATTCTCCGGTGGTCCTGCGTGCGATTTCAAACTCCTCCTCAAAATTCGGGTAGTCAACGAAGACTTTGAACATGAACCGGTCCTGCTGTGCTTCAGGCAGAGGATAGGTTCCCTCCTGCTCGATCGGATTTTGCGTTGCCAACACAAAAAATGGATCGGCCAGCGGATGCTGCACCCGACCGATCGAAACTTGACGTTCCTGCATCGCCTCGAGCAGCGCTGCCTGCGTTTTGGGTGGTGTCCGATTGATCTCGTCGGCCAATACCACATGGCTAAACAGAGGGCCCTGCAAAAAGCGGACTTCCCGCGCGCCAGAAGCCTTGTTTTCTTCAATGATTTCGGTGCCCGTGATATCGGCGGGCATTAGATCGGGTGTAAATTGAATACGATTGAAAGAGAGATCCAAAGCATCTGCCAGGGTGCGAATCATCAGCGTCTTTGCCAGACCCGGAACGCCCTCGAGAAGACAATGGCCACGGCTAAAGAGCGTGATCAGCAATTCCTCGACGACTCCATCCTGACCGACAATTTTTTCTGCCAGTCGCTGCTGGATCTTTTCCCGCGCGGTGGCAAGTTTACGGATCGCTTCTTCATGAGGACTATTCATCGATGCAAACACCTCGTTTTCCGATGCTTGACCCACAAGAAAGTAACCGCGGGTCATTGCGTCTGTAGTAATCAACGCTGATAAATCGGCAACGTCCCGTTTTCCAGCTGTAAAATTGTCAAATTGATCGCCGTCGTGTAGACCGGTCCAATAAATCCTTGTGGCCAGTATCCCATCGAATCGTCGCCAGGGACCGGTTCGATCTGAGCAACCAGTTTGTCGTAAACTTCGTCACGATATGCATCCCAGGCTGTACCGCCCTCGCGATACATGACCTGGGCGTAGTAATAGTGTGCATAGTGCCAATGGCCAAAACTCTTATTGCCGATGTTCTGTAAATTACGACGGCAATACTCTAACAGGCGGGGGACGTAGTCGCTATCGTACTCGCCCGCGTTGAACAGACATGCAACAGCGGCTGCCGTGATCGCCGGTCGACCACCCCCCCCTTTGCTGCTGTACTGTACTCCGCCATCCCTAGTCGTGCACTTGTGAATGTAAGCGATTGCTTTGTCGATAATTTCTTTGGGCACATCAATGCCCACGTTACGACAACCTCGCAGTCCCTGAACCTGTGTCACGGTTGTCGATCCTTCATCAAACCCATTGCCATCCTTAGCGCTCAAATATCCCCATCCGCCGTCGGTGGTCTGGGCACGGCCCGTAAAGTCCACCGCCCGCGCGAGCACGTCAACCAATTGCTCGCGCCGTGCCAGATCTTCTTCCTCACCTAGTAATTGCGAGAGAAACAGCATGGCAAATCCATGCCCATAAGTGTAACGGTCATCGCGATTCGGATCGCCGATCAAACCGTTGGGATTGCTCCGACTCACCAGATAATCAACTGCCATGCGGATATTGCGCGCGTAAGGGCCCTGCGTGGTGGTCGACCCCTCGGCCAACAGGGCCATTCCGGCAAGCGCGGTCATTGCAGTCGGATAACGACTCTCACGAGCTTCCCAGTGTCCGATCCGCGATTGCGTTGATGCCAGCCACCGCAAACCACGCGCAACCGCATCTTCCGCTTCGCGTGCACCCGCCTCGGCCGAAGCGATCATAACCGCAAAACCTACACCGAATATTCCGGCTCGAAACCATCTGGTTGCATACGGGACTCGGTTACCGGTCATTTTTTCGTGTATCCTTGTGTTCGCTTTCTAACTGATCGGGCTCTTGTGATGCAGCTCCCTCTACCTGCTTTGCCCGCTGCTTTGTTTCCTCCTGCTCCTGCCTGGCTTTTTCCCGCGCCACATCGCGAGCAATTTGCTTCGCCACTTCTTTGGCGTCCTCCAACGAGCTGAGTACGTCGCGGGCAGTTGACTCAAGCCACGATTGCTTTCGGTGGGTAAGCTGTGCTGGACCGGCGGGGATAGCCACGGCATGCGGTTCCCGGGTGAATTGAATTGCAAAATTTAACGTAGAATTCTTGAAGAGAACATCTATCGTTTCCGTGTCCTTGTCACCTTGGACTAAATAGTAATATTCACGATGTGAAAACTTCATTTTCGGTACGATTTCGCGCCCGGTCTGCTTATCCAACAGCGCCATTTCCACATAGCTGACCGAGCGACTCCCCGGCGGCCGCCGCGTAACGCGGCGGGCAAGAATTAGCAGCGGAAGACCCCGTGGTTGCGCAAGCGTAAATCCCCATTGTTCGACATCCACCGGTCGTGACCACCTTGGATTCCCAGTCTGGCGATCGATCGCCAGAAGCTGACCGCTGAAAAAGATGTTCCCCACGCCCTGTGGCATAGGCTGAATTTTAGTTCGGTCTTTGTTGTATGGCGCACCGCGGTTCGTGATCAAATAATAGCTGTCGTCGCTCGAGAGCACATAAATGCCGCGAATGCTTGAGTCCGGTGTCAGCCGGTGGTTCATCTGTACTTCACCGCTGCTACGATCAATAACGACAAAATCTCCAGTCTTCGGCTCAAGCACCGCAACTCCATCGTTATCGATCAACGATGCTTTTGCGTCTGCAGAGACTGGATGCGACCAAAGATCAGTCTCGGTCCAAGGATCGTAGAGCGTTAACATCCAACCAAGATCCTCACGCTGCAGATCTCCTGTTTTTCTCCAGCAAAGTATTTGAGGTCCTGCGGTCGTCCAACGTTGACCTGCAACCGGGACAGACCGTGTTCCCTCCCGACGACCATCCATCGACGCGAAGACCTCTACCTCATTTTCTTGAGGCGGTAGCACAAAAACATGCTTCGCATCGCCGAAAATCTCCGAGAGAGGATGCATTCCTTTATGCGTCCAGTTTTCCTCTCCTGTGAGCGGGTCAACCGAGACGAGTTCCCGATTTCGCATGAACGTTACACCGCCATCGGTAATCGGGCCGAGACGAGAGATCTGATTGTTGATCTGTGATTGAGATTGATTGGGCGCGGCATCAGACCACCGCGCTTTGGTACGGGGACGCCGCAGCGCGTTCGACCACTCGTTTCGCAGTGCCGGATCGATGGGTAGCACATCCATCCGCCAGAGAATCGGAGATTCGACATCGGCTACACCCGTCCGTTGCTTGCTCATCGTCGCCGCTTGGGCTCGCATCATGTCGATCGCCAACACTTCTGCGCCCACGGCGAGGACCAACAAATTCCCGGATATCCGAGCACAATTGAGCGCGGGATAAAAGGGCGAAGACCGGCGACTGTTTGACCCGGGACGTACTAAAGATACGCTCCATCGCTCGCGACCAAATTGGTCCAACTCAAACACACGCATCTGAGGTCGCTGCTCCACCCAGAGTTGTGGCGTTTGCGAGGAAGACGCGCTGTTCGGAAAGAATCGGACCGGGAGCGGCAGTTGGTAACCAGACCTGATCGTTCGCTTTTTCTTTTGCTTGCTGACAACTGCCTTTCCCGCTGGCCATTCAGCGGGCACTTTCGCTTGACGGCTATCCGGGGACAAGCTTTCGACGACCTGCCGCGCTGATTTGTTATTCCAGCACACACCTTCTGGCCATCGAATTTCTAGAGCCCGTGCGCAGTCAGCAGCCTCGGCATGCAGCCCCAACCGGTCGTAGCGATGTGCCGCTTCGGCAGTTGCCCAGCAGGCTAGTTGGTCATCCGATGACTTTCGCATCCGTTCAAGCGATTGCATTACGCTCAGGGAACGGACATCTGCCGCAATTCCGGCAATTCGCGCCCGGTCCACGCGCTCGGCCGCAGGATCCCTGGAAAAAAAGAAAGAGAAATCCCGAACAGCGTCTTGCAGTGCACTCGATTCTAGGGCCGACAGAGCTGCTTCGCGGGAGGCGATCATGGCCTGCCATTTCTCACGACCACTCGGAGAGAGCTTAGGGTACAACTGGTCAAGACTGCTCCGTACTAGATGGCTAAGGCGGGCCTGCCATCCCATCTCCAGCGGCAGCAGCGGATCTTCATCGCGGGCGATCTCCAGCAATTTAATGTACGCATCCAGCGCGAGATCCCACTTTGCCGCACGCTGCTGGCCGGCAGCGAGAACCCGCAAAAAATCAACCCGATCGACCGGCGAATCAATTAGCGATTCAATTTCGGAAATCGTGTCTGCGTTTGCGACAAAATCACTCTGGAGCCCTTCAAGCAATCCCTCGCGTAACAGACCACGCGCGTAGACGGCAGTAGCGAATGACTCCCCGTGCTTTGCGACATCCTGCTGCTTCAAAAATTCCTCCGCTTGGCGGGAAAAGGCCTTCGCAGAGCGGCGGAACAGCTGAACGGCATCCATCGTATCCCCACGATCGAATAGGATCTCACCCTGTCGCAGCAGCGCTTCGGGATCAGCCGCATTTTCTTCTAACGCGGCGGCGATTTGTGCTTCAATCGAACGATATTGGTAAAAACACTGAAGCCGATCGCTACTTTGAGACAAAACACAATCTTGATGGCAGATCAGGTTTCCTGGAGTTTGCTCCCCGCGCATCGCGGTGACATCTTCAATATTTAGCGTATCGAGGTTCACCGTAAGCACTGCTCCACCGGTCGCCAGTCGCACCGGCAGGTAGTATCTCCCCTCCGCCGAGTAACCTCGCCCGCTCGGCACCGCCCCGGTCGCCAGTAGCGGAAACTTCTTCCCTTCCATGGCAAATATCATTTGACTGCCGACCTTTTCACCCGTATCAAGCGAAAGGGCGGTTATTCGATCAGGCCCCACGAGGTACACCTTCTGATCATGAATGCATGCTAGATAAACATCTCTGCCACGGTCGCGTTGCCAGAGCGGTTTGCCCTCGGCCAGGCTCACGCAATGCAACTGGTTAGATTCGGTCGGCGTGATCAGCACCTTGTCGTCTGCAATCGTAGCGCAGCCATCTGACCAGATCTGATCCAACCGCGGGGCAGGCGCGAGCATTTGCTGGTGCCACGCCGGATTTCGTCGTCTACCTCCCCCGACCCGTCCATCGCCGTAGGAGTAACCCCAACGCAAATGCCGAGATGTCAGATCAACCGCGACCATAGCGCCGACTCCAGTGGGGCAGACAAGGACACCATTCGCATAGGAGGGGCTGATTCCCCCAACCCTGCGTCGACGCTCCAAATCTGTCGACTGCCCGACGACCGCGAGTTGCTGACGCCAGATTTTTTCTCCCGTTATCGCATCCAGCACCAGCAGGCAAATTTCGTCGTTGATTTCCACGATCTGGTAGAGTCGATCGCCGAGCGGGAGCGGCGGTCCGAGAAAAAATGCCCGCTGCATTTCGGGATCTGGGTCGTGTGGTCCTCCGAGGCTCCAAAGAAGTTTTCCTTGGGCGGCGTCAATCGAACGAGCGCGCAGCACATTGTATTGGTATCCAAGCCCAATCCGCTTTCTACCTCGTTGATCGATATAACGGAGTTCATTGGAGTTATTGAATTCCTCCAGCAAAAACAAACGCTCTCCATCGCTGCTCATCGATCCAAGCGTTTTGTCCAGCCAAATTTGCTCCTTCAGCAAGTTCGCAATCATCGATTTGGGGGTACCGCGTGATGCTCTTCCTGGGATGATGACTTGAAGTCCCTGCCTGCCATTCATCACCTGGCGTCCGCGGGCCTCGATCCCTGAAAAGCCGATCGCGGTGGCTCGCGTTTCGACCTGCCAGATGATTTTTCCGGTCTTGAAGTCTACGGCAACGACACGCTCCGGAGTGCGCATCAGGATCAGATCACCTACCGCAAGCGGGTGCATGGCCGGAACCGCCGCGATCGACTGATCAAGATACGACGTGGCGAGATTGGCGATCATTTCTTCATACTGCGCATCGGTCGCCACTCGCTGCTGCCAGAGGGGACGGAGCATCAATGGCCGACTCGGACTACTTGAGCGGGTACGTGTCGCATTGCCTTGGAACATGACCCAGTCGTCTTCCATCGGTGCCGGACGGACATTCTCCACCCAACGTTCCAGCCACGCATTCCAGGCCGCTTTATCGCCCGGCAGTGAAACCTCGGTGTCGCCGACTTTCCATGGCACGCTACCGCGGTCATCGGTCAGAGCCACGAGAATGCTCTCCGCAGCACCTGTGTTGCCTGCGCGGTAAAGGGAAGTCGCGTAAAGCAAAGAGAGCTCTGGATCGTATTGACCGGCCACGGGCGATTCGGCCACCGCTCCGAAACAGAGTGCCGCTTGATGCGGATTTCCCCGCATCAAATGATCATAGGCTAGTAACATCATGGCGCGATAGCCTGCAAGTGTGTGAAAAAAGCGACGTTGCACTTCTGACACGGCATCAATGTCACCGTTACTGACCGCTCGATCGAGCAATTGCGCTGCCTGACCACCAAATTGCAATTCGTATGAATCACGTGCTGCTGGGGGAAGACTGCCAAGCAACCGCCGGGCAGCACGCTTCAGACTTTGCGAGCCGTCTCCCTCGACACGCTTTTCCCCGTCGGTAGAGATGAAGCTATCTTCGTTCCGTTTTCCGCTCGATGCTTCATCGAGTATTTTCTGCAGCAGACGCACCGCTTGGCTGTATCGCCCCTGATCACTAAGGATCTGCGCCGTCGAAAGCATCCGTAACGTTTGTCTGTCGGGAGGAAGAAAGACCGGCCTGCGAAACACATCCTTCGAATCTCCACCCGGTGGCTCTGGCGGTCGTTGCTGTGCGCTGCAGGGTGCCACTAGCGTAAGCGCGAAAATAATTCCGATGAGTCGTCGCGCGTTGGATCGCATTGTAGTCATCACCTCTTGCTCCACTGTTCCCGAGCCGGTCCTACATTGACAAAAAACCGGCTCTCGCCCTGACGGGGTACAATGTTGCTCCCAAAAATATGAGAAGCGTTTCCCGCTGTAACCTCTTTCCTCACAAGCATTTTAAAGGACCTATCAGCGGCTGACAAGAAAAACCATATAGAGTACGTACCACAATCTTTCACAACGTCCCGTCGAGCATCGACACGGGTCGGTTGCGACGAACTTGGAAAGGCATCAAAGTTTGCCCATAAACCAATGGCTTCAGACACGAGCTTTATTTTGTTTTTAAGGGTTTTTTCGGGCTTTTTTGACAAATACCGCTTGTATTTTCCAGGCCGTTGTTTTTCAATCATCCGGTCCCCTCTGTTTTCTCTTTATTTAAGGCAGATTGGGACGGACGGACGAACTTACTTCTTTTATCTCTTTGTTAGGAGGAACCGAGCACTATGGCAAAAGCCACTGGAAAAAAGGCCCCCACGAAAACCGAAGTGTTCAACGGAATCGCGGAGGCGACAGGACTGACAAAAAAAGACGTGGCCGGTGTTTTCGACGCCCTGAGTGATCAAATTCGAAAATCGGTTGGCTCTCGAGGTCCCGGACTCTTCACCATACCTGGACTGTGCAAGATCGTCGTGCAGCGCAAACCGGCGACTAAAGAGCGCGAGGGAACCAATCCATTCACGGGTGAACCCACGATTTTCAAAGCCAAACCGGCACGTAACGTGATCAAGGTTCGTCCGCTGAAAAATCTTAAAGACATGGTGTAATCGCGCACGGTCAAGCGGTCGACCCGATTGGTCCGTCCCACTTGCCTAAAACCGCTCGCCGGCAGTTACTGCACCGCCTTCTGGTGTTGCAGGCCTGCCCGAGCGGTTTTTTTATCAACCCAGTCTTTGCAATCCGTTTTTGACTATCAGTGTGCCCGCGGATCATCCTGCAGAGTTGCCAGCAGGTCCTCGTTTTCCGAATAATCAACCGGCACATCGATCAATACCGGGCCTGGCGTCTGTTGACCCAATCGGAGCAACTTGCCGAGTTCGTCATGATGCTCAACACGAAAACCGGTCGCACCGAACGATTCGGCATATCGGATCGGATCTACCTCTCCAAAACGAACCGCTGTAGCGCGGCCATACTTTTCCTGTTGTTGAAAAGCGACCATGTCGTAGCTGCCATCGCGCCAGATCAAGTGTGTAAAATTACAGCCGAGTCGTACTGCGGTCTCGAGCTCCTGCGAGGAAAAGAGAAATCCGCCGTCGCCTGACATGGAAATAACCGGTTCGCCGGGGCGGGCCAGACAAGCCGCAATCGCCCAGGGGAGTGCCACCCCCAAGGTCTGCTGTCCATTACTAAAGAGCAGCCTCCGAGGCTCGTAGCAATAGAAATGGCGGCCCATCCAGATGTAATGCGAACCGACATCACATACCACTGTGGTTCGCGAATCCTCATCCGCCACTTCTCGGACTTCAGCAACCACATTGAGCGGGTGCAGGGGCATTTTTTTCCGATGTGCCGGGACCTGTTGGTTCGCCTCAAGCGCCGAACGCACTTCCGCAATTCCGGGTCGCTCGAGCACCGCTGGAAGTGGAGGTAGTATCTGGGAAAGCTCGGCGACCGTGGCGGCCAGATCGCCCACCAACTCAAACTTTGGCTGGTACGACTGATCAAAGTCTGCAGGCCGATCATGAATATGCACGACGTCGGCGCTGTGCGCGACATTCCATGTCGCCGGGTCATATTCCACCTGTTCGTATCCGAGCGTGATCACCAGGTCAGCCGCGGCCAGAAGCCGATCGCCCGGTTGATTACGAAACAGGCCCACGCGACCAAAAAAACAGTTGACAACGTCTCTGGGGACAAGACCGGCCGCTTCCCAGGTGCCCACAATAGGTAGCGGTCGATGACGCAACAGCCCGCGGATGGCCTCGGCCGAATCCGAGGCGGTCGAGGCAGCACCGGCCAAAAGCACGGGTAACTTTGCCCTGGCAATACGCTCCGCCGCCCTTAGAATATCCGCACGCGCTGCCGCGCCCCTGTCTGGCGGTTGGTCACAGAGGGGCTCACCCATGGCGGGTGCAAGCATCACATCGTAGGGCAGACTGAGATACCCGGCCCCTGGCCGCGAGGTTTGCGCGGCACGGCAAGCTGCGGCCACTAGCTCACCGATTGCATTCGGACTGGTCACCTCCATTGCCCACTTGGTTACCGGCCGCATTAACGAAACATTATCCATCGACTGATGAGTCTGTTGGTGACGCATTCGCAGTGGGACCGCACCGGAAAGGCAGAGCACTGGATCGCCCTCGGTCGTTGCGGTGATCAGCGCTGTGCAGAAATTTGACGTTCCCGGACCTGAGGTGCCGATGCAGGCTTGAATTTGTCCGGTCATCCGCCCCATGGCTGCAGCCATGAATCCGGCGTTCTGTTCATGCCGACAGACAATCACCTCAATCGAGGAATCGTGAAGCGCCTCAAACACCGGATCGATCTTTGCCCCGGGAATGCCGAAGGCGTGGGTGATTCCGGCATGTTCCAGACAACGGACAAGAAATTCAGCGCCATTAGGGCCCTCAAATTCCTTCTTAAACACGGGACACTCTCTTCGCCTCAGGATGAGCGGTGCGTGGGACCTGTGCAGGGCATGGTTGGCCAGTGGTGGCGGCCGGGATCGAACCAGCGACACGCGGATTTTCAGTCCGCTGCTCTACCAACTGAGCTACGCCACCTGTTCTCAGCAGTCACCACGAGGAAGACGACCAGGAACGTTGACATGCTAAAGGCCGAGGGCCGGTCCTGTCAATAAACCCGCTTCATCAGGCCAGGTGCCCGCATAGAAAAAAGCGTCAAACCGCAAGCAGCAGAAACAGCAGGAGCACGACCAGCAAGCTGAGCCCGCCGACTAGGCCGTAGAATTGAATTTCGCTCATCTCCCCGATCCAATCGATGATGCGTCTCAGCGGACCTTTCGAGTGGGGTAGATCGCGATTTTTACGCGGTGGGGGCAGACGATGGGTGTTTTGAGAACCGCCAGACGCATGATCGGTACCTTGGAGGGATCCACTTCCGGTAAGCTGGGGCTCCATCTCCGGAAAAATACGTGAGTCGCTTGGACGTTCGCTACTCGGGGGCGCTGCTCGTGCGAACTGCGAGTGCCCTCCCGAAGCTGCCTCACTTTCTACAGCTTGGCTCAGTTTACTGCCGCTACGAGGAGCCAACCGCTCGACGACTTCCTCCGCCGTTTGAATTCTTTTCCGCGGATCCTTGGCCATCATTGCACTCAAAATACTTAGAAATTCATCCGACAGATCCGGACGAAATCGTCGTGGATCCATCGGTCGCTCCGAGAGATGCCGGTGGCATTTCTGTACGGAACTGCCGCCCGGAAAGGGGACTTTCCGGGTAACCGCGTAATAGAGTGTGCAGCCGAGTCCGTAGATGTCGCTTGCTGGAGTAGCTGCGTTTCCTTCGATCACCTCCGGCGCCAGATAATCCGCCGTACCCACAATCCGGCCTTTTTTGGAGTCTCTTTCGGCCGAGCCATGCAACTCCAGTTCCTCCTGCAAAAATCCTGCTAGACCGAGATCAAGCACTTTTACCATGCCATCGGGGGTCACCATAATATTTCCCGGTTTCACATCGCGGTGCACCAGTCCCCGTTGATGCGCGTGCCCCAGGCCACGTGCTACATCTCGCATCAGCGTTGCAGCATCCTGCTCTTGCATGCCGCCACCGTGTCGGACTAGGTGCCGAAGATCCGTTCCGGGCACGAATTCAGTCACCAGAAAGTGTACGTTCCCGTCGTGGCCGGCATCGTAAGCCCTCACAAGATTGGGGTGATCAAGATTCGCAAGCGTTCGAATTTCACGTTGAAAATTGGCGACCGCTTCTTCGGTGGAACGACTTTTTGGGAGGACCTTGATGGCCACCACGCGACCCATGACGGAGTGTTCCGCCTTGAAAACCTGTCCCATCCCACCCTGACCGATCGAGTCGATGATCTGATAATCTTTTAGATGAAACCGCGTGCGTCCCAGTTTAAGTTGTTCGGCCTGCCAACGATTGACCAGTCCCATTTTCACTAACTGATCGGCGATCATATCATCCGGAATGTCGATAGACGTTTCTGCCCGTTTTGGGTTGTCTCCCCGAAAGGCATCTACAGCGTCTTTGAGAAATTCATTTTGTTTCTGGTCTGCGGGATTGACCAACGGGCTTCCGCCTTGAAGTGCGCGTATTGCCTCCTCAAGATCGTGTTCGCTGACGAGCTTGCTCTTTATTGCGGCCTGTCCAAAGACAGGTTCAGCACCAGCCATCGATCGCGTCCATTGGGGTTGATGTTTCTAAACTGCCTTTTCAACTTAACGCACCGGCAGCGTGCGCCAAGTTGAAAGCCGAAGTTTCACTCGGATTGATCTATTCCGCACCCATTTTTGGTAAAAAATTATCAAATTAGTCCCCGGCGTTCAAATGGGCGGGCATCATAGAAACGGCTGCCAAACCTGGGGCAGGCCCGCCTCCCAGATCATCCTCTCGTCACGAACCGGATGCATCAGTTCCAACCGACGTGCATGCAGGGCGATTCCTCGGGAAAGGGTTTGTGTCGCGCCATACTTTCGGTCGCCCACCACCGGATGGCCCCGGCTGGAAAACTGGAGACGTATCTGATGCTTGCGTCCTGTTTCGAGCTCAATCTCGACCAACTGGCATTTTTTAAGACTTTGAAGCACGCGATACGAGAGTCGGGCCTGCCGACTCTCTTCCGCTTCTGCAGTGACCACATGCATCCGCCGATGCCGCTCGTCTTTGCGGACCCAATCCTCAAACATCCCCTGCTGCGCATCGAGAGCACCTTCGATCAGGATGTGATAGATCTTGGTCACTACGCGATCACGATACTGCTTAGTGAGACGAGCGGCCGCTTTACTCGTGCGGGCAAAAACGAGAATGCCGGTCGCCGGGGCATCAAGTCGACTGACCACACCCAGGTAAACATTGCCCGGTTTCTGGTATTTTTCCTTGATGTAGTTGCGAGCCATCTCGAGCGCACTTTTGCGGGGTGGGCGCACGCCCATCGTGGCCAGTTGGGCCGGTTTATTGATCACCAGTAAGTGATTATCCTCATACAGAATAGGAAACGGGGCTTGCGCCATGGCGAATGATCGATAAATAAGATGGGGAACGGCCAGCGTTCCATCGTATCACAGCGGCGCAGTCACAGTCAGATACGTTATCAACTGCAAACATGACAAACGAACACGTAAGCATGGCATCACATGAAAAATCGATGCGGCTGATTCTTGCCAGTAGCTCTCCACAACGGCAGAAACTCCTCACCGAGGCCGGTTTCCAGTTCGAGCAATGCGTGCCCGAGGTGGATGAAACGCAAGGCATTTGCAGCGGCTGCGGCCCGGCAGAGCTGGTTTCCTCGCTTGCCCTACGCAAGGCCGCCGATGTCGTGCGTCGACTCCCCGAAGCCGACCACGCCGTATCCGTTGTTCTCGGCTGCGATACGGTGGCCGAGTGCGGCGGTGAAATTCTTGGCAAACCACACGATCGAGATCACGCTCGCCGTATGCTCTGCCGGCTCAGCGGGCAGCCGCATCGGGTCTATAGCGGACTTTGCCTTTGGCCGCTGGCCACAGGCATTCCAAAGACCGAGGTCGCAATCACACATCTGCAAATGGACTCGCTCAGCGAGGACGCCCTGGGGGATTATCTGGAAACCGATCTCTGGCAGGGCAAGGCAGGGGCCTTCGGCTACCAGGACGGGCCTGATTGGCTGCATATCACAGAAGGAAGTGTGTCGAATGTGATCGGGCTGCCACTCGAGTTGCTTGATAAAATGCTCGTCGAGGTTAGCCCCGCGTAAAGACGAGCTCATCTTCCGAGGAGAGCCGACCGTTGAACCGGTAGCCATCCTCCGCAAAGGCCTGCATCTCCTCTGGTTCTTCCAGTCGATGCTTCACGATATATCGGGCCATCTGCCCTCGGGCCTTTTTGGCAAAGAAACTCACCACTTTGTAATTCTTTCCCTTTTTTTCTTTAAACGTGGGCGTCACCACGCGTAACTCGATCTTTGACGGCTGCACAACCTTGAAGTATTCGCCGGACGCCAGATTCACAAGCGGTTGTTTTTTTCGCTTTGCGGCAATCTCCAGATTTTCACGCACCCGGTCACCCCAAAAGTCATACAAATTTTTGAATCCCTCTTTGCCACCGCTCGCCAACCGGCAACCCATCTCGAGTCGATAGGGCTGCATCCGATCCAAAGGGCGAAGGATTCCGTATAGTCCTGAAAGAATCCGTAAATGTTTCTGAGCAAACGAGCGATCAGCTGCATTGAAATCTTCGGCGGCCAATCCCTCGTAGACATCACCGCGGAAGGTAAGCAGGGCGGGATGCGCATTTTTTGCTGTAAATGGCGTTTTCCAGTTCTTATAGTACCCGGCGACCTGCTCGGCCAACTTGGGACTGATCGCCATCAGCTTCGCCAGTTGTGGACGCGATTTCTTTTGAAGCACCTCGGCCAACGTCGCTGCCTCGCCGAGAAACTCGGGTAGCGTTGTCTTACCCGAGACAGCAGTGGGAGCGAGATCAAGGGTTTTGGATGGTGAAAGCAGAATCAACATGGCATACGCCTCAAAATTAACGGGATTACAGGGAAGACCCTTGGGAAATTTCAACCATCAGGTCACCGGCAACTGCCTCCACATTCGAACGCAACTGATCGATCGAACGGGCTGGAGGCATCAAAAACTGAAACTCGGCACGAAAGATAGGTCCACCACTCATCGGCGCTGACGTGTACTCGGTGGAAAGCGACTCGACATTGATGCCTGCAGCCGCTAACACGCCGGAAATCTCACGCACGATTCCCGGCCGATCACTGCCAACGACCTGCAGCAAATGCTGCGGCGGACTTGGTGCCGCAATCTCTTCGCCGGCAGGACCGGGGATGACTAACCCTTTCCCGGCCTCCTCAACTTGAACTACCAGTCCATTCGCTTCCAGCGCCGAAAGGTCCTCAATGAGCGGCCCGACCTCTGCCTCTGGCACCGAGACATGCGCGATTCCGGCAAACTTACCGCCCAGATGTGCCAGGCGACTTGCCATCCAGTTTCCACCTCGGGCCACAACCCGCTCGGCAACCGCCTCCACAAGACCCGGTCGATCTGGGCCGATTAGGGTTAAAATCCACTCTGTCATGCCTGTTTCCTCGTTCACAGGTTCCCTTCAGGTCGCATCGGCAATGCGGTCGCCCTCCCGCAACGATGCTGGCAGAATAGCCCAAGGCCCGTCAAGGAACAACTCATCAACGCCATCAACGCACCAACGGACTACAAAAAAACCCCGTGGCAAATTGCTCTGCCCACGGGGTTTGATTGGTAAAAAATCCGGCGATACCTACTTTCGCACTTGTAGTACTATCATCGGCTCCAAAAGCTTAACTACCGAGTTCGGAATGGGTCGGGTGTGACCTTTCGGATATGTTCACCGGAAGAAGGGCCGGAGACCGTTAAATCTGCCGGCACTTGTTCAGCAATGTAGCAAAAGTGACTCTCTTTAAATCTGGGACTTTACGTCCCTACGCGTTTTGGCTTGTTCCATCCAACAGAACGCAACAGCGTTTGATATATATGGTCAAGCATTCGTCCATTAGTACTGGTTAGCTGAACACATTACTGTGCTTACACATCCAGCCTATCAACCTGGTCGTCTTCCAGGGGACTTTCGGGCATAGCCCAACGAAACCTTATCTCGGAGCGGGCTTCACGCTTA
>DLCF01000028.1:0-174 GCA_002480485.1 Planctomycetaceae bacterium UBA7805
CACTCACGATGATCAACATCAACCAACAAGTTTTCCAAACATATTACGTCTTTTCTTAGCTCATCAATTAAACGAGTTCTGCAGTACGAGAATATGATTTTGGATTTCCATATCAGAATCAGTCGCCAATTTTTCTTCGATCATCTGGCAACCATGTAATACAGTAGAGTGGTC
>DLCF01000028.1:567-35198 GCA_002480485.1 Planctomycetaceae bacterium UBA7805
AATAATTGTCTTGGAAAGACGATCCCCCGCTGGCGACTACGCCCCTTTAAATCACGCACTGAGACACCAAAATATTTTGAAATCACTCTGCAAATATCGATTAATGCGGGGTTAACCTCCTCGTTGAATTCACCTGCCAACCGATTTTTTCCGGATAGAGGATTTAACTTTACGACAAGACCTGCATTAAAACGACTGCGCAACCGGTCAGGAAAATCGGATATCGCGTTCGGAGGAACATGCATCGTCGTAACTACTCGATAATTTTTTACTGCCGCTAAATCTAGCAAATCACAAAACAGATTCACTAAAGATTCATTAACAGAAATTTGGTCGAAGTTATCGATAACCCACAAAGTTGCGCGATTACATTCAAAATACTTTTTTCTTAAAGCGGGATACCCGACCCTTTCCCCATCAAAAAAACACACTTCTTGTCCCGCACTACGACACCGCTTTACCAAACCTCTTGCCAGCAGGCTTTTTCCGGTACCCCGACCACCCCAAAATACAACAGGAATCACAGAATACTTTATTGAGAAGGGCTTGACGATCTGATCAACAACCGTCGGAACAAGCACGTTTTCGGGACCTGCAATAAAGCAACTACGCTCATCAATGGTTGGATTCTGATCTTCTGGTATTCGATCAAATAAAGGTGCACCGCGAAAAGAAATACGGCAAACCGGGCTGACTACCATGGCTCCATCCACCGGGCAAACAACCCAGAAATTACAACCTGAAAGAACTAGGGGAAGTGTTTTTTATGCGCTCTTTAATCTACCATTTTCAGCCCCTCTCGACGAGCGGGCACGGTGGTTGATTGAGGGGAAATTCTTCTTTGTAAGTTCTTTATTGAATTGATGATACGATCAGACGCTTGTTCCATTTCTTGACGGGTATTGAGATACCCAACGCTAAGTCGGATTGCCGACTCCAAAAGCGGTGCTGTGCATCCCATTGCTCGCAAGAATTCGGATGTTTGTACAGCTCCACTTTCGCATGCTGCGCCAGTGGAACACGCAACCCCTACCTGATCGAGCGCCATAAGTAACGCTTGCCGATCCAAACTAGGCACAGAAAAACAACTCGTTTGCGGGGTGCGCAACGCAGAATCACCATGAAACACCACTTCAGGAAAAGCATTCCTCAGCTGATGTTCAAGGAAATCACGCATCTCGCTGAGTGAACTTCCACTTACTCCCATTTGCGATTGAGACCACAACCATGCCGTCCTCAAGCCCTCAACTAAAACAGGACTTTCAGTTCCGGGCCGCATGCCGGCTTGTTGAAATCCACCCCATAAAAGCGGTTTTAAATCAGCAGATCCACGGACAAATAAACCACCGATTCCTTTCGGCCCGTGGAATTTGTGTGCAGAAAAAGTAAGGGCGGATATAGGAATTTCTTGAACATTAATTGGAATCTTATTGACGATTTGAGTTGCATCGGTATGCAGTGGCACGCCAAATTTATTGCAAAGTGCCGCGATGCTACCCATTGGCTGTACGATCCCAGTTTCGTGCTGGCCCCATATTACACTCACCAGACCAGCTCCACGGCGAAGATAAGACTCAAGTTGTTCAAGGTATATAACACCTTCCTGATTCACATCCAGCCATACAATCGAGGCGTTAAGATTCTTCGCCATGTATTGTGCCACCCGGTCAATGCTCGGATGTTCGCCCGGAGAAAGAATGATTGGTCCATCCTTTGCTAAACCGCGGATCGCTATATTGTTAGCCTCCGTGGCACCACTGGTGAAAACCAATCGATCCGGCTGTGTACCGGTGATCTCTCCGCCCAGGTCCGCCAACGTATTTTCTCTAACTAGCTCCACAACCTGACGTGCTTTGCGACCGGATTGGTGAGGGCTTGCCGGATTGCCGTGCTGGCACCGCGCGCAGTTGACCATGGCCTCTAGCACCGGAGTGGCCAGAGGAGTTGATGCATTGTTGTCCAGGTATAGCAGAGGCGACTGCGACATGTTGTTCATTATAGGGTGTTTCGCTTGAAGGTGCTGGTGATAGCAGGTGAAAAGCGATATGTATTCTCTGCAAAATCCGAGAAGATTATTTCAGTCAATTGACGTTGTCTCGCAGGAAATACCCTATGTATGATCTCCGCCATGAAAACCTCTGCGTTCGATACATTTTGTCGTGCTCTAGTACTGGGAGCGGTATTCGGTGCACTCGGTTGGGGTGCAGTGCGCTACACGAACCTTCCACAAATGGCACTCCAAAAAATCGTTGCCTTGAGTCGAGAGGTTCAAGGGAAAAACGGGAGTGAAAATTATCTACAGGATGTGCCGATAATTTCATCAACGTCCCCTGCCCCGATTTCGTTATCGGAACCATTATTGCCGGGGCAGCATGCACATACAGATCTACAACACATTCCCACGGTCACTCCGGGTATATTGCAACAACAGCAACCGCACTCAGCACAGCAGGCCGCCTACTTAGAGCCCACTGTTCCTAGTCCTAGCACGCATCAGCCTCCGCAATTATCGCAAACAATCAATAATCGCACGGCCATTGAGCAACGCCTCTGTGAATTGGGAGCCGTATATAGCTTGCTGGAGATGTGGGGCCATGAAACCGTGCAGTACCGATTTCATTGTCGTGTATCAATCGCCAATAACCGGCAAGTCACTCGGAGCTTTGAGGCAAATGGATCAAGCCCTGAAGATGCGATGCGACAAGTGCTCAAGGAAGTGGAAGGGTTTCAATCTACGAGTAGTCTCCAAGGGCCAGACGTACACTGAATAGTTTCAGTTGTCTTCAACCTTGTTTGTTACTTTTCAGAAAACATATCATATATTCACAAGATATGTTTCATGCCCTTCAGACCTTGGTCTTACGATGAAACTCATCGACATCGGGAACAAACGGCGACCGTTTACCGCTTACCGCAATCAATTCGGTGTGCCTCTCATTGAGGCCGATTCCTGGCTTTCCTGTCTCTATGGCCTCGGTTATGTTCACGCGATTGACCGACCCACTCAGATTTTATTCTCACGGGCAGTTGCTCGTGGTACCGCCGCCGAGCGGATCGCTGATAAACAGGACCTGTTAGATACAGATCAATATTTCCGTCGAGCCGGACTGTATCTCGGATTACAGGAAGAGGTTGTTGGACTTGATGATGATACTTTCGGTGAACTTACCGTTTATTGTGAGGGATTGAACGATGCTTTGGAGGAAGCCGGGCGCAGCCTACCGATGTGGGCCACCGGCTTTGATCCACAGCCATGGACTCAGGAGTCAGTGCTTCTGATTGGAAACTTACTCAGTTTCGGCGGGCTGGCTGTTGGACAACAACAGAGCGAACGGCTGCTTCTCGAGCTCGTTCAACTGGGAATCCCGCAAGATCGACTTCAGGAGCTTTTTGCACCACATCTTGATCGAGTCGATTTCAATCTTCTTCGTAAAATTAAAATGGCCCATAGGCTCTCCGATGAGGCGCTT
The DNA here is from genome assembly GCA_002480485.1 of Planctomycetaceae bacterium UBA7805. GTDB lineage: Bacteria > Planctomycetota > Planctomycetia > Pirellulales > UBA7805 > UBA7805. Next base: position 4,038 of record DLCF01000028.1, read on the forward strand.
GAATTAATTGCCGACTTGCCACGCTTGGCAGGCAGTAACGCCTGGGCCGTGTCACCAACGCGGAGTCAAACGAACGCGCCGCTCTTGGCAGGCGACCCGCATCTTGAAGTGAACCGGCTTCCAGCTATCTGGTATGAGGCAGTTTTAAAATGGCGGCAAAACTATGTAATGGGCGCCACGTTGCCAGGTTGCCCGTTATTTGGAGTTGGCCGCACCCAGAATATTTCCTGGTCTGTCACCTATTTGAAGGGTGATACAAGCGATTATTTCGTTGAAGATTGTCGCCCGGGCGGTGCAAGTGGCTGGCAGTATCGTCGGGAAAACAACTGGATAGACTTTTCGCTACGTACTGAGACGATCCGCCGCAAGGACAATGAGCCGGTCGAAATACCGATTTACTACAATGAACTCGGCACCCTGGAATGTGACCCGGATTCCTCCGGACCCGGTTTATATTTATCGCTCGCCTGGGCCGGTTCCAAAAAAGGGTCAGGACAATCCATTGCCTCCTGGCTCCGTCTACTCGATTGTGCTGACGTCCGCCAAGCAATGTTTGCGGTGCGCAAAACACCTCAGCCTACATTAAATTGGATATTTGCAGATCGAGAAGGTCATATCGGACGTCAAGCTAGTGGTTGGATTCCCCGCCGACAGTCAGGGCAAAGCGGGCTGGTTCCCGCGCCCGGCTGGCGACATGAAAATCATTGGAAAGGTTGGATTGACGCTGACCAGCTTCCGTCATCGTACGATCCGCCCGAAGGATTTGTGTTGGCGGCAAATGAAAGCGTCAACCATCCCGATGGACCGCCAATCAACACGCTTTTTTTACCCGACTATCGTTATCGCCGCATTCGCGAGCGTCTGACGGAACTTCCTCGGGCCACCGTCGATGATTTCAAAGCGTTGCAATATGACGTGGTGAGCCTACAGGCTCGCGACCTTCTAAAAATTTTTTTACCACACTTGCCAACGGGCGAGATAAAAACACGGCTTGAAAAATGGGCATGCCAATATAATCCTGAAAGCCATGAGGCTTCGCTATTTCAACGACTGTACCGCAATGTGATTCTGGAAATTTTTGGCCAATCAAGTGAAAAAGAGGGAGGTATCGGTTGGCGCAGAATGTTCTATCTGGCCAGCCGAATCGGTTATTCCACAATGGTAATCACCGCGATCGATGCGTTATTGCAGAAGGAGTCTTCCACTTGGTGGCATTCGCGTGACAAGGGATCGATGATTCGTAGAGCCTACGAGTCGATCCGAGACAAAGATGATCGTCCCTGGTCGGATGTCAACACATTTCGATTCACGAACCGATTTTTTGAGGGACAAAAGGCGGGCCGGTTACTCGGATTTCACACAGGCGAGTTTGCCATGCCGGGCAATCATGCGACACCCTTTCAGGGACATCTATTAAGAGCCGCAAAGCGTGAATCGACGTTTGCCCCGAGTTATCATTTTGTAACTGACATGAGTACCAATGAAGCCTGGACCAATTTACCTGGCGGGCCGCGTGAGAGTCGATTTTCAAAATACTATAAGACCGATATCGCTCGCTGGACCCGCGGCGAATACAAATTGCTGTCCCCCATTCTTGCTGAGTAGACGAAGCGTTTCCATCTGGTATCTTGGAATCAATGGACACAGCAGATGCAAAACCGAGTGAAATTATCCGCGCCGAATTAATTGCCCCACGGCGCCGACGGGTTCTGCTGCCGATATTGCTTTTTTCGGCAACCTGTTTCACCACATTTTCCGCCGGATGTTACCGGTGGAATGCTTGGGAAACACCAGTATTCGGCAATCCGGCGCGGATTGAAGTCCAACCGGGAGATTCATTTACAAATCTCAAGGGCCAACAACAAATCGCAACACAACGAGCGATTGTCTGGGCCAGTTGGTATGACGGACTGCGCTATAACTGGAAAACTGGTGTGCTCTATATGGTTTGGGTGATGGCCATTCTGCTACTGCATGAGATGGGCCATTTTCTGATGACGCTCCGCTATAAAATTCCTGCAAGTTTTCCTTTCTTCATTCCTGTCCCGTTTATGGTGACTGGGACGATGGGCGCAGTGATTGGCATGAACCCTAATCGTGCTAATCGAAAAGAGGTTTTTGATATTGGAATCGCAGGTCCGTTGGCCGGATTATTCTTGACCATTCCATTGCTTCTATATGGTCTTAGTGTTGCTGAACCAACGCCCGAGCGGCCCGAGGCTCGAGGATATGGAGACCCCCTACTTGTCAAATTATTGATACCTCTCTTGCACGATCTCGATGAGGTAAAAAAAGATTACGCAGAAAAAAATAATGATCCAAGCGCATTGCAAAAATCATTTACTTTTGTGGTGAATCCGATCTATATGGCTGCTTGGGTCGGTATGCTGGTGACGGGACTCAACATGCTACCAGTGAGTCAACTCGACGGGGGACATGTCTCTTATACTTTGTTCGGACCCTACGCGCGTTGGGTGGCACGCGGATTCATGCTTGCGGCGATGCTATTTATCGTTTGGACTGAATCCTACAACTGGACACTCATGTTAATTCTTGTCTTGCTGATCGGCACCGATCATCCACCGACAGCGGATGATCGCGTCAAACTTGGGCCCTGGCGATATGCCTTGGGTCTCGTTTCACTTTTGATCCCCGTTTTCTGTTTTACACCGTTTCCGCTGCTGATGGGCGACTGAATTTTGACCCGCATGTTTTTTAATGCATGTTTCTCGGGAAGATCGGATATGGGGTGCTTGCCCCAACAATGCCACGTCTGGGATACTGACAGCATAACTGGTTTATTTGTCTGCCCAGAATATCGAGTAAAAACGACAGGGAATGTCGGAGAAATTCCATGACTGAAAGTACCTATCGCACCGCCCCAGAACCGACCACCAAGATGCCGGGAGGCATTCCTTACATCATCGGCAACGAGGCAGCCGAGCGTTTCAGCTACTATGGAATGAAAGGGATTTTGATCATTTTTATGACTCAATATCTCGTCTTGATGCAGGGATCTAGAGTAGGCGATACGATGTCGGATGCGGAGGCAACGGCATACGTCCATCTATTTAATTCAGCTGTCTATTTTTTCCCGATTTTCGGGGCTCTGCTATCGGACATTGTGATTGGAAAATATCACACGATTCTTTCACTTTCGATTGTTTATTGCCTTGGACATGCTGCGCTTGCCGTGATGGGCTATCAGGGTGTGCCTATGCACTGGATGATTGCGGGTCTGTTCTTAATCGCTATCGGATCTGGGGGCATTAAGCCTTGTGTATCTGCTCACGTGGGAGATCAGTTTGGAAAAACTAATAGTTTTCTTCTCACGAAAGTATTTGGCTGGTTTTATTTTTCCATCAACATGGGGGCCTTCATTTCAACACTACTGACCCCTTGGTTGCTCGAGTGGTACGGGCCGCACTGGGCATTCGGAATTCCTGGTGTGCTGATGGCACTTGCGACGGTTGTATTCTGGATGGGGCGTAAGGTATTTATTCACGTGCCGCCTGGAGGAAGACAGGCATTTTTTGGTGAAACATTCAGTCGCGAAGGTCTATCCGCCATCGGAAAGCTATTAATTATCTATATTTTTGTTGCTGTGTTCTGGGCCCTGTTCGATCAAATGGGATCATCTTGGGTGCTCCAAGCCGAAGACATGGACCGTCGTTGGCTCGGGATTACCTGGCTTTCATCTCAGATTCAGGCAGTCAATCCGATCTTGATCTTGGCGTTCATCCCACTTTTTCAATTTGTGGTGTATCCAATCATTGATAAAGTATTTCCTCTCACACCGATGCGGAAAATATCGCTCGGTTTGTTTGTGATGGTGGGTGCGTTTGCAACTGTTGCCGTTGCGCAACAGCGGATTGATTCAGGAGCACATCCCTCCATCGGATGGCAGATATTTGCCTATGCTTTGCTGACCGCTGCGGAGGTAATGGTATCCATCACATGCCTTGAATTCAGCTATACTCAAGCGCCGCGAAAGATGAAATCAGTCATTATGGCGTTATTCCTGATGAGTGTATCTCTCGGAAATTTTTTCACAGCAGCGGTAAATAGTTACATCATCGTGCCCGAGGGAACTGCTCCAGCAACTCGACTTGTACAAAATGCATTTCAAGAGGATGGTACCCTAGATGCCAAGCAACTGGCTGCTGGTGCAAGCGAGGACGGATTCTCTGCCGAACCACAAAGCGATGGAGGTTTGTTGATTACCCTTTCGCAAACAGGAGAACTTAAGCCATCTTCCCCCTCGGCTGTGCTGTTTAATTCCCGTGGAGAGGTAATCGAAGTTAGGACTCCTGAAAATGATCGACTTCAGGTCGCATTTCAAAAGATATTGAATCATTGGGAGGAAAATCAAACGCTGCCCCTCGATGATATCGGATCCGAGCTGGTCGGCACGACCCGCGACCAGTGGGGTAATTCATTGTCGTATGATCTCAAAAATAATAAACGTTTTTTGATCAGTAGTCACGGACAAGATGGCATTCCGTATACAGTTGATGACGTGCATTTGACGGTTGTTCGTAATGTCCAGACAGAAGAGGAAAAAAGAATCGCCGCATCAGTAGGTGGTGACCTTTTCGCATCACTACACCCAGAAAAAACCTGGCTTGATCGTCGTCGGGAGCAGATCGGTTCGCTTCGCGCTGCTGAAGATAGTCGGGCAGCAACTTCAGCGGCACAGGAAGACTTTTCCATGGACGTTTCTATAGGCGGCGGGGAAAATCTTTCAGGCGCGGCCTACTTCTGGTTCTTTGCACAATTAATGTTGGTCACTGCCGTTTTGTTTGTGATTGTCGCCTGGTTCTACCAGCCACGAGAGTACTTGCAGGAAGAAGCCGCGGCATGAGGCGTGGTGGTGCGAGGATACATTAATGGGTCATCACCATAACCACGGGTCGGACCACAGTCATGGGCCGCCCAATTATACCTATGCCTTTACCTTCGGCATTGGCCTGAATCTGATCTATATCGCCGTCGAAGTTTCATATGGACTTGCAGTAGATTCCCTCGCCCTGCTGGCGGATGCCGGCCATAACGTCAGTGATGTATTGGGGCTGCTATTAGCCTGGGCCGGTTATCGACTCAGTAAGATACCGCCCTCCACACGACGGACCTATGGTTGGAGAAGTGGATCTATCCTGGCCGCATTTCTCAATGCACTGTTACTTCTGATTGCTGTGGGCGCCATTGCCTGGGAAGCGATCGAGCGATTTTCACATCCTGTGCAAGTCGCTGGTAATACAATCATGGCCGTAGCGGGAGTGGGAGTTTTTATTAATCTACTCACGGCGCTGTTGTTTCTTCGAGGCAGGAAGAACGATATTAATATTCAAGGTGCTTTCCTGCATATGGCAGCGGATGCAGGAGTCTCACTTGGTGTAGTTTTTGCAGGCCTAATGACCAAAATCTATCCAGTTAATTGGATTGATCCGACCGTATCGCTGGTGGTAGCAGCGGTGGTTCTTGTAAGCACTTGGAGTCTATTTCGCGATTCCACCGCGTTGTTACTACATGCGGTTCCACCACGCATCGATCCAGAGAAAGTTAATTACTTACTGCGATCACATACTGCTGTCATTTCCATTCACGATCTTCATATCTGGGCGATGAGCACCACGGAAACAGCCCTTACCGCACACGTTGTGGTGCAACCAGGCTGTGAATTCAACCAAGTACTCAAAGAACTTCGGAAAACAGTCGCAGATCAATTTGAAATTGAACACGTAACACTTCAATTCGAAGCCGAATCAGATTCGCGCTGTCCGCAAGACGAAGACGACGCCATATAACAGACTTACCCGATTAAAACGGATCGGGCGATGTCCATTGCATCCATTTTTTTGTATGGGGATGCCGAAACGCGAGACCGGTTGCATGCAACCCCAGGCGTGTGCTTTCACCTCGGGACCGCTCCGTGCCATATAGGGGGTCACCTAAGATGGGATGGCCAACATATTCCATGTGGACCCGTAGTTGATGGCTGCGTCCGGTAATCGGGCGTAAAGTGACACGTGTTGTAGCTCCATCGGTCGAGTCGACCTCCCAATGAGTAATTGCATCTTTTCCGTTGGTAAAATCGACACAATAGCGGGGGGGGCGGTTTGATTTTCTCCGAATTGGAGCATTAATTTTGCCAGATCTCTCATTCGGTCGACCGGCAACTTGTGCGAGGTAAATTTTTTCTACCCGTCGATTTGAAAATTCAGCACTCAATTTTCGATGAGTCTCAGTATCGAGAGCTAAAACAATCAAGCCCGAGGTATCTCGATCAAGCCGATGCACAATCCGCGCGGAGGGCCAATCTAATAAGCTACGCGAGAGAAGTGAATCATACTGTGCGACTCCCAAACCGGGCTGGGAAAGCAATCCCGCTTCTTTTTCAAACACGATCAAGTGTTGATCCTCAAAGACAACGGCGGTTTTTATCGAGCAAGAGCGCATTGAACAGCTGGTTTGATGAAATATCTGGCTAGAACGACAATTTTGTTTTTGCTCGCAGGAAGTAAATGGCGGCATATACTCGGCCGTCCAAGACCGTTCCCGTTCTCACTCGCTGATCGAGATAATCATCAATTTGTGAGAGCGGTATCTCATGCACGATTATTTTTTCATTGCCATCTCCGCCGCCAGGACCAATTTTTTCTAGATCCTTTGCGAAAAAAATTGTTACGCATTCATCCGTCAGTCCTGCCGATGAGGCTACCGTTACCCATTCTGACCACGTCGCCGCCCGATAGCCTACTTCTTCCATCAGTTCCCGTTGTGCAGCATGCTCCAGACTTTCTCTCGGCTGAGAGGTAAGGTCACCGACGATTCCCGCCGGCAACTCCAGGACTGATTGATTTAATGGAGGTCGATATTGCTCTACCAGTAATAATTTGTTTTCGTTGGTGACGGCAATAATAGCCACTACGCCCACCCCTGTTGTTCGCTGCACAAAAGACCAACCACCTCGATCAATCAAACGCAAGTAGGGTGTATTGGCGATTGTACAATCAGTAGGTTGTGCAGGCATGTAGTCCTCACAGCAAAAGTTAAGCAACGGAAACTATCTCGAACGAATATCGGATAAGTTGAAAAAAACTATCAGTCAGTTCGCAAAAGGATCATCACTCCAACAGTTATTCTGGCAGGGATAGGGATAGCCCATCCAGGTAAACTGCGGCGGCATTCCCGAGCAAATCTCGGTGCATCCGCCAGGGGTCACTGAAGTACCCTTTACCGATTTGGGCATCAAGCAGACTAGTACCCAATATTTCCATGGCTCTTTTCTGCTGAAACACGGATTCAGCGTAGATGATTTTAGCACCCTCTCCCCGCACGCCCAGGAGTTTGGAAAAATATTGCACCGCTATATTATTCTTCCTAGGCATAGCTGCTCCGGAAACAACAACATGCAAACGACTCCAGTCTTCGGTGGAAATTTTTTGTTTCCAAATTTCGATTTGATGATGAAAGTGGTCAATTCGGAATTTGGCCGCAAGTTTAACGTTTTGCAGGATCTGCGGCTTAACGGTGTCTAAAAATGCATCCAGATCCCTTTCCGCCCATTTCTTTTCAGCAACGATTTTTTTTATCAGAGACAAGGATTCACCAATCACCTGATGCTGCGCTCCGGCTAGTTCTAGATTTTCTGACAGCCGGGAAGTTAATTTGCTTTGAACAGTCTCCGCAAGGTTTCGCAGCTGTTGAAGTCTATTAAGACGATCCTCAGAAATCGCGCCCTCGCCGTAGGGCTCCAGCAATAGAAAAATTGATAATGTGATATGTGACACAGTAGTTAGCGTTCGATAGCCTTGCGTAGGCGTCGCGCTGGCTACCATTTCGCCTTTGTATAGTAGCGTTAAATCCTCACTTTGAACGTGAATGATCGGTCCAGCATTTTTCAAAGTTTGCTCCCGAGCGAGGCTGTAAGTCGATCGGAAGAATTGGTCCATTTGCTTGAACGCATTTTTCGCTGCCGGCTGGGCCGCTAAATTTGCGTGCCAACCGAAGAATATCAGCCCCCCCACCAACAGATACCGTAACAGTTGATATGGCATTTTATTCGGGAATTGACCTAAGACGAACAACCTCATCACCATGCTCCTGTCCGTTTTCATATCACCATGCATCACGGTATTTTTGCGTCGCAGGCCCACAAACCCAGGGCCGGATTGCGAATGAAAAAAATCTCTTCCTGACCATCGATCTGATTCCACCCGTCTGTCAGAAGATCGGGATCGTATTTTTTTAGCATCTGCCCAAGATCCGCGTATTGATAGCCAACGGATTCAACCTCTTCTTGTGATAGATCATTGCAGCAGTATATGACATCGAAACGATTTTCCGGAGAACCGTGGATTAAGTGAGCAGCTGCCGCCAGATTATTTCTTAGATCGTCCGCAGACTCCAATGTTTGTAGAATTTCGGGTGTTGGACGGTAACCATATTTTCGAATCAATTCATCAATTTTCGGATCCTCTCCAAAAGTCTTTACACCGGGCGCTAAAATGATTAACTGGGCCCCATCGGCCAGCGCCATTCGCGAACGGTAGATAGCCTTATTTCCTAGCCAGGTGCTTTGAAATTCCTCCGGATCCAGATATACGACCGCCGTATGCACTTCGCGATCAAGTCGCTGAAAATTTGATTCGACGGAAAGGGAACATGCTCGATGAAAACATTCGGGGTCATCTCCGACAAACAACCCACGAAGCACGGGATTTCCCTCGTTATCTGGAGCAACTACTGTAAGCACATAGAGGATGGGAAGATGGCTACAAAAATGCTGCTCGGCATAATTAAGTATTTTGCGTAGAGGTGTATCTGCGCGACCCATCATTCTCTCCAGGCCATATGCAGCACCGATGAAGTGACTTTCATTGATTCCTGCCTCGCCGCCTGTTCCGATAAAAATATTTTTATTGAAATTCGCCATACCTATCACTTCGTGAGGAACGACTTGTCCAACAGATAGAATTAAATCGTGCTGTCCTTCCCACAGCAATCGATTGATTTGCACTGGCCACGGCTTGCGATAAATTCCTTCTGTAACGTCACTGACAAACCTAGCAGGCACTTCCCCGATAGTGACTACGTCGTCGCGCCAACGATGTGTGCGGATTAATGACTTTGGTAACGTGGGGAACATGCGATCTATTTGCCATTCTTCCATGGGAAAATGGGTTCCCAGTGCCGGGAGCACATCCATTAAATGTTCGCCATAGAACTGGTGGGACAAGCACGTAATGGCACCGGCTTGGCTATGTACCCGCGTGTAATCAGGTGGCACTACTACCACCCGTTCTCGCCGACCGATTTGATTGAAAGCATCAAATAAGAGTCGTTGCAATTGCTCGGTGGCAATTACTCCATCGACAGATCCACTCGCGCAGTAAAGACTCATGGCTTACGAAAATCCGCGGGTTGAAGGTTTTCATTAGCCCAAGCCTCATCACTTCTAAATCCGAAGTCACTCGGATCATAGGGTGGCACAAGATCGACACGCAAACCTTGCATAGGAATTGATGTCTCCATTCCACATACCCAAAAAACTCCCTGGACAATTAATCTCCGTAAGCCCTCTGACAAGAAGTCATTTGATGAACCCATCGTTGCATTAAAAACCTTACCGGTACGACTTTGGATCCCGGGGACTCGATAACTTTTTGTCCACGCGATCGGCATAAGTGGATTATTTTTTTCCCCAATAGTTGGAGGGTCAGTGGGTTTCATTCCGGATAGCACTTGGCCAAAGACTAGAACTTGACTGTCACCTGGAAGGGGCAGTCTTACTTCATAAACATCTGTCGGTCCCCAAATGTCTCCATCTTTGATTCCTCGAATAATAGGGCTTTGGCGAGCCCCATCAGCGATTAGCCCCCGAGTACTTTCCTGTCCATGATTTCCGTGATGCGAAATCCATTTTTCTCCCAAAATCGCGCGTCCAAATCCGCCCTGCCAGAATTTTCTCTCTCCTTGGTACCCGTTCCCGTAGTGAGCATATGGTTTACCCACCGGAACATTAAATCCGTGGGTTGCCGTACGCATACCAACAACCGGACCACCGCGTTGTAGGAATTGATCAATTTCTTCCATTTGCGAATCCGGAAGATCTCGGAACCGAGTTGCGATGACCATCGCCTGCGCGTCTCGCAAATGATCTAGTCCAGGAATATTATGTCTAAAGTTCGGATCGATTTTTTGGGTTTCTGGGTTGATAGCGAAAAGCACAACGCAGTCAAAACCATGCTGAAGCGCGAGAATTTTTGCTAATTGTGGCAAAACCTCTTCGGAACGATATTCTTCATCTCCCGATACCAACACAATTTTTTTTCCGGTGCCGGGTCGGTCTGCGCATCCACTTACTCGAAGCAAATCAGGAGATTTCTCTGTTACAGCTAATAATTCAACCGGATCAGAGAATCCGGCAAAACAAAAAAATAGCGCTACAATTCTAAGACGTATCATTGCTCAAAGATTCCCATCATTGAAACCATAAAACGACGCGGTGCTCATCCTCGCCAAGATATCCACCGCGAAATTAGCCCTTTGACTCCCGGTGTTAAGCGCGTGCGATTGTATTGGTCTCCGAGTCGCCGAAAGACTTCACTTTTTGTCGGATAGGGAAAGATTGTCCCAGCCATTTTTTTCAATCCAATCCGGTTTGTCATTGCAAGCGACACGAATCCGATGAGTTCCCCCGCATGTTGACCCACCACCGTTGCCCCGATGATTTTATCAGAGTGTCGGCGCACATATAACTTGACAAATCCCTCAGTTTCGCCGTCAAGGATACACCGATCAACATCTTTAAAATATTGCGTGAATGAGTCAAATTCTGTTCCATCCTTTGCGGCTGACCAGGGTTGGATACCAATTTGCGCGATTTCAGGAGAGGTGTAGGTGGACCAGGGAATATGTAGTTTGCTCGCGCGTCCTCGGAGCCCTAGAAGTGCATTTCCCAGGGCAATGCGGGCCAAAGCATCAGCAGCGTGCGTGAACTGAAATTTCGAGCAGACATCCCCTGCAGCATAAACGCGGGGATTGGATGTCCGCAAACGATCATCGACATCGATACCCCGATCGCTGTCGTAGTGTACCTGGGCAGCTTCGAGATTTAGGCCGTCAATGTTGGGCCTACGCCCCGTGGCGAGTAAGACTCGATCGACATCAAAGAATAAATTATTTTTGGGTTGATCGGCAGAAATTCGTACACCGGACGGTTGTCGCTGAACACTGACATTGGTCGCTTCGCATATAACTTTAACGCCGTCTCTCTCAAGGGCTTCCATAACGATTGCCGCCGCATTCGGATCCTCCCGGGGTAGAACCGATTTTTTTGAATGAATTAATGTCACCTCCGAGCCGAAGCGAGCAAAGGCTTGTGCTATTTCACAGCCGATCGGCCCGCCGCCTATGACCCCGAGTCGGCGTGGTAGAGTCTCTAAGTCAAATACACTTTCACTTGTTAGCACATTAACAGTTTCAATACCTTTCATCGGTGGAACATGGGGGCTGCCTCCGGTCGCAAGGATTGCCCGCTTAAATGCAATCTGAGTACCATCTACTGATACCGATTTGGGCCCGGTGAATGCTGCTCGGCCGAAAAATACATGGACCCCGAGTCGAGAGAATCGTTCGGTGGAATCATTCTCACTGATTTCTGCACGTAATTTTCTCATTCGCTGCATCACTGTAGGAAAATCGACCTGCGGATCTGAATCGCTTTGAACACCGTAGTGCCAAGCTTGAGAAAATGCTGCAGCAACCCGCGCAGACTGAAGCAATGCTTTAGAAGGGACACATCCGGTATTAAGGCAATCTCCCCCAAGAGCATCGCATTCAATCAAAGCGACTCGGGCACCAAGACCGGCCCCACCAGCGGCGCTCACCAATCCTGCTGTACCTCCACCAATCACTACTAGATCGTAGCGTCCAGAGGGAACACGATTTTGCCAAGCGGTTGGTTTGACGTTATTGAATCGCCGATCTTCATCAGTATCGATCGGCGTCATTTTTGAATTTCCCAAGATGACTCTCCGAGGAGATGAAAAGAAAAAATCTCAAGCCTTATTTTCGGATTTCATACTGAAAAAGACAGGCTGCAGGTCCGAGGGGATCAAAATTTACACAGAAAAACCACATATTTTTTTATTTTGACTTCTTTTCTCCCGTTGGACCAACCGTGTCCACCCGGTCGCGAAACTAAAGAACAGCAAAGAAAACCCAGGGAGAAATTAACGATGCGAGCTACATTTTCAAACCATGACGATTCGAGAACCGATTCCTCCTTGATCGAAGCGTTTTACGGGGGTGAAGAGTCTGCGTTTGCCACTCTTGCCGAACGGTTGTATCCGAAGCTGAAAGGATTGGCACTCAGTCGAATCCCTCACAGCGAGGTCGGGCGATACCAACTAGCCGAAGATCTTGTCCAAGAAACACTGATGCGCGTGGCACGGACCAAAGATCGCATCCTGACACGATGGCAACATGACAAAAGCGCAGTTTCCACCTGGGTCGGCACGATTCTTAAAAATTTAATTCTTAGTCATCTTCGGACACAAAAAAATAGAATTCGTGTGACTAGCGATCTATGGTCTTCATCTAATGACCCGGAGAACGACCGAGTAGAAAATAACCTGATTGCTCCCAGCCGAACCTCCGGTGATGGCCAATCTTGCGATACTGATGTTCTCGAACGCGACGCATGTCAACAAGCTATTTCAGCGCTACCCCAAAAATTTCACATTTTAATTAACATGCAGCTGGAAGGAAAAAGTCACAGAGAAATAGCATCCAGTCTTGGTATCGCTCGATCGACAGTCACCTATCGAATCCGAAGCGCGACAAAAATTCTCAAAAAAACCGCCGCAGTCTGAACGATTGAATCCGAACCAATTCCTTTTTGAGTAAAAACAATTTAAAATTTTATTGTTTTATAATTTGCTCATGCATAAAGGATAATTGATGGCCCCATCGATGCAGCGGGGAAAGCAAACAGCCCGCCAGTTTAAGGTTCTAGAGTTACTCGAAAATTCGCGTTTTGGATTGACAACCCGTGAAATTCGAGACCAGGTTATTGAATCGCTGGGACTTTCGTCACTGCATGAAAAAACCATTAAGAGGGATTTGGAACATTGGCGACAATTAGGTTATCCCATTGAGCAGCATGATACGGCAAATCCTGAGCGACCTAAAATCTGGGTCCTTGATAAAACCCGGCGAAAGATCCCGCGTCTGCCAATTGGTGTCGTTGAGTTACTCGCATTTTCGGCGGGAAGAGAACTGCTTTATCCGTTGGCTGGGACACCGTACTGGGATGGGATTCAACGTCTCTGGGAACGAATGCGCGATAGTACGTCCCCGGAAGTCCTAGCACATTTGGATCGGCAGCGGGCGGGGCTGATTGTTCGAGGGCGTGGTCCAGGCAACTACACCAAAAAAGAGGGCATCCTCTCTTCGCTTAATCGAGCGACGTTTGAACATCGCCTCATCCAAATTCGTTACCAGGGACTGGGAAAAAATGGGGCAACTCGTCGAGTTATAGCCCCTCATGCGATTTGCCTGTTCGACGGAAGCATTTATATTCTGGCCGCAGATGGACCTTCCACCAACGATCAGACGCATCCGGGAGGAACGATTAAGTCATTCAAATTGGATCGTATAACAGCTGTTGCATTCCTAGACCGTCGATTCGTACCTCAGCGAGATTTTGATCCGGATGCACATTTTGACAATAGCATCGGCATTTTTCGAAATAACAAACCGAAAAAGTTCCGTATTCGCGTCACACACCAATATGCGGAGCTAGCGGCGGAAATTTTAAAACATCCACAACAGCGAGTCCGTGAACAAAAAGACCAATCAGTGGTTATCGAAATTGAGGCGGCTTACGAAGAAGAAATAATTCCGCGAGTGTTGTCCTTGGGTGAACATGCTGAAATCTTGTCACCTAAATCATCCCGAGACAAAATGGCGAAAACCGCAAAAATGTTGCTCGGAAAATATTGTGAATAGTCGGTGAGTATTTTTGATCAAACTTGCGAACTTGATTGTCTTATCGATCCAGTTGCGAATGGATATACTGAATATGGATTCTTTGCTTGACGGTCAACACTACGCACGTTCGTTAACCTTATGGTAGTACCTGCTTTTCGCCTCGCAACTGTTACGCTCATCGCGGTAGCGATAGGCCTAACATTTATGCCCGTCTCAGTAATCGCACGGGAAGCCCGAATCCAGCAAACAAATGATCTCGAATCGCACGCCCTTGCGAAATCCAGCGGCGAAAAGATTACCCTCGGTTCAATCCTAAAAAAACCGTACCTGGTAGTCATCTTCTTAGGTACCGAGTGTCCACTTGTGAAAATTTACCTACCGCAGATCGGACAGATTTCGGAGAAATACCAGGATGTGGCCGCCGTGATCGGTGTGGATTCCAACAGTCAGGATACGTTGGAGGAGATTAAAACATTCGTTCAATCAAACAAGATTTCTTTTCCAATCTATAAGGACCTGGACGGGAAGCTTGCGTCAGCATTGGATGCAAAACGTACTCCCGAAGCTTTGATCGTTGACCGTCGAGGTGAAGTTCTTTATCAGGGACGTATTGATGATCAATATGGAGTTGGCTATGCACGCGAATCTGCTACGAGGGAGTATCTAAGTGCGGCTCTCGATCAACTGCGACAGGGCCATTCGGTCACAGTTCCTCGCACCGAGGCTGTGGGTTGTTTTATTGGCAGGAATTATTCAGTACAGAAGCACTCAGGCGATGTGACTTATCAGAATCGAATCGCGACTATTATTGAGAAACACTGCGTGGAGTGTCACCAAGAGGGAGAAATTGGTCCGTTTGCCTTAACCGATTACGATGATGTTGCGGCGTGGTCAGAAACTATTGGCGAGGTGATTGAGCAAGGTCGTATGCCTCCTTGGCATGCGAACCCCGAGTATGGTTCGTTCTCTAATGCAAGGCAAATGAGCTCCGAGGATCGCGATCATGTCGCCCGTTGGATCAAAGATGGTTGTCCGCAAGGCGCAGAAGAATATGAACCGCCAAACCGGGTACCGGTATCTGGGTGGCAGATTGGTGCGACGCCTGATCTAACATTGCCGATGAGAGAAACACCCTTTACAGTTCCTGCAGACGGCACTGTGGAATATCAGTATTTTGTCGTTGACCCACAATTTACGCAGGATCGATGGGTCACTGCCGCGGAAGTCGTTCCGGGAAATCGGAGTGTCGTGCATCACGCGATCGTATTTATCAGTGCTCCAGGCCAGCAAAATCCAGATAACTACGGGTGGCTGGCTGCATATGTTCCAGGCCAACGAATTACTCCCTTAAAACCAGGCCAAGCTCGAAAGATTCCGGCTGGCAGTCGATTGATTTTTCAGATGCACTACACGCCAAACGGTTCTGTTCAGGAGGATCAGACAAAAATCGGTTTGATTTTTACCAATTCAGATAATGTGGTCGAAGAAGTGATGACACTTATCTCTGCAAATCGTCATTTCAAAATCCCGCCCGGAGACAGTAATTATCGTGTTGATTCCACACTGGAAAATTTTCCGGAAAATGCAAAACTAACCGCACTTACTCCGCACATGCACCTTCGAGGCAAATCATTTCGAGTCACCGAGCATAATCAGACAAATCAAGAAAATATTCTTTTAGATGTTCCTGAGTACGATTTCAACTGGCAGCACGTTTACCGGCTTGCCGAACCGCTTCCTCTGAACAATATCAAACAGATCGAATGCATCGCACATTTTGACAATTCAACTAGCAATGTCACAAATCCAGATGCAACGTCCACTGTTCGCTGGGGAGATCAGAGTTGGGAAGAGATGATGATTGCCTTTTTTGAAGTATCCGTTCCACACAATCCCGATCATGACAAAGCCAAGATCGAAAGAGCAGAGGTCGATAAAAAAATTCAACGCATTCGAGCCGATCAGTTGGCCACGGAATGGATGTTAAAATGGGACCTCGATCGTGACTCTCGAGTGCAACGAGATGAAGTCGGAGAATCTTTCCGCCGATTTGCATTTGCAAAGGTCGATCGCAATCAAGATCAACAAATCAGCCTACAGGAAACCTCTGATTATATTTCCGCCGCGCTCACCGAAGAGAAACAGCAAGAAGATCTCCGCAGGCTATTGGACCAGTTGCAATAGATTTAACGCTTCAACAACAAATGAGCGGTGACTGTCTGAAGCGAATGCTTAATCAGAATTTCATTTAGATTATTGTGCGATTAGTAACACGTTATGCCGATTGGGTTATCGGACACCCTAAAACGCTTTGGGCAGTCATTCTGATTACCAGCCTACTTGCTCTTTGGCCGAGTGTATCGCCAAGGCCTGGGGCCGCTCACATCCCGCTACAAGATCTCGAAATCACAAACGCCTCTACGGGCGATGAATTATTTCTTCCGGACCGTGCGGACAGTTTTCTGGTGATCCGTTCCCCCGATTTATTTGCGCCGGATACCATCAAGGCAATACGAAATTTGGTTGCCAGTGCGGAAACACTACCCTCGATTCACAGTTTGTTCTGGATCGAGGACATACCCCCACTCAATATGTTTGGCTTGCCACCTGCGTGGCTTCCTGAGGATACAGCCGATAAATCGGAGTATCAGGAAGCCAGAGAGCGCGTCCTGAAACACCCTCTGATTTACGGCCAACTGGTTTCTCCCGATGCCACAACGCTATTGATCCCGGTTCGTTATAACTGGATGAAAATTGGCCATGATGAAGATTGCACTGATAACCTTATTCAGAATTGTCAGACGTCCGTCGCTGAATTTCCCGGCGCAAATATCGATATCAGCCTTACTGGGCGCGTTCCGCTCTTTCTAGCTGCCCAAAAGGCATTTCGCACTAATCATCAGAAATTTCAGATCATTAGCTATGTGTTAGTATTTTTTATCGCGACCGCACTGTTTAGAGATTTCGCCACGATCCTGATCGTCGGTGCGGTACCGGCAATCAGCATGTTTTGGACATCCGGGGCCCTACAATGGCTTTCGATTCAAAGCAATGACTTAACGTCCGTAGTGCTACCCGTATTAATCACCATGGTGGGGCTTACTGACGGCGTCCATCTGATAGTGGTCTTTCGGAAACATTGGAAGGGCAACTACTCTCGATTAAAAGCGCTGCATCAATCCATATCGCGGGTCGGTGTGGCGTGCCTGCTAACGTCGATTACGACTGCGGTCGGATTTGGCTCTTTAATTCTTGCCCGTTCAACTCCGATTAAGGATTTCGGTCTCGCCTGCAGCGTGGGGGTTTTAGTGACATTTGTTGCCGTGTTGACGATCATACCTGCTCTTGCAATATCCAGCCTTGGTAAATACGTCAGTCATAGCAGCATCAACCGCCGTCCGATTGAAATCAAGCAATTTCATAGATTGTTAGATTTTATTCTTTCGCACTTTCGCACAATCAGCATCCTGAGTGCTTTACTGACCATTCTATGCATAACCGTCTCGTTGTCTCTTAAACCGGACGCCCGCACGATCAACGCGTTGCCAGCGGACAGCCCGGCCACCCTCGCTCTGAAACACTGCAATCAGTCAATGGGCGGAATTGATTTTGTAAAGGTCACGGGTGAATTTCCAACATCCAGTACACAAACGGACGTTCATCTTTTGGAAGTTATCAGAAAAATTGAAGATTTTTTATCTGGCGAGCCCTTACTCCGCCATCCTCTATCGATTCAATCTCTTTTGGATTCCCTGGGACGAAAATCTCCCACAGACTCCATGGATTACGTAGAGTTACTTTCACCGAGTATACGCAACATTTTGCTGAATCAGGCTCGCAACCAGATTCAGATTTACATCCGTACGCAGGACCTGGGCGCCGCGGTCTATACACCGGTGTTTGCCAGACTAAAAGAAAAACTAAAAGGCCTGCAAGATGAATACTCAGGACTACAACTTACGCTGAGTGGAATACCGTTAAAATCATCGAAGGATGTCTCACTGATTGTCTATGATCTAGTCGCCAGCCTGGGAACGGCATCAATCATTATCCTTTTGGTGATGGTTATTTTTTATCGGTCGTGGAGAATCGGTCTCGTTACCATCATCCCAAATCTTTTTCCCTTAGCGTTGACCGGTGCCCTCCTCGTGGCTACAGATCAGAATTTGGCCATTGTGAGTGTATGTGCTCTTGCAGTTTGTATCGGTATCGCAGTCGATGATTCGATCCATTTTTTAACTCGTTTTCGTCAGGAAGTGGCAAAGGGAATCGACATCGAATCGGCGATACGCAACACATTTTTTGGTGTTGGCGGCGCTTTGGTGATTACGACTCTAATCCTGATTTCAGGATTTTCCACACTACTAATCAGTCCACTTCCCACTCACCGAATGTTTTCGATGATGGCATGTGTGACGATAGGAGGAGCGCTTATCGGTGACCTGTTATTTCTTCCGGCATTACTAAAATGGCTGATTCGTAAGCCTTCGGACATCCTTGGTAAAAGGTCGATGGGGTAAGCGCAATCAAAAATTGATTAACCGGTTATGCTAACTGGCGGATGCGTCCACGGTCGGACGACCAATAGAGTAGTACGTGAACCCGGCGGATCGCATCTGCTCTCCATTAAAAATATTCCGCCCATCAAACACCACCGCCTGTTTCATTCTAGCCTTCATCTCTGCGTAATCGGGTGTTCGAAACTCACCCCACTCAGTCATGATCGCGAGGGCGTCTGCATTATTCAGTACATCCAATTGACGATCAAAATAATTCAAACGATCACCATACTTCTCGCAAACATTGCTCATGGCTTCCGGGTCATGGACAGACAGTTCACATCCAGAATCCAAGAGGCGATCAATCAGCACCAGTGCTGGAGCCTCTCGTATATCATCCGTTTTAGGTTTGAAGGCCAAACCCCAGATCCCGATTTTTTTCCCGGCGAGCTGATTGTCAAAGTGTTGTTTAATCAGTTGCGGTACCAGTTCTTTTTGCACGCCATTTACCCGATCAACGGCCTGCAATATTTGCGCATCGACATTTTTGCTTTTTGCTAGATAATCCAACGCTCGCACGTCTTTTGGAAAACAGCTCCCGCCGTAACCGACACCAGGAAATAGAAATGCAAAACCAATCCTACTATCGTGGCCGATACCCCGTCGGACGTCGTCAATATTTGCGTCCATCGCCGAACATATCCTCGACATTTCGTTAATGAAACTTATCTTGGTGGCCAACAAAGCATTCGCAACATATTTTGTCATTTCGGCACTTTCAGGTGACATCGTAAGAAACGGTTTTTCTGTGCGGAGAAATGGTGCGTAGAGTCGCCGGAGAATCTCTCCATCTTCTGCACTACGTACTCCGACCACCACCCGATCCGGCTTCATAAAATCATCAATAGCCGCCCCCTCTTTAAGAAATTCCGGATTACTTGCGACGCGACAGTCCCGGCCCAAATTTTTCTTAAGTCGGGAAAAAATCTGTGCATTTGTGCCGACAGGAACAGTGCTCTTAGTGACGGTAATCGCATTTTCATTGAGATACGGTGCAATCGAATCGACAACTGCCCACAGGGCGGTAAGGTCTGCGGCTCCAGACTCAGACATTGGAGTCCCTACCGCAAGGTAAACCAACTGCGCTGGTGGGACGGCAACTGAGACGGCAGTTGTGAATTGAAGCCGCCCGGATGCGATATTCCGATCGATTAACTCACCTAACCCGGGTTCGTAAATAGGCACATCGCCGTTGCGCAAGCGCTCGATTTTTTTCTGGTCGATATCAACACAAACCACATCGTTACCACTCTCCGCAAAACAGGTCCCTGTTACGAGGCCAACATATCCGGTTCCGATGACGGCGATTTTCATAAAGTAACTCTCGCGATCCAGAGGTAAATAAGCTCATATTTGTAATAACACGGTGGGTATGATAACCACTCAGTAGTGCGACTTTCCAGGTGACTCGACCACGACAAATCTAAATTGTTGCTGCTACACAGTGAGAATTTTTAAATCACTTAAAACCATCTCCCGGATTAATTCCTCAAGTCCAATCGACGTATTCCATCCTAATTCGTTCTCGATGAGCGAAGCATCACCACATAAAGCATCAACTTCCGCCGGTCGATAAAGTGCCGGATCCACTTCAACATACTGTTCCCAATCAAGATCTACACAAGAAAACGCAATTTTCGCGACTTCGCGCACCGTATGCTTTTTACCAGTGGCAACGACATAATCTTTCGGGTGATCCTGATTAAGCATCATCCACATAGCTCGGACGTAATCGCGCGCGTGCCCCCAATCGCGTTCCGCATCGAGATTACCTAAAAAGAGTTTGTCCTGGAGCCCTAATTTAATCGAGGCAACCGCACGAGAAATTTTACGACTGACAAACTCGATGCCCCGCCGCGGCGATTCATGATTAAATAAAATTCCGCTGACTGCAAAAAGATCATAGCTTTCTCGGTAATTGATCGTAATAAAATGACCGTATGCTTTTGCCACACCATAGGGACTTCGAGGTCGGATTGTGGTCTGTTCTGACTGTTGTTTGTCCGATGCTTGACCAAAAATTTCGGAACTGCTTGCCTGAAAGAATTTTGCTACGGGATTAAAGTGCCGCAATGCTTCAAGCATTCGAGTGACACCCAAGGCCGTAATATTCCCGGTAAGAATCGGTTGCGTCCAGCTTGCAGGGACAAACGATTGGGCGGCAAGGTTGTAAATTTCATCGGGATTTGACTTTTCCAGAATACGTAAAATTGAACTGGAATCAGTCAGATCGCCATCATGCAACGTAATCCTTGGCAGAATACCCCCGAGTCGCTCCATACTTTGTCTACTTGAACGACGCACAACCCCGTGTACATCGTAATTTTTTTCAAGCAGAAGCTCGGCTAGATAGCTTCCATCTTGCCCCGTGATACCAGTAATCAGTGCAGAGCGTGTCAAACAGAACCCCCTTCCAGATTGTGACGCATCACACTCTCAATTTGTGAAGCAGAGTTTGGGGCAAGAAATTTCTCTTGGACAGCAGTCGAACAGCTTGTTCAATCTTCTGGAGATTCCGATTCGACACTTGTTGTATCAGGATTCTCACCCCCCGTAGATTCGTCTGGCGATTTGGTTTCATGTGAAATCGCCTCCTGTTCAGCACCCCCATTACTTTCCTCTTTCGGCACGCGAACGACAGCGACTAAGGCATCATCATCATCGATGGACATAATGCGTACCCCTTGCGTATTCCTGCCAATTACTCCGATATCACTAGCCGCGATACGCTGAATCTTTCCGCGCGCGGTCATGATCATAATCTCATCATCGTCGGTCACTCGCGTAATTCCAATCGCCGGACCATTACGCGAGGTGGT
The DNA here is from genome assembly GCA_002480485.1 of Planctomycetaceae bacterium UBA7805. Classification (GTDB taxonomy): domain Bacteria; phylum Planctomycetota; class Planctomycetia; order Pirellulales; family UBA7805; genus UBA7805. Next base: position 25,417 of record DLCF01000028.1, read on the forward strand.
TTTGATGTCACGGACTCCCTTACCACCCCTCCGCTGTGTTCTGTAACGACTGGTCGAACCACCCTCTTCGTTTTCCCGATCTGATTGATCGACCGCTTCCCCCGGGCCGAACAGGGTGCGTTTGCCGTAACCATTGGCACAGGCAGTCAGTAGCGTGGCCTCCGGTTGGGCGACCACCATACCTACCAAACGGTCTTCTGCGGCAAGTGAAATTCCTCGAACTCCACTCGAGTTTCTTCCCATGGGACGCGCGTCAGATTCTTTAAACCGAATTGCCATTCCGTTAGCAGTCGATAGGACCACCTCATCATTCGGTTTTGTCACGACCACATCTACCAATTCATCTCCTTCACGCAGTTTGATCGCAATAATTCCACCTTGTCGAGGCCGACTGTAAGCCTCCAGCTTGGTTTTCTTCACTAATCCGCCCGCAGTAGCCATCATTAAAAAATGACCTGGGCGATCGAAATCGCGCACGGCACGGCAATCAGCAATTCGCTCATCCGGCGCTAGATTCAAAAGGTTTACTACAGCTCTCCCACGACTGTCGCGGCTTAATTCAGGTAGATCGTAAACCTTTTGCCAATAAACTCGTCCGCGGTTACTGAAGAAAAGTAAATATGCATGCGTACTTGCTACAAAGAGGTGTTCGATCGGATCTTCTTCCTGAGTTCGGGCCCCACGAAGACCTTTGCCGCCACGACGCTGTGCTCGATAAACACTGGCCGGAGTCCGCTTGATTCGCCCACTGTGGCTGATTGATACAACCATCGTTTCTTCCGTGATGAGATCCTCCAGGTCAACATTTCCAATTTCATTACCTGAAATTTCTGTCCGACGTGGCTCACCATGCTTGCGCTTCAACTCCGCCAGATCATCACAAATGATTTTAAGGATATGCTTTTCGTCGGAAAGAATTTTTAAATAACCGGCGATGTCCTCAAGCAGCTTCGCAAATTCGTTCCCTAATCGCTCTTGTTCCAGATTCACTAACTGTCCGAGCGTCATTTTTAAAATTGCATCTGCCTGCACAGGAGTCAGTGTGTAATTTTCCGCAACACCATGTTCCTCCTGATAGATCGAAAAACCATCATCTCCCAAGGCACGCTGTAGCAAAGAACCGGGGCATTCAATCTGCATCAACCGCTCTTTGGCCTCTGCTTGTGTTGAACTGCTTCGAATCACTCGAACCACTTCATCGAGATTGGCATGCGCCAGTAATAAGCCTTCAACGGTATGTTTTCTGTTTCTCGCTTTGGCTAGCAGAAACTGGGTGCGTCGGCGAATGACATTCAGCCGATGACGAATAAACTCCTCAATCAAGCCTTTGAAAGAAAGCGGGCAGGGCTTGCCATCCACTAATACAAGCAGGTTCAGGGAGAACGTCACCTGAAGTTGTGAGTATTGATATAACTGATTAAGAACAACCTCGGGATCAGCATCCCGCTTCACCTCGATAATCAACCGGACCGGCTCTTTGAGATCACTCTCATTTCGTACAGCGGATATTCCGTCGATCCGCCCACCCTGCACCAACGAAGCAATGCTCTCCTCGATTCGATCGCGGGCCTGCTGAAAAGGTATTTCTCGAACGATTATTCGAAAACGATTTTTTTTAAACTCCTCAATATCAGCTCGTGCACGCAGCGTGATGGTGCTTCGTCCGGTGTGATACCCTTTGCGGATACCGCTCCTTCCACAAACAATTCCCCCGGTCGGGAAATCAGGGCCCGGGCAGATCTCCAATAACCGGTCAACAGAAATATCTGAGTCATGGATGACCGCAGTGATTGCATCACAAATCTCAGATAAATTATGCGGAGGGATTGATGTTGTATAGCCGACTGCGATTCCGTTGGCCCCATTGACCAGTAAGTTGGGAAACTTCGACGGCAGCACAGTCGGTTCTGTACGCCGCTCATCATAAGTAGGAAGAAAATCGACCGTGTCGAGTCCGATATCGTCAAGCATCAAAGCTGCCGGAGGCGCCATGCGTGCTTCGGTATAACGCATCGCAGCAGGAGGTAATCCGGCAATCGAACCGAAATTACCCTGCTTATCCACAAGCACATACCGCATATTCCATTCTTGCGCCATCCGAACAAGCGTAGGGTAGATAACACTTTCACCGTGCGGGTGATAGTTGCCACTGGTGTCACCCGAGATTTTTGCACACTTAATTCGGGAAGCACCCGGTGACAAGTTTAGGTCATTCATGGCCACAAGAATTCTTCGTTGTGACGGTTTCAATCCATCGCGAACATCAGGAAGCGCCCTGCTCACAATGACGCTCATTGCATAAGTCAAGTAACTGTTCTTTAGCTCCTCCTCAATCGGAAGATCTATCACGCTTCCCAATTCAGGAGTGCCATTACCACTTATTTCATCAGCGAGGTCACCCGCGGTATCGTCAGAATTTTCAGCCAAGAATCAAACCCCTCAAGGCAAGTAAGGTGGGACGAAATAGAACTTTTTTATGGGGAAAAAACCCACTTTTTCCCCCTAAAAATATACCTGTTAAAGCACCGTTTCACAACGCCCCACTACCCCGCCTGCATCATCCTATGCGAATGGAACACTTTAATTAAAAGCAGGCTTCTTGGACGCCAATCAGTCGCCCGGTTTTTCCCTCGATGATTCCGGTTCGCTCACTCCAGGTCGGGCAGACATAGGTACGGTGAAAACACCGGCACCGCCAAAGCTGATCACAACTGCATAAAAACCATCGATAGCGGGTTCATTGGTAAGAGTGTCTGAGAGGTAGGGAAACCACCGAGGCAATTCCTGTTGGCCATCAGAGAAGGAAACGGTTTTAACTAGAATCGTGGTGGGCCTCTCATCACCCCTCGAGGTCCGCTCATCGATCACATTTGACATGATTGCCGCATCGACCGCGTCATTGCCTTCCCATCCCCTTGCAATCGGATCACCGACCGTATCCTCACAATCAATCAATATTACAACAGGATCAACCAATCCCTGATCGACGGCTAAGTCGAATGCACTGAACAGCCGCGGCAGTGACGACTCTATGAGGTGTTCACGACCATCCATATCGTGCTCGGCATTCCCAGTACTCCCAGAAAAATGATCCTCGGGAAAGTTCATGGCCAATCCAATTGATCTTAGTGCAAAAAAATTACCGGATGAGAAATGCGATCATCTGGCTATTATGACAAACTTGTTAAAGGAATTACCGATTTTTCGATCCATCTGAGCATTTCATTGACTCGACCACCCCTATCTCAGAACCGCAGAGATTACTATACTCTTTTCTCCAAATTTACCGTGTCGAGAAAGATATCGTCCAGGTTGTGTGCCCGTTTCGGATTGGCACCGCGATATCGAAAAGGCTCTTACGGTACCTGCAGGATTTTGAACCGACAAGATTATATATCGCTGAACGGGCGGATAACGAGTCTTGGAGGTATTCCTATCACAGACGTTTTTTGAGAGGGGGTTGCTGTGTCGATTCGGGTAGCAATCAATGGATTCGGTCGAATTGGTCGTCTTGTTTTCCGTAATCTGATGAGTCGCGGGGACGAATTTGATGTGGTGGCGGTCAATGATCTAACCGATAACCGCACCTTAGCCACACTGTTGAAATACGACAGTACACACCGACGATACGCGGCTGAGGTGACTTACAACGATGAATCCCTGATTGTTGATGGCCGTCCCATTCGAGCGCTTGCAGAGCGGAGCCCGGCAGATCTTCCTTGGGGCGAACTTGGTGTTGATGTTGTAGTGGAGAGTACCGGTGTTTTTGCTTCTCGTGCCACTACCGATAAGCCTGGATATGATACTCATCTGACCGCTGGTGCGAAGAAAGTAGTGCTTTCGCAACCGGCAAAAGATGGGGCAGATTTGACCTGCGTTATCGGTGTCAACGATGACAAGCTGACGGCGGAACAGAAATGCATCTCGAATGCAAGTTGCACAACCAACTGTCTTGCGCCACTGGCAAAAGTAATAAATGATGCATTTGGTATTCAAAAAGGATTAATGACCACGGTTCACGCCTACACGAACGACCAACGCGTGCACGATCTTCCCCATAGCGATCTTTATCGTGCCCGCTCGGCAGCCCAAAATATCATTCCAACCTCCACCGGAGCGGCAAAAGCAGTTGGCTTGGTCATCCCCGAACTAAAAGGAAAATTAACCGGTATCGCATTGCGAGTGCCCGTGCCCACGGGAAGCATTGTCGATCTGACAGTCATCCTCGACCAAAATGTGACCGAGGAGCAGGTTAATCAGACTGTGCGCAAGGCAGCCGAGAACGGATTACAAGGCATCTTGTGCTACAGCGAGGATCCACTGGTATCGACCGATATAATCGGTGATCCCCACAGTTCTATTTTTGCGGCTGATTTCACTCAGGTAATGGATGGAAATCTGCTGAAGGTTGTTTCCTGGTATGACAACGAGTGGGGTTACAGTTGTCGTACCGTCGATCTTGTAAAGCGGCTCGGAAACTTAATGTAGTTTTTTACGGCGGTCGCTGACTCAGCATTCGCGCGTTACGCTGAGCAAGGCCTAAGGTTACCGTGCTTTTGTAGCGGATTACCGGTAGGGCTTCCAATCGGTGTCCGGTTCGAAATTTGCTTTGGCCTGATTTTGGCGCCGTTCAACTGGTTGGATTCGTTGTACGTCCGATCTCGAAAAATTATCATCTAACGGATTTTGGACTATTCGTCGTTTATTATTTTCTGGAACGACGAATTGATTCTTCGTGGTATAGTCCCGCGGTCGAGTTCTTTTCCTCCACCCACGACCTTCTCCCCCAGCTCCACTGCCGAGAATCGGTTCTCTCTGTGACAGATCGATACGCTGGTTAACAACCAATTGATTTCCTTCCGGCGTTATGAGTCGCACGTAGATCTGTAACAAGCTATCTAGCGGGGGTTGTCCCGACCAGGGAAGCTCCAGCAGCAGCGATTCACCGATAGGTAAATCGTCAGTGATTAAGTCAACTTGTGCAGGAGTAAACCTCCAGTTCGCCACCCGTGCTCCGTCAGCGGAGTACGCACGGGGGTTAATCAAGGCGATGGAAAGTTCGCCGCGCGGTCGGACATTCTGCCCTGCTGAATTTTGGGGTGCCAAGAGCAGCCAAACTCCGCCAGAGCTGCCCTGCTCCGCATAGCCACCTGCCAAGCCCTCATGAAACGGTAGGCTTGTAATAACCGGATCTTCGATTCTCTCACCGGGTCCTAATGGTGTCGGCACCCTGGGATCCCTGAGAATTGACTCTTGATAACGTGCTAGCGTGACATTGGTTGGCAGGGGGTGCGACCATTGCGTGGTGATAGGCTGCGTCGCGTACAAATCTTCCTCAGCAAGTTTTGCATAATAATCGGCAGGAAAACGCCGAATTGCCCCACTCTGGATCCCGGGCAACTCCACTCTCGGGGGCAGCACTTTATCAGTACCAGAACCACCGGGCGGAATCAGATGAACATCAGGGTGCGAATCTTTTTTTAATATGGACGAGTTACCCGGTTCATCCTTTGCGGTCCGCTGACAGGCCTCATGCTCTTGTCGACATTCCTCGAGGTAACATTTGTAGGTCCGAATATAATCCTGCAGTTGATAGATCATGTCCTCCTGGTAGCGGAGTTCACGTCGCAGTGCTTCGGTGTTACCTGCCGATTTGCAACCAATCGTTTCTAAAATCAGAAACGACAAGATTAGGCATCCTTGCCAACACTTCATTTTGTTCTCGCTTACGCATCCATGCGTTCAATTATGCGATCAATTAATTTGTACTCTAATGCTTCCTCGGGCTCCATAAAACGATCGCGGTCCGTATCGGCCTCAATCCGATCAAGCGGCTGACCACAATGCTTTAGAAGAATATTATTCAGCTTATCTTTGGTTTTCTTAAATTCCTTCGCATGAATCATAATGTCTTCAGCAGTTCCCTCCATTCCGGCCAGAGGTTGATGAATCATGATTCGTGAATTCGGAAGCGCATGTCGCTTCCCATCGCTTCCCGCGGTCAGTAGCACCGCACCCATCGATGCACATTGCCCTATACAATAGGTAGCGACGTCACAGGTGATCAACTGCATTGTGTCGTAAATCGCAAGACCCGCACTAACGCTGCCACCTGGTGAATTTATGTAAAAGTGGATATCGGCTTTCGAATCATCTGATTGTAAAAACAACATCTGAGCCACGATAGCGTTGGCGACATCGTCATTTACCCCCGATCCTAAAAAGACAATCCTGTCCTTTAGGAGACGGCTATAAATATCCATCGCCCGTTCTTCTCGACCACTCTTCTCGATCACATAGGGGATCAAAGGCATCGGCAGCAAGTCTCCGAACAATAAAAAGGTTTTGTTTCTTATGCCATTGGATTGAAAAAGTTATTCATCTTCGTCTGCATCCACCGGCGACTTCGTGATAATTTCATCAACAATTCCATATTTTTTCGCGTCTTCAGCTGACATATAAAAATCGCGGTCAGTGTCCTCGGCAATTTTTTTGATTTTTTGCCCGGTGTGTTCGCTCAGCACTTTATTTAGCACGTCCCTTGTTTTCAGTATTTCATCCGCTTGGATCTCAATATCTGAAACCTGACCACCAACTTGTCCGTAAGGCTGATGAATCATCACCTTTGCGTGGGGAAGAATAAATCGCTTCCCTTCCGATCCCCCAGCGAGTAACACAGCACCTCCGCTCGCCGCCAGCCCGACACAAAAGGTAGTAACCGGACAACTAAGAATTTGCATCGTGTCATAAATAGCCAGCGTTGAACTGACACTCCCACCAGGAGAATTAATATAGAAATTGATATCCTTACGACGATTTTCACTCTGTAAATAGAGCATTTTCATCACAAGCTCATTGGCGTTTCCGTCATGGATTTCACCTTGGAGGAAAATTATTCTATTTTCCAACAGAAGATCGCCGAGCGTCATCTGGCGCTGCCGCTGGTAATCTCGGCTGAGCTTTGGATTCGCTATTGGCGCTTTGGAAAAGCCATCAAACGCATTCATCAACAATGTTCCTTCCCCGACAGAGCACTACCGCGACACGGAAATGTCTTTTGCATGGTGTGTGCTCCTTACTTTTCTTGTCCCGTTTTAAACAAACAATAAGCAAATTATGTGTGATCTTTAGGTTCCGCAAGCTCCTCCTCTTGCCCATGTGCGGCCACTGGGATGTCGTTTTGATCGCCACCCCCGATTGCCAAATCAATCGCTTCCGTATCCCCACCCTCAACATCAAAAGGCACGTCTTTAAATTTCGCTTCTCCAAGCACCAGATCAATCACGCGGCGTTCCACAATTTGATTCCGCAGGCTATCCATAAGCCCCTTCTTTTCAATCTGTGCACGCACACGTCTTGGTGAATCACCCGTCTGCATCGCGATCAATCCAATTTCCTGATCATAATCTGCTTCTCCTGCCTCAATTTCTTCTTCCTCAGCAATCCGCTCCAAAATAAAATGCTCGCGGAGAGCAGTGGCCGTTGCCTGTTGGCTATTCTGCCGTAACTCATTCGCATGCGCCTGAATATCCGCTTCCGGAAAACCACTCCTTCGCAACTCCATAATTTTGCGTTCTAATTCACGACCGCTTTGTCGCTTGAGCATTTCCGGTGGTAGCTCCCAGTCTGCCGCCGCCGTCAGAAGCTGAGTGATTTGCTGACGAGCCCTTTGTTGTTGCTGATAATCGAGTTGTCGCTGCAAACTATCTTTAACGGCATCTCGGAGATCAGCTTCCGTGTCAAAATCGCCAATTTGGGCTAAAAACTCAGCATTAAGTTCTGGCAGTTTGAATTTTTTAACATCTAAAATTTCCAGCTCAAGTTGAACTTCTTTACCAGCGAGATCCGTGTTTGGCGCATCGTCAACGAGTTGCACTGTTCCGGAGATTTTCTGTCCGTTTTTTGCTCCTTCCACAAGCTTTCCGAAATCCTCAAGGGTTCCATCACGAAAACTTAGACTTGGACGCACACAAACCGTTTTCTCTGAGGGAGCTCCCAAATCCTCCCCGTCCGCGGAAGCGGAAATTTTTACGGTGACATAGTCGCCCGCTTCGATTGGACTCTCCGATGGCACGCGCTTCCCGTAGTTCGCCAGTACTCTTTCGAGCTGCTGATCAATATCCGAATCACTGAATTGCTTCGTGGGGCGTTCGATTTTCAGCCCCTTCCAGTCTGGCAGATCAAACTCAGGTCGAACCTCCAGATCGAATTCAAAGGTTAATGGCCCTTCTGCGGGAAGTTCTACTGATCCAAGATCGATGTCTGGTTCACTGATGGCGGCAAGGTCATGGTCTTCGTTGACCTGTGCCATGCTATCGAGCAATAGGGAACCTTTTATTTGATCCGCAACTTCCTTGCGATAACGTGTTTCGACTAATTTTCTTGGCGCTCGCCCCACCCGGAAACCTGGCACATTCGCTGTAGGCATCATTTCACTGAACGCATCATCGAAATATCTGTCGATGTCTTTGCGGTTCACTGTCACCGTGATGTGTCTTTGGCACGCTGTGGGCGACTCAATAGCCACATCCAACTGCAATGCTGCATCGTCAGAATCAGTGTCATGTGAAATGTCAGCGTTCTGGGAATCATCGTTCGTCATTCAATCACCAACCCTCTGATCAATATTCCTTCCGCAAACCGTGGCCTCGCAAAAAATAAAATAGGCTTAATGCCTCTAGGAGCGGGTGATGGGATTCGAACCCACGACAACAACGTTGGCAACGTTGTGCTCTGCCAACTGAGCTACACCCGCCTGTAACTCACAAATCTTATCCAAAACGACGCGTCGACAATCTGCTAAACGACGACTGGAAGATGAAACACCCCCCGTCGCCGAAACAAAATTCGCCGGATTATAGGGCGGTCTGAAGGGTATGCAAGGCCAATCACCAACCCTCATGCAGATTAAATCTTGGGCCCTCACAACGTCAAGGGGCGACCTTTGGGAAAGCTGCGACATCAATGCCCGGTAAGACCAGTTGGTCGTAGTGGATTGAGACTCACAACATCTAGACAGAGCCCCGCATTTTCTGCCAGCGGTGCCAGCGACAAGCCATGGATGCGATGCAAAACGCCGTACATACTTTCAAATTATAAACCTCATAATTCCTCCCCACGGTGTGCCTCAGGCCATCGATACAGAAGTCCAACCAACCATCGCAGCTAGCACCAATCCGCTGGCAAGATATATCCAACCAAACCCGTTAGGGGATGCTTTATAAGAGATTAATTCCCGCCGCAGCATTTTATGTAATTCGTGCCACCCCAAATTAGATTGATTACCACGTGTTGCACAGAGACTAACACTTTTCATTGCGTGGACCGACGTGATTTCAAACTGAATTTCCAAATCTATGATTTGTATTACATTTCCAAACCTTTCCTCCATCCACACTTCACGTTTTTTTACACGCGACAAAAGCAGTGAGAAGTCCTGATAGCTCAGATTATAGATAACGAGTTGCGGACGACTCACCATTGAAATCGCAAGAACACCAAAGAAATAGAGAACCATCATCGGATACCAAACATGATCACCAAAGCGAATCACCGCGTTCGATGGAAGAAGAATCTGGATGGGCCCATAAATAACTAGACCAGATACTCCCGCATATAAGTACATCCGATCAAGGCGGCCGGTGAAAACTTTCGGACTAGGCCCAAGATTAAGTAGGCCTAAAAAGATCAGGTAGATTGCCAACGGCAAGAGTGGGGTAGTAAGTGAGTTAAAAATCATATGCAAATTACTAAACATAGGTCCCGTCTGACCCTTAGGTGGA